>JBILPK010000131.1:0-9720 GCA_044373875.1 Polymorphobacter sp.
CGTGTCGTGGTACGATAATGAGTGGGGCTTTTCGAACCGCATGGCCGACACCGCCGCCGCCATGGGCAAGCTGCTCTGAGCCGCAACATGGGTTTCCTCTCCATCGACGACATGCCCGATGTGGCGGGCAAGACGGTCATCGTCCGGGCCGATCTCAACGTGCCGATCGCCGATGGCCAGGTCACCGATGCAACGCGGCTGTTCGCGGCACAGGCGACACTGGCAACGCTCGCCGATCGCGGCGCCAAGGTGCTGGTGCTGTCGCACTTCGGCCGGCCCAAGCCGGGTGACCGATCGCTCAGTCTCGCCGCCATTGCGCCGGCGCTGCACGAAGTGATGGGGCGGCCGGTGTCGTTTGTCGGCGAATGCATCGGCCCGATAGCCGAGGCTGCGGTTGCCGCAATGGCGCCCGGCGACATCATGGTGCTCGAGAACGCCCGCTTCCATGCCGGCGAAGAAGCCAATGACCCGGCCTTCGTCGCCGCCCTCGCCCGGCTTGGCGATTTCTACGTCAACGATGCCTTTTCGGTGTCGCACCGCGCCCATGCCTCGACCGAAGGCCTGGCGCATGTCCTCCCCGCCTTTGCCGGGCGGACGATGGAAGACGAACTGGTTGCGCTTGAAAAGGCGCTGGGCAAGCCCGAACATCCGGTGGCCGCGGTCGTCGGCGGCGCCAAGGTGTCATCAAAGCTCGATGTCCTCACCCATCTCGTCACCCGCGTCGACCATCTGATGATCGGCGGCGGCATGGCCAATACCTTCCTCGCGGCGCGCGGCATCGCCGTCGGCAAGTCGCTGTGCGAGCATGACCTGGCGGCGACCGCGCTTGACATTCTCGCGCGCGCCGAAGACGCCGGCTGCACCGTGCATCTGCCTTATGACGTCGTCGTGGCGCGCCAGTTTGCGGCGAACGCCCCGCACCGGACCTGCAACGTCCATGAAGTCGAAGCCGACGAGATGATCCTCGATCTCGGCGAAGCCGCGGTCGAAGCCCTCGCTGATGCGCTCAAGACCTGCCGCACTTTGGTGTGGAACGGACCGCTCGGTGCCTTCGAGATCGAGCCTTTCGATGCCGGCACCGTTGCGCTTGCCCGCATTGCCGGCGCGCTGACGCAAAGCGGCGGGCTGGTCAGCGTGGCGGGCGGCGGCGATACCGTCGCGGCGCTCAACCATGCCGGGGTAGCGGAGCAGTTCAGCTATGTCTCGACCGCGGGCGGCGCCTTCCTCGAATGGATGGAAGGCAAGGCATTGCCGGGGGTCGTCGCGCTGGAACGGGGGAACTGATGCCGATCGATACCGACCGCCTGTGGGAAAAACTCTATCCGGCGGCGTGGAAGCTGGCGCGCTCGGCCGATACGATCCACGACCGCATCGGCGAGGCGTTTCGCGGTTTTCGTGACCTGAAGGGCGAGGACTTCGGCCCCGAAGAACGCATCATCTACAACGAGATCACCGCGCGCATCACCCGCGCCGGGCCGGTGGTCGAAAACGGCGCGCTGAAAACCGGCGCGGTTGCCAACACGCTGGCGACGATGACCGAAGTCGAAGCCAGCGAAATCGCCGAATCGATCTTCGAGCTTTTCGTCCAGGTGGCCGAACTGCACTTCCGCCCTCGTTGATACCTCAGCTGCACCGAACAAAGGGATGACCATGACTCCGACCGTCAAAGCGATCCTCGCCAACTATGAATCGGACAATCCCGGCACCAAGGCCAATCTCGCCCGCATCCTGATGCAGGGCCGGCTCGGCGGCACCGGCAAGCTCGTCATCCTGCCGGTCGACCAGGGCTTCGAACACGGCCCGGCGCGCAGTTTTGCGGTTAATCCCGCCGCCTATGATCCGCACTACCACTACCAGCTGGCGATCGACGCCGGGCTGTCGGCCTATGCCGCGCCGCTCGGCATGATCGAGGCGGGCGCCGATACCTTTGCCGGGCAGATCCCGACGATCCTCAAGGTCAACAGCTCGAACAGCTGGTCGACGAGCATCAACCAGGCGGTCACCGGTACCGTCGATGATGCGCTGCGCCTCGGCTGTTCGGCGATCGGCTTCACCATCTACCCGGGATCGGATGATATCTTCGAGCTGATGGAGGAAATCCGCGAGCTATCGCAGGAAGCCAAGGCCGTCGGCATCGCCACCGTCATCTGGTCATACCCGCGCGGCGGCGAAATTTCCAAGGCCGGCGAACTGGCGCTGGATGTCGGCGCCTATGCCGCGCACATGGCGGCGCTGGCCGGCGCCCATATCATCAAGGTCAAGCTGCCGACCGAGCATATCGAGCAGAAGGACGCGCGCAAGGCCTATGAAGGCGGCGACTGGGGTACCCAGGCCAAGCGGGTCGCGCACGTCCGCCAGGCTTGTTTCGACGGCCGCCGCATCGTGGTATTCTCGGGCGGTGCCGCCAAGGGCGCCGATGCGGTGTACCAGGACGCGCGCGACGTTCGCGATGGCGGCGGCAATGGTTCCATCATCGGCCGCAATACTTTCCAGCGCCCGCGCGCCGAAGCGCTGGCGATGCTCGACAAGATCGTCGACATCTACCTCGGCAAGGATTGATTCCGGGGACTGATCGGCCGCTATTTCGGCCGCATCCGGCGCACCAGGGCGAGCATCCAGTTGCCGCTCG
The DNA here is from genome assembly GCA_044373875.1 of Polymorphobacter sp. Taxonomy (GTDB): domain Bacteria; phylum Pseudomonadota; class Alphaproteobacteria; order Sphingomonadales; family Sphingomonadaceae; genus Sandarakinorhabdus. Next base: position 2,630 of record JBILPK010000131.1, read on the forward strand.
CCTTGTCCTGCTTCGTTCGCACCGGGCGCGGCGGGGTGATCCGCGCGGCCAGCCCGGGGAAGTTGGAAATCACGACACCCAGTTGCGGCGGGCATTGTGCCAGCGCCTCCGCGCGCCCGCCGGTGGCGATCGCGATGAGCGCAGGCCGATCGTACGCGTGACCCGCCAGCGCGGCTGAAACGCCCGCAACCACGGCGAGCAGGGCGGTTTCCAGCGCTGCCAGCCCCGACGCCCGGGTGCTGCGGGTGGCGCCGGCCAGGCTGCGCGCCATGGCATCGACGTCGGTGCCGAACAGGCGGCGCAACAGGCCCCGGGTTTCTCCGGCGAGCAGCGCGTCGAGCCCGTCGGCGGTCGCACCCGGCAGCGCCGCAGCGAGCAGCGGCAGGGCAGAGGCGAGCAGAGCGGCGGCGCGGCCGGGACTTTCCCCCGTCGACGCCGCCAGTCGCGCGGCGGCATCGGCGGGCAGGGCGGCGGCGATATGCTGGTACATGGCGGCAAATTAGGGCGGCCCTCGCCGCTTGTCGATGTGCGCGACGGGGGCTAGACCCGCAGCAATCGCCAAGGAGTTGCGAACGTGACCGAACAGCCCGTGCCCGATGTCGACCCGCTGGCGCTCGATCCCGGCTTTGGCGCGCGCTTCGAAAAACAGTTTCGGCCAGCATGCCAGCTTTACGTCGTTTCGCCGCCGGCGATCACCATTCCCGCCTTCACCGAAAGCCTGAAGGCAGCGCTCGGCGGCGGCCCGGTGGCGGCGTTCCAGTTGCGGCTGAAGGATGTGCCCGATGCCGACATCCTGCGCGCTTGCGAGGCGTTGCTGCCGGTGTGCAACGCCCATGACGTCGCCTTCCTGCTCAACGACCGCGCCGATCTTGCCAAGCAGGCCGGTGCCGATGGCGTCCATCTCGGCCAGTCCGACGGCAGCATCGCCGAGGCGCGCGCGCTGCTGGGGCGCGATGCCCAGATCGGCCGCACCTGCCATGACAGCCGCCACCTCGCCATGGAAGCCGGCGAGCAGGGCGCCGATTATGTTGCCTTCGGGGCATTCTACGACACCACCACCAAGCCCAGCCACTACCGCCCCGGCCCCGAAATCCTGTCGTGGTGGACGGTGTTGAGCCAGTTGCCCTGTGTCGCCATCGGCGGCATCTTTCCCGACAATGCCGCGCCGCTGATCGCTGCCGGTGCCGATTTCATCGCGGTGGTACGCGCCGTCTGGGATCATCCGCAAGGCCCGGGGGCAGGGGTCGCGGCCTTTGGCCCGGTGCTGGGCAACGCCGGCTGAAACAGCGCTTGACGGCCGGTGGCAGTTCGCACGCCGTGTTGTACATATAATACGGTGAGGACGCGAGAATGATGAAGATGGTGCTGGCCGGTCTGGCGCTTGCCTTGGCCGCGCCTGCCGTTGCCGCCGATACACCCGTCGAAGTGATGGTGCTGGGCGCCTATCATTTCGGCAATCCGGGGCTCGACCTCAACAACATGCAGGTCGATTCGGTGCTGACCCCGCAGCGCCAGCAGGAATTGCAGCGCGTCGCCACCGCGCTCGCGACCTTCAAGCCGACCCATGTCATGGTCGAGATGCAGAGCACGGCGCCCGATCTTGCCATCGCCGAATATGGCCGGTTCGACGCGGCGATGCTGGCGAAGGACGCCAATGAAATCGTTCAGATCGGCTATCGCACCGCGCAGGTCGCCGGCGTGAAGACCGTCAACGGCATCGATGAGCAGCCCAAGGCCGGGGAGCCCGATTATTTCCCCTTCGACAAGGTGCAGGAAGCGGCGGCCAAGTTCGACCAGACGAGAGCGCTTGATGCCACCAACGTGCCGGTCGCCGCCGCGATGAAGGATTTTGAAAAGGCGCAGAAAACCAGCAGCGTCAGCCAGATGCTGATCCGCATGAACACGCCTGGCAGCGCCTTCAACGGCATGGACAGCTATTACGGCATCCTTGGTATCGGCGACCATGACAACCAGGCCGGCGCCGACCTCAACGCCATGTGGTACCTGCGCAACGCCAAGATCTTCGGCAAGCTGGTTTCGCTGGTGAAGCCGGGTGATCGCGTGCTCGTCGTCTATGGCGGCGGCCACGGCTTCTGGCTGCGCCATTTCGCCGGCCTGACCCCGGGGTTTCGCAACGTCGATGTGTTCCCCTATTTGCAAAAGGCACAATAGCGGCTGAACGGTTGGCAGGAGGCCGCTTTGCCGCTAAGGCCTCGCGCTTCGCATTTCCCGGCTGGCGCCGCCCGCCGCCATTGACCCCGCTGCGCGCCGGTGGGGCGGAGACACCATGGTTGCCCATTCTGCCCTGATCACCGTCATGGAAAAGGCCGCGCGCAAGGCCGCGCCGCGGCTGCGTCGGGATTTCAACGAAGTCGATGCGTTGCAGGTCAGCCGCAAGGGCCCCGCCGATTTCGTTACCAATGCCGATCGTGCTGCCGAAGCGGCGATTGCCGAAGTCCTGTCCCATGCCCGCCCCGATTGGGGGCTGGTGCTCGAAGAAGCCGGTGAGACCAAGGGGCGTGATGACCAGGCGCGCTGGATTGTCGATCCGCTCGATGGCACCACCAATTTTCTCCACGGCATGCCGCATTTCGCCATTTCGATCGCTGCCGAAGTCCATGGCGAAGTCGTTGCCGGGCTGATCCACCAGCCGCTGACCGGCGAAAGCTTCTGGGCCGAAAAGGGCAGGGGCGCGTGGCTTTCCGACCGCCGCCTGCGCGTGTCGGCGCGGCGCGAGCTGCCCGATTGCGTCATCGCCACCGGCATCCCGTTCCAGGGCCATGGCAAGTTCGCCGAATTTTCGACCATCCTGTCGGCGGTGATGCCCGAAGTCGCCGGCGTGCGTCGCTTCGGTTCGGCAGCGCTCGATCTCGCCTGGGTGGCGGCGGGGCGTTTCGATGGATTCTGGGAATCGGGTTTGCAATATTGGGATGTCGCTGCCGGTATCCTGCTGGTGCGCGAGGCGGGAGGCTTCGTCACCGATTATCGCGGTGGTGACGCCATGGTCGGGCGGCAGGAAATCGTGGCGGCCAACGGCAATATCCAGTCGAAACTGCATCGGCTGGTGGCGGGCGCTGTGCGCTGAGCGGCCTTGGCCGCACCGTCTTGCCGACCCCGGCGTTGCTCGCTAGCGTTGCGGGTAACATTATCGATCTCCGGGGGTAATTTCGTGAAGCGTCTGATTCTTGCCGGCACCGCGCTGGCCTTCCTTGCCGTGCCTGCTGTCGCTGCCGATGCCCCCAAGGCGCCCGACCTGACGGCGCGGATCATCGATGCCGGCATGAACCATGGCGAGATCATGCTGACCGCCCAGTATCTGACCGACCGCATCGGCGGCCGCATCCCCAATTCGCCGGCGATGCGCGCCGCCGAGCGCTGGACGCAAGGCCGTTTCAAGGATTGGGGCCTCAGCAATGTCCATGCCGAGCCGTTCCTGTTCGGGCGCGGCTGGTCGATCGAGGCGATCAACGTCCGCATGACGGTGCCGCGCGTGCTGACGCTGCGTGCTATCCCGATCGCCTTCACCCCGGGCACCGCCGGGCCGGTGACCGCCGACATCATCGTCGCGCCGATTGCCAAGGAAGCCGATTTCGCGCGCTGGAAGGGCAAGCTGGCCGGCAAGATCGTGCTGGTGTCGCGGCCGAGCGAAGGGTCGGAGCCCGGCAAGCCGGCGTTCCAGCGGTTGAGCGACGACGAGATACGCAAGCTCGATACGTTCGACCAGCCGATCACCGACAGCAGCGCCGCCGACCGCCGAACCAAGCGCAGCGCTTATGACATGAAGCTCGATGCCTTTCTCAAGGCCGAAGGCGCGCTCGTCTATGTCAAGCAATCCTATCGCGACGGCGGCCTGCTGCATGGCGAAGGCTATGGCTATCGGCTCGAGGATCAGCGCCAGGTACCGGGCATCGAACTCGCTGCCGAGGATTACCGCCGGCTGGCCCGGCTCGCCAAGACCAACGTGCCCGGTGCGTCCGACCGCGTGACGCTGGAGATCGATTCCCGCGTCAAGTTCCACACCGATGATCCCAACGCCAACAACATCATCGCCGAAATCGCAGGCAGCGATGCCAAGGCCGGCTATGTCATGGCCGGCGCGCATCTGGACAGTTGGGTGGCGGGCGATGGGGCTAGTGACAATGGCGCCGGCAGCGTCGTGGTGATGGAAGCGGCGCGTATCCTCGCCAGCCTGGGGGCCAAGCCAAAGCGCACCATCCGCTTCGCGCTGTGGAATGCCGAGGAACAGGGCCTGCTCGGCAGCCTCGCTTATATCGACCAGCATCTCGCCGCCCGGCCAAAGGAAACCGACCCCGAAAAACTCAAGGCCGGTGACTGGTCGGGCTGGGCGCGGCGTTACCCGGTGACGCCGAAAAGCGATTACAGCGCGCTCGCCGCCTATTTCAACCTCGACAATGGCTCGGGCAAGATCCGTGGCATCTATGCCGAGGGCAATGCCGGGGTGGCGCCGATCTTCCGCGAGTGGCTGGCGCCCTTTGCCAGCATGGGCGCGACCGCGGTAGTCAACAGCCGCACTGGCGGCACCGACCATGTCTTCATGCAATCGGTCGGCCTGCCGGGGTATCAGTTCATCCAGGACCCGCTCGATTATGACAGCCGCGTCCACCACACCAACATCGACACCTTCGATCACATGAAGGCCGCCGATCTGCGCCAGGCCGCGGTGATCATGGCAAGTTTCCTGTGGAACGCCGCCAACCGCGCCGAGCCGCTGCCGCGGCTGGTGCCGACCCAGCCGGCCGAGACCAATCCGTTTGCCTATCCGGAACCCGAGGATTGAGGCCGGTGTGACCGCAAGCGCCCTTGCTTGCCGGCAGGGGCCGTCATAGAAGGCGCGCGTTGCGACTCCATCGTTTGAAAGCATTGCGCGCCCATGTCCGGCATTGCCCAACATTATCTGCCGATCCTGCTGTTCTTTGTCGTGGGCATCGTCTTTGCGTTCATCTTCGTCGGCGCGCCGGTGGTGGTGTCGAAGCTGGCGGGCACGTCGAAGCCCGACACGATCAAGCTGTCCGAATATGAAAGCGGTTTTCCGGCGTTTTCTGACAGCCGCGGCCAGTTCGATGTGCGCTTCTACCTTGTCGCCATCCTGTTCATCGTCTTCGATCTGGAGGCGGCCTTCCTGTTCCCCTGGGCGATCTCGCTGCACTGGAGCGGTGAGGCCGGCTGGTGGGCGATGATGGAATTTCTTGCCGAACTGGCGCTCGGCCTTGCCTATGCCTGGAAAGTCGGAGCGCTGGAGTGGGAGTGATGAGCGACAATACGGCACCGGCACTTGTGGGCGGCCTCACGCTGCCGGCGAGCAACCGCGACGGTTTTCTGGGCGATATCAGCCAGGAAGTCGCCGACAAGGGCTTTCTGGTCGCCTCGACCGAAGACCTGTTCCATTGGGCGCGCACCGGCAGCCTGTGGTGGATGACCTTCGGGCTCGCCTGCTGCGCGGTCGAGATGATGCACACCAACATGCCGCGCTATGATCTGGAGCGCTTCGGCGTCGCCCCGCGCGCCAGCCCGCGTCAGTCCGACGTGATGATCGTCGCGGGCACGCTGTGCAACAAGATGGCACCGGCGCTGCGCCGCGTCTACGACCAGATGGCCGAGCCGCGCTATGTCATCTCGATGGGCAGCTGCGCCAATGGCGGCGGCTATTACCACTACAGCTATTCGGTGGTGCGCGGCTGCGACCGCATCGTGCCGGTCGACATCTATGTTCCGGGTTGCCCGCCAACCGCGGAAGCGCTGCTCTATGGCATCCTCGCCTTGCAGCGGAAAATCCGCCGCGTCGGGAGCTTCGAACGATGAGCGCCCCCGAACTCGGCCGCACCAGCTGGCCGGTGATGGCAACGGTCGACGGGATCGTCGACCATCTGCGCGCACTGCTTGGCGATACGGTGATCGAGATTGTCGAGCATGCCGAGGAAGTCGGCGTGACCGTCACCCGCGCCGGCCTGGTCGCGGCGATGACGGCGTTGCGCGATGACCCGGCGCTGCGGCTCAACCAGCTGATCGACATTTGCGGTGTGGATTATCCCGACCGGATCGAGCGTTTCGATATCGTCTACCAATTGCTGTCGATGGCGAAGAACCTGCGGCTGCGCGTCAAGGTGACGACCGATGCGCGCACCCCGGTGCCGTCGCTGACCGGGGTCTGGCCCGTCGCCGGCTGGTACGAGCGCGAGACCTGGGATTGCTATGGCGTGCTGTTCGACGGCAACCCCGATTTGCGCCGGATTCTCACCGACTATGGCTTCGAGGGCCATCCGTTCCGCAAGGATTTCCCGCTGACCGGCCATGTCGAGCTGCGCTATTCCGAAGAGCACAAGCGGGTGGTCTATGAGCCCGTCAAGCTGGCGCAGGATTTCCGCAGTTTCGATTTCCTCAGCCCGTGGGAAGGCACCGATTACGTGTTGCCGGGCGATGAAAAGGCGCTCGGCGTCGCCGGAGCGGCAAAGCCGACATCAGGAGCTGCCAATGGCTGATCTTGCCCCCGCCGGCGCCGCCTGGACAGCGCAGGATACCGCCGACCTGTTGCCGCCGGTCAATCCGGCGAACAGCATACAGAACTACATGATCAACTTCGGGCCGCAGCACCCGGCGGCGCATGGCGTGTTGCGGCTGGTGATGGAGCTTGATGGCGAGATCATCGAGCGCTGCGACCCGCATATCGGCCTGCTGCATCGCGGCACCGAAAAGCTGATCGAATACAAGACGTACTTGCAGGCGCTGCCGTATATGGACCGCCTCGATTATGTCAGCCCGATGTGCATGGAGCACAGCTATGTGCTGGCCATCGAGAAGCTGGCGGGCATCGAGGTGCCGCTGCGTGCGAAATATATCCGCACGATGTTTGCGGAAATCACCCGCGTTCTTAACCACATCCTCAACACCACGACGCATGCGATGGACGTCGGTGCGATGACGCCGATCCTGTGGCTGTTCGAGGAACGCGAAAAGCTGATGGAATTCTACGAGCGGGTGTCAGGCGCGCGCTTCCACGCCGCCTATTTCCGCCCGGGCGGCGTCCACCAGAACATGCCCGATGGTCTTCTCGGCGATATCAAGGACTGGTGCGA
>JBILPK010000291.1:0-3406 GCA_044373875.1 Polymorphobacter sp.
AGCGGGCTTCCTGCAGGAAACGCTCGCGGTCGATGCCGCCTAGCAGCCACATTCGACACTTGGCGATTTCGTAGGTCATGAAGAAGAACTGGTCGATGGGTTCCTCTGCATGGCGGGCCGTGATTTGGGCGGTGTAGTCCACTAGGGGCGGCCCCTGGCGCTTCACGGTCTTGACCCCGATTCGGATGTTCGGGGCAGTCACGAAGTCGGGCTGGCCGGCTGCATTGTCCAGAATCCACTCAAAGCCTTGGATGCCCTCGTGCTTGAACCACGAGTTGAAAACCATCTCGCCCAGGTCGCCCACCCATCGCTCATCGGTGGCGGCCTCTTCGTAGAGGTTCTCGTACTCGCGGTCACGCTTGGCCCGCATCTGTTTGGCCCGCTCTTCATACTTCGACGCGATGGAAAGAAAAATCCATCCTTGCGGGTGGACTTGGCTGTTCGTCATTGCGTCAGCTCTCGCTCGGATAGGGGCCGAGGAAGCGCACGCCGTTGAAGTGGATCAGGTGGGACGGCGCATCGGCCACCCACACCTCCGTCTCCCATGCTATTTCGCCAAGGTAGCGGCCCATGATGGAGCGGTTCGGAAAGGCGGTGACATAAACTAGCCCTGCCTTGGAGTTAGCAAAAAGCTTAGCAAGTTCTGCGTGGCGCTTGCCATCTACAGGGCCGTGACTGGTAACGGATTCGACGAGCAACAGCCAATTTTTCTCAGTGAAGTGTAATACCACATCGGGCATCTTTCCGTGTGAGTCCACATCCACACCCAGCTCGGCCAGCAGCGCGGCGTCAAAGTAACCCCACTTGTCGCCGGTGTCCCCGGCATAGACCAGCCTGCTACCCGGCGCAAAGCGGGGCGCGAAATCCTCGATGATGGCCCGGATAAGTTCGCTGTGTTCGCCAGGGCTGAGGGTAATTTCCTTCCCCGGTGCGATCTCAACCGGGATGCGGTTCTGCTCGCGCTCCTTCGCGTACTTAGCGACCAGCGTTTCACGCTCAGCCAGATAGGCGGCGAGGTTGTTGTGCCACATGGCCGTCCCGAAGCTGCGCAGCAGCTTGCGGGCTGCGGGTTCGACTTGATAGACCGCCTTCGGGCTATTCACCGGCCGGCCTGGCTTGTCCGGGTTGTAGAGTGCCACGCCAGCGTCACAGAACTGGTGCATGGTTTGACGTCGGAACGTCTCGCGGGTGTTCGGCGCGTACTCCTTGCCGTAGTGCTCACGTGCCCAATCCATGATGGGCGTGATGCCCACAAGCGGGTTTTCTGCCTGTGCCCACGGCTTGCCGGGCGTGAGGTTCAGCAAAGCCAGCAGCGAGAGGGCGGATCGCTCGTTTTGTTGCGCGCGGGGAAGGCCCAGTGAAATAATGATTTGGTGGGCGGCCTTGATGTGGTCGTTTTTATTGTCGATCATGTATTCAGTTTTCCTAGTTGTTCATCAATCATTTCCTGCGTGATTTCGCTGTGCTGCTTGGCCCACTTTCCCAGTTCGATTAGCGCCTCACGGCTCGGGTACTTCAGCAGCTTGAGGTCGGTTGCGTTGACCTGCGTGTGGCCGTTGAAGCGACGGAAGCTCTCGTCCACGGCGGCGGTGTTCAGGAACACGGCCAGCCCTCGGGCCAGCAGTTCCGGCAAACCGCGCTTGTTCTCGTGAAACAGGTTCATGTGGTTCTCGAAGCCCAGCATGGCATGGCCGGCAAAGGCTGCGGGATCAACCACACTTGCCAGCACGCGGCGCTTCTCTTCCTTCGATGAAAACCGGCGCACCACGCAATAAAAGCCGCTTGGATAAAGCCACTTTTCCGTCTCGGCGTTGCGCATGATCGCGTTCGGCTTTTTCATACCTGGCACTGGCCAGATCGTCCCGGTGATGCTCAGATGTCCGGGATAGATCAGAGGTACCGCGCCCTCTTCGGGCATGTCGCGCAGTTGCTCTTTAAGGCGGAAGTCCACCACGGGGCCGGTCGATACTTTGATGCCCAGATCGGCCAACGAGTAGCGCACAGCGGGAGATAGCTCGATGGCGGTTTTCTCGGTGGTGGTTGGCACATGGATAAACCGCTCGGGGTCATCCAGGAACACGATCCGTTCGAATGGGTGTTCGTTGGTCGCAAGGTCGGTAAAGCTGTCGTCCGTCGATGTGGTGATCGTCACCGGCCCCTGCTGACCGCCTCGCTCAAGGCGGATGATAACGTTCTCTTGCAGCACTTCATCGTCCTTGAACGCCTTATTGCGCGACTCGAAGAGGTGCACGTGGCGGATGGCTGCACGCTCAAGAATGAAGTCACGGAACGGGCGGTAGTACGGCCCATTGCAGAAGCTGCGCGGGATGATCGCCACGATCTGGCCGCCTGGTGCAGCTTGTGCCACGGCCAGCGCCACGAAGGCCGAATACAGGTTCACCGTCTCGATGCCGACAGAGCGCAAGGCCAGCCGGTGAGCTGAATTGCTGTTGATCTTCTTGTAGGGCGGATTGAGGATCGCGTGGGTGTAGCCCTTGGCCTGCATACCCTCGGCGGTCGTCAGCTCGATGTAATCCCCGGCGATGACGTCGGCCTTGACCTTGCTGTAGGCCGCTAAGTGCTGCGTGAGGTGCCCGCGCAGTTTCTCGTCCACCTCGTAGGCCGTCGCCTCTACTGCCTTGAAGCCGAAGCCACCTGCCACCCAGCGGTCAAGGAAGGCGCAGGAGAGGGCACCGACGCCCGCGCCTGCATCCAGCAAACGGCACATCTGCAGGGCGCTGGGCGGAAACATGCCCGCCATGAAGCGGGCCACACTCGAAGGGGTCATGAACTGGCCCAGCTCGGATTTGTGCTTCTGGGCGGTGCGGGGGGCGACCTCGCGGCGCACGCTGTCTGCGGTGTCAAGTTGTTGGAGCATTCCGTCTCGTCCTCATTAGCGCGGCGCGATAACGCTTTGCACAACTGTGTTGATTGGTGGCTATCAATTCATCATGCCCATTAAATCAATGCGCCAAGATCGCTGATCATAGCTAATGCCGCCCGCGTTTCCGCCGAGCGCGCGCCATGTTTCCACGCATTGCCATTGCCGATCGGCGCGCCGGGATTAGTCCCGCCGTGCATCCGACATCGCCGCCGGCCTGATACCGCTGGGGCTTGGCATGGCGTCCCCGATCGCGTCTTGGCCAAGCAACGCGGGGCTTGCGCCAGTATCGCCGGTTGCATGGGATTGTTCGGCTGGTTCGACATTTTGCCCGCCCCCTGTGTGATGATGGAATTGCTCGGCGACGATCGCTTGCCCGCCCTGGTTCACATGCACATGCCGCACTGTCTGCTCACGCGGCTGGTGCAGCTTAGCGAGCGCCTCGAGCGTTGCTCTGCTGTTGCCCTGCGCCTTTAATGCCAAGCGAGCGTATCGCTCAGCAGCGTTGAGATATTCGCCCATATT
>JBILPK010000132.1:0-9680 GCA_044373875.1 Polymorphobacter sp.
AGCGCGGGGCACCGTAAAAGGTCAGGAACACCAGCCGCCACGAATAGAAGCTGGTCAGCAGCGCCACCAGCGCGCCGACGAAAAAGGCGAACTGGCCATGCGTGGTGCCGCTGGCGAAGGCGGCTTCGAGGATCGCATCCTTCGAATAATAGCCCGCGGTGAAGAAAAAGCCGGTCAGCGCCAGCGTGCCGACGGTCATCAACGCAAAGGTGACGGGGATGTGCTTCCGCAGGCCACCGTAAAACCGCATGTCCTGCTCGTGATGCATGGCATGGATGACCGAGCCGGCGCCAAGGAACAGCAGCGCCTTGAAGAAGGCGTGGGTGAACAGGTGGAACATCGCAGCGCCATAGGCACCCGAGCCCGCGGCGAAGAACATGTAGCCGAGCTGCGAGCAGGTGGAATAGGCGATGACGCGCTTGATATCGGTCTGCACCAGCGCGACTGATGCTGCGAACAGCGCCGTCGCGGCGCCGACATAGGTGACGACCGTTTGCGCTGTCAGGCTGGCTTCGAACATCGGCGACAGGCGGCAGACCATGAACACCCCGGCGGTGACCATCGTCGCGGCATGGATCAGCGCCGATACAGGCGTCGGGCCTTCCATCGCGTCGGGCAGCCAGGTGTGCAGGCCCAATTGTGCAGATTTGCCCATCGCGCCGACGAACAGCAGCAGGCAAATCGTCGTCATCACGTCGAAGCGCGCGCCGAGGAAGGAGAAGGTCGCCCCCGCCTGGCCGGGCACGGCGGCGAGGATGGTGTCGATCGAGACGCTGCCGAACACCATGAAGGTGGCGAAAATGCCAAGCGAAAAGCCGAAATCGCCGACGCGGTTGACGACGAACGCCTTGATCGCCGCGGCATTGGCGCTCGGCTTGGTGTACCAGAAACCGATGAGCAGATAGGAGGCGAGCCCCACCCCTTCCCAGCCCATGAACATCTGGACAAGATTGTCGGCGGTCACCAGCATCAGCATGGCAAAGGTGAACAGCGACAGATAGGCGAAGAACCGCGATTGCGACGGGTCTTCCTCCATATAGCCCCAGCTATAGAGGTGGACGAGCGCCGACACCGTGGTGACGACAACGAGCATCACCGCGGTCAGCGTATCGACCTTCAATGCCCATTGGACCGACAGGTCACCCGACTGGATCCAGTCGAGCACCGGCACGGTATAGCCCGCCGCGCCCGACAGCCAGAACTGGCTGAACACCACCCATGACAGCCCAGCCGAGACGAACAGCCCGCCGGTGGTGACGATCTTGGCAGCCTTGTGGCCGATGACGCGCCCGCCCAGCCCGGCGACAAGCGCCATCAGCAGCGGCAGGAAAACAAGGAGCTGAATCACGCCGCTCAGCCCTTCATCATGTCGGTATCGTCAACCGCGATCGTGCCACGGTTGCGGAAATAGATGACCAGGATGGCGAGCCCGATCGCCGCCTCGCCGGCGGCCACGGTCAGCACGAACATCGCGAACACCTGGCCGTGAATGTCGTGCAGATAGGCCGAAAAGGCGACAAGGTTGATGTTCACCGCCAACAGGATCAGCTCGATCGACATCAGGATGATGATGACATTCTTGCGGTTGATGAAGATGCCGAGCACTCCCAGCACGAACAGCGCCGCCGAAACGGTGAGATAGTGCGTCAGCCCGATCACAGCTCGACCCCTTCGCCGATGCCCGGCTGCGCCTTGTGGACGGCATTGGCCGGGGTGCGCGCCACCTGGGCGGCGATGCTCTGGCGCTTGGTGCCGACGCGCTGGCGGTGGGTGAGCACGATGGCGCCGATCATCGACACCAGCAGCACAAGGCCCGCCGCCTGGAAGACATAGAGATAGCGCGTGTAGATCACCGAGCCGAGCCATTGCGTGTTCGACATGCCTTCGGGCGGCCCGCCGAGTTCGGTGAACATGACAACTCCATTGCCCGGCACCCAATTGCCGACAGCAAACAGCACTTCGGCAAGGATGACCCCGGCAACCGCCAGCCCGAGCGGCAGATATTTGGCAAAGCCCGATTTCAGCGCGGCAAAATCGATATCGAGCATCATCACGACGAACAGGAAGAGCACCGCGACCGCGCCGACATAGACGATGACGAGCAGCATCGCGAGAAACTCGGCGCCGAGCAGGATGAACAGCCCGGCGGCGTTGAAGAAGCAGACGATCAGCCAGAGCACCGAATGCACCGGGTTTTTCGACACGATCACCATCACCGCCGCGGTCAGCAGCACGGTGGCGAACAGGTAGAAGGAGAAGACGGCAGCGGTCACAAATGATTCCAGGTCGCCGCCGCAGGCGCGGAGGTGGCGTTAGGGACAGTGCGGCAGGCCGCCGCAGCCGGTTGCCGGGCTGTTACCGCCATGGCGCGTCTGCCGCAAGGTTCGCAGCGATCGCGCGTTCCCATTTGTCGCCGTTGGCGAGCAATTTGCCCTTGTCGTAGATCAGTTCCTCGCGGGTTTCGGTCGCGAATTCGAAATTGGGGCCTTCGACAATGGCATCGACCGGGCAGGCTTCCTGGCACAGGCCGCAATAGATGCACTTGGTCATGTCGATGTCGTAGCGCGTCGTGCGGCGCGAACCATCGTCGCGCGGCTCGGCCTCGATGGTGATCGCCTGCGCCGGGCAGATCGCCTCGCACAGCTTGCAGGCGATGCAGCGTTCCTCGCCATTGGGGTAGCGGCGCAACGCGTGCTCACCGCGAAAGCGCGGGCTGATCGGGCCCTTTTCGTAAGGATAGTTGAGCGTAACCTTGGGGCGGAAGAAATAGCGCAGCGTCAGTGCCAGCCCGCCGATGAATTCGAGCAGCAGCAGGGATTTGGCAGCGCGGAAAACGGAGGTCATTTCCAAATCCTCGGCATCAACCAAGCCATGACAAGACTAGCAAACAATGCACCCACGCCTTTCGATATCAGCCTCATGTGCGATATCTCACGGGTCCCGGTTATCATGTCTACTGCCACGCTTGTGACAAATATGCAGACTGCGAAGAGAGCTACCTGCTGCCAATAAGGCTTGCCCGCCGTCACAGCACAACACTCCCCGGAGCAGTCGCGAACTTGTCGGTGACGAACATCAGCCAGCCCGACACCACCACGACCCAGAACAGCGACAGCGGCAGGAACACCTTCCAGCCCAGCCGCATCAGCTGGTCATAGCGGTAGCGCGGTACCGCGGCCTTCACCCAGGCGAAGACGAAGAACATGAAGGCCATCTTGCCGAGCATCCAGACAAAGCCCGGCACGTAATAGAGCGGCGCCCAATCGAGCGGCGGCAGCCAGCCCCCCAGGAACAGCACCGGGATCAGCGCGCACATGAACAGGATGTTGGCATATTCGCCGAGGAAGAAGAGCGCGAAGGACATGCTCGAATATTCGACCTGATAGCCGGCGACGAGCTCGGATTCGGCCTCGGGCAGATCGAACGGAGGCCGGTTGGTCTCGGCCAGCGCGGTGATGAAGAACATGATTCCCATCGGGAACAGCAACGGATTGAAGATGTTGCCGTTGAGGATGCCCAGCACATTGCCCTTCTGCGCCATGACGATGTCGCTGAGATTGAGGCTTTGCGCATGGAGCATCACCGCGACGAGGATGAAGCCCATCGAGACTTCATAGCTGACCATCTGCGCCGCCGAGCGCAGGCCGCCGAGGAACGGGTATTTCGAGTTCGACGCCCAGCCCGACATGATGATGCCGTAGACCCCCATCGACGACACCGCGAAAACATAGAGCAGCCCGACATTGAGATCGGCGAGCACCAGCCCGGCATCGAACGGCATCACCGCCCAGATCGCCAGCGCCAGCACGAAGCTGATCATCGGCGCCAGGATGAACACCGCCTTCGATGCCCCCGACGGCACGATGGTTTCCTTGAGGAACAGCTTGGCGGCATCGGCAAAGGTCTGCAGCAGCCCGAACGGCCCGACGACGTTGGGCCCGCGGCGCATCTGCATCGCCGCCCAGATCTTGCGATCGGCATAGACCGCCATGGCGACGCCGACCATCACCGGCAGCACGATGGCGAGGATCAGCACGGTGGTGCCGATGAACCAGCCAAGGCCATCGCCGAAAACGGACTGGAACCAGCCGGTGAAGGTCATTCCGCCGCCTCCTGCAACTGGCCCGAGATTTCGGCAACGCATGCCGCCATCGTCTCGCTGGCCCGCGCGATCGGGTTGGTCAGATAGTGATTGCCGAGCGCCAGCGCGATCGGGCCGGCGGGTGCCGGCGCGTTGGCGAGCGCTGCGCCCGGAGTGACGCTGACGGTGTCGCCGAACGCCAGATGCGGCCATTCGGCGCCGATGCGCGCGCGCAGCGACGGCAAATCATCATAGCCCAAAGGTGCGCCGAGCACGGCCGACAGCGCCCGGAAGATCGTCCAGTCCTCGCGGGCCTCGCTCGGCGGGAAAACGGCGCGCAGGCTGCGCTGCGCCCGGCCTTCCATGTTGACCCAGGTGCCCGATTTCTCGGTATAGGCGGCGGCCGGCAGGATGACATCAGCATGGCGCACGCCATGGTCGCCATGGCTGCCGACATAGACGGTAAACGCATGCTTGGCCGGGCTGGTGCAGACTTCATCGGCACCAAGCAGGAACAGCGCCTGCAATGACGCATCGTGGAGGATGCCAGCGACCCCATCGGCGGTCGTCAGGCCGAGATCGAGCGCCCCGACGCGGGCAGCCGCCGTATGCAGTATATTCCAGCCGTTCCAGCCCTCCCGGACGACATTTATCGACTCGGCCAGCGTCTGCGCCGCCGCGACCATGCCGGGCTGCTTGAGCGCTCCCATGCCGAGGATGATCGCCGGGCGTTCGGCCTTGGCGAGCGCTTCGGCCACAGCGGCGGGCAGCGACCCGAGCAGGGCCGCATCATCGCCCAGCCATTCGACCGGATAGGTCAGGTCGACCGACGGCCCGATGCCGTAAACCTTCGACAGTTTGCGCGCCGCCTTCTTGCGCAGCCGTACGTTGAGCAGCGGTGCTTCTTGGCGCGGATTGGTGCCGACCAGCAGCACGACATCGGCATTTTCAATGCCCGAGAGCCCCGAATTGAACAGATAATCGCTGCGTGTCGTGGTCGCCAGCAGCGCGCCATCCTGCCGGGCCTCGATACGGGTCGAGCCCAGCGACGCCAGCAGGTCCTTGAACGCCACCATGTCCTCGACGGCGGCAAGATCACCGACGATCCCGGCGATCTGCGCACCCGAAACCCCGGCGAGCCCCTCGCGAATCGCCGCAAAGGCTTCGACCCAGCTCGCCTGCCGGAGCTTGCCATCGCGGCGCACCCAGGGCGAATCGAGCCGGCGTTCGCCCAGCCCGTCGATGGCGAAGCGGCTCTTGTCGGCCAGCCATTCCTCGTTGACGTCATCGTTGATGCGCGGCGTGATGCGCAGCACGGCGGGGCCACGGCTGCCGATGACGATGTTGCTGCCGATTGCGTCCATCACGTCGATGCCGTCGGTCTTGGTCAATTCCCACGATCGCGCCTGGAAGGCATAGGGTTTCGAGGTCAGCGCGCCGACCGGGCACAGGTCGATGACATTGCCCGAAACCTCGCTGGTCACCGCCTTTTCGAGATACGACGTTATCTGCATGTTCTCGCCGCGGCCGATGGCGCCGATTTCCTCGACACCGGCGACTTCCTCGGCAAAGCGCACGCAGCGGGTGCAATGGATGCAGCGCGTCATGATCGTCTTGATCAGCGGCCCCATGTGCTTTTCGGTCACCGCGCGCTTGTTCTCGTGGTAGCGGGTGAAGCCCTTGCCATAGGCGATCGACTGGTCCTGCAGGTCGCATTCGCCGCCCTGGTCGCAGATCGGGCAATCGAGCGGGTGGTTGATGAGCAGGAACTCCATCACCCCTTCGCGGGCCTTTTTCACCTTGGGGGTGGTGGTCAGCACCACCTGGCCATCGGCGGCGGGCATCGCGCAGCTAGCGACCGGCTTGGGCGCCTTTTCCATCTCGACGAGGCACATGCGGCAATTGCCGGCGATGCTCAGCCGTTCATGATAGCAGAAGCGCGGCACTTCGACGCCGGCAGCCTCGCAGGCCTGGAGCACGGTGGCACCGGCCGGCACTTCGACTTCGATACCATCGACGGTCAGCTTGGGCATGGTTCAGCAGCCTCCCTTGGGGGAGCGGCCATCGAAGGCCGAAAAATGCGCGCAGTGGCGGCTTGCCATGGTCCAATCCAACCGGGTCTGTCGCGGCAGAATCCCGCGCTGCGGCGGCTATAGCGGCGGCTTTCGATGATGGGAAGGCGGCACAGACCCCTTGCGCAAAATCCACCGCCGCCGGCATAGCCATGCCATGACCAAACCCATCCACATCATCGGCGGCGGCCTGGCCGGTTCGGAAGCCGCCTGGGCCTGCGCCCGCGCCGGCGTTCCCGTCATCCTGCACGAAATGCGCGGGGTGCATGGCACCGATGCGCACCACACCGACCAGCTCGCAGAGCTCGTCTGTTCGAACAGTTTCCGGTCCGACGACCCCGACAACAATGCCGTCGGCCTCATCCACCAGGAAATGCGCACGCTGGGCAGCCTGATCATGCAGGCCGCCGATGCATCGCGGGTGCCGGCCGGATCGGCGCTGGCGGTCGACCGCGATGATTTCGCCGGCCGCGTCACCGCCGCGATCGAGGCCGAGCCGCTGATCGAGATCCGCCGCGAGATGATCGACGGGCTGCCGCCGGCGGAATGGGACAATGTCATCATCGCCACCGGGCCATTGACCGCGACGCCGCTCGCCGAGGCGATCCAGCAACTGACCGGGCAGGACCAGCTGGCCTTCTTCGATGCCATCGCGCCGGTCATCCACCGCGATTCGATCGACATGGACATCGCCTGGGCGCAATCGCGCTGGGACCGGCCCAACGAGCATGGCGACACCAAGGATTATCTCAACTGCCCGATGGGCAAGGAGCAGTACAACGCCTTCATCGACGCGATGATCGAAGCGCCCAAGGCCGATTTCAAGGAATGGGAGGCCAACACCCCCTATTTCGACGGCTGCATGCCGATCGAGGTGATGGTCGAGCGCGGCCGCAACACGCCAAGGTTCGGCCCGATGAAGCCCGTCGGCCTGACCAACCCCGCGACCGGCAGGCGGGCCTGGGCGGTGGTGCAACTGCGCCAGGACAATGCGCTGGGCACGTTGTGGAACATGGTCGGTTTCCAGACCAAGATGAAGCACGCCGACCAGGTGCGGGTGTTCCGCATGATCCCGGGGCTCGAAAAGGCCGAATTCGCACGGCTTGGCGGCCTGCACCGCAATACCTTCATCAAGTCGCCGGTGCTGCTCGATGCAACGCTGCGGCTGCGGCTCGACCCGCGCATCCGCTTTGCCGGGCAGATTACCGGCTGCGAAGGCTATGTCGAAAGCGCCGCGATCGGGCTGGTCGCGGCGCGCTTCGCCATCGCCGACCGCCAGGGCCGCGTGCCCGTCCCGCCGCCCGCCACCACGGCGCTGGGCGCGCTGCTCAGCCACATCACTGGCGGGGCGGACGCCAAGCACTTCCAGCCGATGAACGTCAATTTCGGGCTGTTCCCGCCGCTGGTGCCGGCGCCGCTGACCAAGGACCAGCGCAAGCCGGCGCTGGTCTCGCGCGCCCGCGCCGATCTGGCGGAGTGGCTGGCCGCCTGACCGGCACGCATGGCCGCGGCGCTTGCCCGCCTATACGCATTGCCGCGGCGCTTTCCCGCCTCTACGCATAGCGCATGAAGCGCTTCGATCTGCTCGGCCCGCTGCTGGCCCGCGCCAACGCCGCGCGGGACTGGTCGCGGACGCCTGGCGGGCAGCGCTTCCAGATGCTGGCCAGCGTCGTGATGTCGGTCGCCATCCTCGCTTTGCTGATCCGCGCCATCATCAACGTCGGCTGGCAGCAGCTGGTCGCCGTTACCCCGCTCACGCCGCTGTACGGCGCGCTGTTCCTCGGCTCCTATTTCTTCCAGCCGTTGATGGATTATCAGATCTATCGCGAATGGTGGGGCCTGCGCTGGCGTTCGCTGTCGATGTTCTTCAAGCGCCGGGTGATGAACGAGGCGTTGTTCAGCTATGCCGGCGATGCCTATATGATGGCCTGGGCCGCCACCCGCTTCGACATCGCCTTCGACCCCGCCGACCGGACGCCCCGGCTCGGCCGTGGCGACGGCCCCGGCACCGCGGCGCGCGACGCGCCGCTGGCTGCCATCAAGGATGTCGCCATCACCTCGGGGCTCGCCGGCAACCTGTTCACGCTTCTGATGCTGCTGCTCGCCGTCGCGCTGGGCGCCGATACGATCATGGCCGCCGATGTCGATCCCGCCACCATCCATCGCCTGGTCATCGGCTTCACCCTGCTCGTCGGGCTCAGCCTGACCATCTTGTTCAACCGCAACAAGCTGCTGACCATGCCGGTTGCCGCCAACCTGCGCACCTTCGGGCTGCATCTCGTGCGCGTCACGGCCATGCATTTCCTGCTCGTCGCCAGCTGGATCGTGGCGCTGCCGGCGATCGGTGCCGGCACTTGGCTGGTGCTCGGCGCGCTGCGGCTGGTCATCATGCGGATGCCGGTGCCCAACAAGGAACTGTTGTTCGCAGCACTGGCCGTCAGCCTTACCGGCGATGCCTCGGTGGCGGTTGCCGCGCTGATGGCATCGCAGGGCGTCCTCTATCTGGCCGCCCATGGCCTCGCCTGGCTGGCAGCACTCGCCATCGACAGGACCGATCCCGAACCGGCTGGACAGCCCCTGCCAAAGCGCTAGATCTGTATCGACCATGGCTGTGGGAGCGTGACGATGGCGACGATCACGGCTGACGATTTCGCCCGCGGCCTGCCCGATCGCGTCATGAAAAAGGCGCAGTGGCAGCTGCTGCCGATCATCTTCCTCGCCTATCTTGTCGCCATCGTCGATCGGCTCAACATCAGCTTTGCCGCCGCGACGATGAACGAGGATCTCGGCTTTTCCGCCACCGTCTATGGCCTTGCCGGCGGCATCTTCTTCGTCAGCTACGCCCTGCTCGAAGTGCCCTCCAACGTCGCGATGATGCGCTTCGGCACCCGCGTCTGGATTACCCGCATCATGATCACCTGGGGGCTGATCTCGGCCGCCCAGATGTTCGTGCAGACGCCGCTGCAATTCTACATCCTGCGCTTCCTGCTCGGCGCCGCCGAAGCCGGCTTCTTCCCCGCCATCCTATTCTACGCCAGCCTGTGGTTCCCGGCGAAATGGCGCGGCCGCGCCGTCAGCCGTTTCTATGTCGCGCAACCGGTTTCGCAGATCATCATGGGCCTTGTTTCGGGGCCGATCCTGGGCCTTGAAGGCAGCGCCGGGCTGCATGGCTGGCAATGGCTGTTCCTGCTCGAAGCGATCCCGGCGTTGGCCATGGGCATCATCATCTTCAAGTTCCTGCCCGAAAGTCCGGCGCGGGTCGGCTGGCTCGACGATGATGAACGGCGCTGGCTCACCGGCGCGCTTGCCGCCGATGCCGGGGCCATCACCGGCGCACGGCATGACAGCGTGCTGAAGGCCATTTCCGACCGCTCGGTGCTGCTGTTCGGCCTGGTCTGGCTGTTTTACGTCGGCGCGGTCAACGCCTTCTATGTCTCGACACCGGTCATTCTCGGCCTGAAGACCGGCCTCGGCACCCGGGGCGTCGGCTGGCTGGTGGCGGCGGGCGGCGGGCTTGGCGTCGTCTC
>JBILPK010000133.1:0-9665 GCA_044373875.1 Polymorphobacter sp.
CTGTTCTTCAGCGCCCTGTCCGAAACCCTGCACGAGCGCCACCGCGCCGTCGGCATCGCCGCCGTCAACACCTTCGGGCAGTTCGGCAGTTTCGCCAGCACCACGGCGTTCGGCGTCGCCCGCGATGCCACCGGCAGCTATGATGCCGGGCTGGCGGCGATCGCGCTGTGCGTGCTGGTCGGCGCCGCCATCCTCAACCATATCCGACTGAAAAACCGGCTTTTACCCCCGGGCAACTCGGCCTAGGAAGGTCGAAGGATCAACCGGGGTCAGCCATGCAGCGTATCAACACCATTTCCGTCGCCGCCATCATCGCGGCGCTGTTCGTTCCCGCCGCCATGGCACAGGCGCAAGGTCCCACGGCGGCGGCGGCCGCCAGCGAAGACGCCCGCCTCACCGCCTTTCTCGATGCCGAATTCGCGCAATGGGTGAAGATCAACCCGCAGCTCGCCACCCGCCTTGGCGTCAAGGAGAATGGCGACAAATGGAACGATATCGGCGATGCCGCCGCTACCGAACAGCTGAAATGGCGCCAGGCCAGCGTCGCCCGCATGCAGGCACAGTTCGATCGCGCCAAGCTGTCCCCCGAAGCTCGGGTAAACTTCGACATCTGGGCGCTGGAGGCCGACCGCGCCGCCATGTCCGAAGCCAATCGCGTCTATCGCCCGCCTTTCTATTCGCGGCTCTATTCGGCGCACAGCCAGCTGCCCGATTTTCTCGTCAACACCCATAATGTCGCCGATGTCACCGACCTGAAGAACTATATCGCCCGGCTGCGCGGCATCCCCGCCGTGCTCGATGTCGCCATCGCGCGCACCAGGGCCAGCGCCGCCGCCGGCATCCACCCGCCGAAATTCCAGATCGAAACCATCATCAGCGGCAGCGAGAGCCTGACCAGCGGCGCGCCTTATGGTGCCGGGCCGGACGCGGCGCTGTGGGCCGATGTCAAATCCAAGACCGAAGCGCTCGTCACCGCCAACAAGCTGCCGCGCGCCGAAGCCGACGCCCTGCTCGCCGAGGCCCGCACCGCGATTATCGACCTCAAGCCCGCCTATGCCCGCGTCATCGCCTGGGCGAAAACCGAGCTGCCGACCGCTCCCAGCGGCAAGGTCGGCGCCATCACTTTGCCCGGCGGCGCGGCTTATTATGCCAATGAACTCAAGCTCAACACCACGACCGACCTGACCGCCGCCGAGATCCACGCCATCGGCCGCACGGAAGTGGCGCGCATCGAGGCCGAACAGGATGCGCTGGCGCAATCCGCCGGCTTCAAGGATCGCAGCGCCTTTTACGCCGATCGCGCCACGCGCTTCCCGCCGCGGCCCTATGACGACGCCGCCCGCGCCGAATATCTGAAGACCGCCAACGCCTTCGTCGCCCACACCCGCACGCTGCTGCCGAAAATGTTCGGCACGCTGCCGGCCTATGGCATCGAAGTCGTGCGCGAACCGGCGTTCAGCGAAGTCGCCGGCGGCGCCGCCCACGCCTCCGCCCCCAGCCCCGATGGCAAGCGCCCGGCGCGAACGTTCGTGCATCTCGTCGGCATGACCCCCGATCCGGCGGCGCTCTACACGCTGATGTGCCATGAATCGGTGCCTGGCCATAACACCCAGGGCGATATCCAGGTGCGCCAGCAGGGCGGCCCCAAATTCCGCTCGGTCACCGGCTATGTCGCCTTCGGCGAAGGCTGGGGGCTTTATGCCGAACGCGTCTGCAAGGAACTCGGTGCCTTCCCCGATGTTGCCGCCGATTTCATGCGGCTCGATGCCGAACTGTTCCGCGCCGCGCGGCTGGTCACCGATACCGGCATCCACGCACTCGGCTGGACCGAGGACGAAGCCGTTGCCTATATGATCGCCACTGGCCGCCAGCCGCCGCAACGCTCGCGTTCCGAAGTGCGCCGCTACATCACGCTGCCCGGCCAGGCGACGGGCTACAAGATCGGCATGCTCAAGATCATGCAGGAACGCACCAAGGCCGAAGCCGCGCTGGGCGGCAAGTTCGACATCAAGGGCTTCCACGACCTGCTGATCGCCTCGGGTTCGCAGCCGCTGTCGATCCTCGAACGCCGCGTCGATGACTGGATCGCGGCGAAGAAGTAAGGCGCCTCCGGCGGGCAGGGGCCGAGCCCATGCACCTCCATTCTTGCGCACGATCTCCAAAACACGCCGTCACCCCCGCGCAGGCGAGGGTGACGGCGTGTTTCTAACTCTCGGCCGCCTTCTCGCAGACACACGCCGGCTTGGCCTTGCGCTTGACCGCGGTGGTCGCGAACTCCTTTGCGGCGAGGGCACCATCGCCGTTGCGATCGGCCTTTCCGAACTTGGCGACCGTTACCGCGGCATATTCGTCGAAACCGACCTTGCCGTCGCCATCCACATCGAGCCTGGCGAACGCCTTCTTGCGGTTGACCAGATATTCGTCGCGGCTGATCCGCGCATCGGCGACCTTGTCGTAACGGCCGAAACGCCGCGTCTCGCGGTCGGCAGCGGTCACCGGGCTGGCCGGCGCCTCCAACGGGCCATCATCGGGGGCGGGATCGGCAGCGAACATCGGCGCTTCGCCGGCGGCCGCCACCGGCACGTCGCGGGTCCACAGGAACCCCGCCGCCACCAGCGCCGACAACGCCACCCCGAGCGCCAGCAATCGCCGCATGCATGCATCCTCGATCTTCGCCGGCGAACCGGCGGATGGATGAGCCTGTAGCAGCGATCTAGCGCCGATCAGCGCCCCAAGGCAACGCTCGCCAGCAAACGCAACTGCCGCGCCGTGCTGCCGCGCGGCTCGCGCCCCTGCCCGGCGCGCGCCCGCGCCGCATCGCGCGCCGCCAGTTGGACAAGGCCGAGCAGCGGCCGCAGCGGCGGTGCCACGGGCAAGGCGGCGGGCTCGCCAACCACCCAGGCTTCGCCCAGCCGCCGCGCCGCTTGCGGTTCACCGCCGCCAAGCCGCGCCAGCAGCGCGAACAGGGCGCCGCCGCCGGCGACATGGCTGTCGGGCACATCGTCACTGCCGATCAGCCCGAGCCAGCGATCCTCGAGCAAAGCAAGATCAGCCCCCGACACGCCGCGCGGCAGCACTTCGGCGGCGATCAGCGCCAGCAAAGGCTGTGCCGGCACGCTGCCGCCATCGAGCGCGGTCAGCGCGTCGCGCCACCACGCCAGCCGGATTTCGCCGAGCATCGGTTCGCTTGTCGAGGCAACGACCTGCGCCAGTTCCAGATCGAGCCCGTGCAGTGCCAGCAGCGCCGGCCGCGCCGCCGCCGGGGCGTAGAGCACGCTCAGGTAGCGGTCACGGTCGCGCGCCTTCACATCGGCGGTGACGATTTCAAGGTTGGTCGTCAGAAGGCTGCGACCTGACCCGCCCGGCTCATGCCGGACCGACGCGAAACGCGCACAGCTTGTTGCCATCGGGATCACGGAAATAGGCGCCATAGAAAGCCTGCGGGCCTTCCTCGCCGCGCACGCCGGGGGCGCCTTCGTCGGCCCCGCCGGCAGCGATGGCGGCGGCATGCAGGGCGTCGACCTTGGCGCGGTTATCGAGCGTCAGCGCCAGCATCGAGCCATTGCCCACCGTTGCCGAAGCGCCGTCATAAGGCGCGCCCACCGCGATCATCGGCACGCCCCAATCGACCCCCCAGGCGATGCCGCCCGACGGAAAGGTCATCAGCCGGCCGACGCCGATGGCACCGAACACGGCATCGTAAAAGCTGTTGGCCCGGTCCTGGTTATTGGTGCCGAGCATGGCATAGCCGATCATCGTCGCTCTCCACTTGGGTTGCGCGGGCCTTTTACCGCCCCAGCGGCTTTGCCGCCAGTTTAATGCGGCGGCTTTGCCGCCAGTTTAATGCGGCGGGGTTGCCGCCAGTTCGATGAGGATATTTTCCTCGACGGCACTGAAGGCCGAGCGGTGCGCCGGCTTGAACGGATCGTCGCGCGTGCCGGTGAGCGCATAGACCAGCACGCGCTTGCCGGCCTTGTCGACCCACAGCCCGGCGAGCAGGCCATAGGCTTCGCCGAGATGCCCCCACCAGCGCGCCCCGGCGACCGGGCTGTCCTGGCCTCCGGTGAGGCAGTGCAGGCCGGGGCCGTAGCACAACATCTGGCCCTGATAAGTGTCATCCTGCGGTCGCCCGCTTGCCTGCCATACCGGGGTCATCAGCGTGCGCACCGAGGCAGGCTTGAGGATGCGCACGCCATCGACCTTGCCGTCGAGCAGCAGCATCCGGCCGATGGTCGCCAGCCCGAGCGCCGAGATGCGCAGGCCGCCGTGCGGGCCGAACAGCGTGCCGTTGCTGCCGGGGACATAGGCGGACAGGTCGCAATTATCGGCGCTGCGCACCGGGCACGGCCGCCCCCCCTTCAGATCGTCGACCTGCGCCACCCAGGGGCCATCGGGGTGCCAGTCGGTTTCATCGCGGCCGGTGCGGTAGAGCGTGGCGGCTGCGGCGATCGCGGCATCGCTCGCGCCGCTCCAGTTATAACCGGCGTCGAGCTGCAACGGCGCCAGTACCAGCCGCGTCATCAACCGGTCGAAGCGCTCCCCCGTCGCCGCCTCCATCACCGTGGCGACGATGCCATAGTTGAGGTTGGCATAGGCAAAGCGCGTGCCCGGTGCCGCCGCCCAATGCTCGGCCAGCTTGTCCTGCAGCCGTTCGCCGAGCGGGAAATTATAGCCCGGGCCGTCGCTGACCCCCGACGTGTGCGACAGCAATTGCAGCAAGCTCACCGGCGCGTCGGGAAAGCCCGGGTGGCGTAGCCGCCAGCCGAGCCAGCGCGATACATCGCTGTCGAGATCGAGCGTGCCCGCTTCGACCAGCCGCATGACAGCGATGGCGACAACGGCTTTCGATACCGACGCCACCCGCAACGGGGTTTCGGGGGCAAGCGCGCGGGCCGGGTCCACGGCGGCCTGGCCGTAAGCCTGCGCCCGTACGATCCCTTTCCGGTCGGCGACCACGACCACCAGCCCGGCGAGTCCCGTCGTCGCCGCGGTGCGCCCGGCGACCAGATCGGCGAGCGGTTCGGCCGCCGCCGGGGCAGCAAGCAACAGGGCGAGAAACAGGCGCAGCATCGCCGCCACGCTAACACCCCGCCGCGATTGCGCAAACGCCCCGCCGCCACCATATCCGGCGCATGAGTGTAGCCTTCACCAAGGAATCCGACGCCGAAGCCGTTGCCGCCGATCTGCCCGATCGGCCGATCCCGGCGCACGCCAACCTCGTCACCCCCGCCGGCCTCGCGCAGATCGAGGCCGAGCTTGCCGCCGCGCGCGCCGCCTATGATGCCGCGCGCAGTGCCGGGGAGATCAGCGCCGATCGCAGCGCCATGGCGCGCGCCACCCGCGACCTGCGCTACTGGTCCGCCCGCCGCGCCTCGGCGCAGCTCGTCGAAGCCCGCGCCCCCGACGACACCGTCCGCTTCGGCAGCCGCGTCAGCTTCGTACGCGATGACGGCCGCCAGCAGACCTACGCCATCGTCGGCGACGACGAAGCCGATCCGGCGCAGGGCAGCGTCAGCCATGTCTCGCCGCTGGCCCGCGCCATGGTCGGCAAGAGCATCGGCGACATGGTGACGCTGGCCGGCCAGCCGGTGGAAATCATCGGCATCGAATAGCCGTGCGCCGCGTTGTGGCGCGAATGGCCATTTCCCGTCTCATCAAGGCGCTGCTGCTGCTCGCCCTGGCGCTCGTCGCGTTCATCTTGGTGCGCGACCTGCAGCGCCGCCACCCCGAGCGCCTGCCCTGGACGCCGCTGTCGCTCGCCGCGCCGATCGGGCCGTTTACCGGCACCAAGATCACCCGCCTGACCGAGGATGCCCCGGCGTGCCGGCGCCTGCTGGCGAACGCCGGCGCCGCCTTCACCGCGCTGCCGCCGATCACCGGACCGCGCTGCGGTTATGCCGATGGCGTGCGCCTGCAACCCGGCCCCGGCGCGCGCTTCGGCCCCGATGCACCCGCCGTTGCCTGCCCTGTCGCCGCGGCGCTGCTCGTCTGGGAACGCGAGATCGTCCGCCCAGCGGCGCTCCGCCACTTCGGGGTTGCCGTCACCCGCATCGACCATGTCGGCAGCTTCAACTGCCGCCGCATCGCCGGTAGCCGCAACTGGAGCGAGCACGCTACCGCCGACGCCATCGACATCGCCGGCTTCCGCCTCGCCGATGGGCGCCGCGTGCGCGTGCTCGGCGACTGGGCCGGGAAGCCCGAGAAAGCCGCCTTCCTGCGCGAGGTGCGCGACGGCGCCTGCGGGGTGTTCGCGACCGTCCTGTCGCCCGATTACAACGCCGCCCACGCCGATCACCTGCACTTCGACCAGGCCGCCCGCGGCAGGCGCGGCGGGCAATTCTGCCGTTAGCGCGCCTCGATCACCACCTCGCCGATCGTGCCGCCGGTGAACCCGAAACCTTCCGCCGCCGGATACTCCGCCACCGACGAGCCGCGATCGCGCCCGACATCGAAGCTCTCGTCGATCGTATATAGCCCCGGCGGGCTTGCCGGCACATGGTCGCTGCCCGCCGCGGCGCCGTCGATGCTCCAGCGCACCGTGCCGCCCTTGCCGAAGCCCTTGCCATCATAATCGAAATCGAAGCGCAGCGTGTGCGCGCCGGGTGCCAGCGGCGCGGGCCCGCGCAACGTCACCGTCTGGATATTGAACAGCCGATAGCTCAGCACCGGCACCCCGCCATCAATCCACAGTGACCAGCCGGCGCTGCTGCCGCCCAGCGCCGCGACCACGCCCTGCGCACCTGCCGCCGTATCCAGCGTCGCCGTCACGCTGAACGAGCGATTATACGTCTTGGGCAGCGATGATTCCGGAATCCCCGTCGTCCCCGGCCCAAAGCGCATCACCGTGCGCTTGCCCGGGATCGACGGCAGCCCGCGCCCGGTCGACACGATGATGTTGGCGAGCGGTAGCACATCGTTCGCCGCGGCTTCGGCCATGAACAGCGCCTTCATCTCCGCCAGCCGCGCCGGCTCCTTGGCCGCCAGATCATGCGCCTGCGAGAAATCGCGGCGCAGATCATAAAGCTCCCATTTGTCGGCATCGAAGCTCTTCTGTTCGAGCGAAAACGCCTTCCACGGCAGCCGCGTGTGGAACGCCGAGGCCATCCAGCCCTGATGATAAAGCGCCCGGTGCCCGAACACTTCGAAATATTGCGTCACATGCCGCTCGGGCGCCCTGGCGTCGTTGAAGCTGTAGACAAGGCTCGTCCCGTTGATCGGCTTCTGCCTGATCCCGTCGACCACCGCCGGCGCCGCCACCCGCGCCGCCTCCAGGATCGTCGGCACGATATCGTTGACATGGCCGAACTGCGTCCGCAGCCCCGGCGGCGCGCTGATCCCCCTGGGCCAGCTCACCACCATGCCGTTGCGCGTCGCGCCGAGATGCGACGCCACCGTCTTCATCCACGGCATCGGCGCCCCCAGCGCCCAGGCCCAGCCGGCCGAATAATGCGGGTAACTCCCCGGCCCGCCCATCGCCTCCATCCCCGCCATCCGGATCGCATCGGTTTCGGGCAGGCCCTGGATCGCGCCCATGTAGCTGCCGCTGCCCGGCAAGCCGCCCTCGCCGCTGCCGCCATTGTCTCCCGCGATATAGAAGATCAGCGTGTTGTCGAACTGGCCATTGGCCTTCAACGTCTCGATCAGCTTGCCGACCTGCGCATCGGTGTGGGCGAGGAAGGCAGCATACACCTCCATCTGCCGCGCCGCGAGCCGCTGCTGGTCGGGGCTCAGCGTCTCCCACGCCGGCAATTGCGCATCACGCGCGGTCAGGTCGGTGTTCGCCGGCACGATGCCCATCGCCTTCTGGCGCTTCAGTGTCGCCACCCGCATCGCGTCCCAGCCGCCATCGAACTGCCCCTTGAAGCGGTCGATCCAGTCGCGCGGCGCCTGCAACGGCGCGTGCGCGCCGCCGGTGGAAAAATACAGCAAGGCGGGTTTGTCGGGGGTCAGCATGTGCTGGATGCGAAGCCAGGCTGAAGCCCGCACCGCCAGGTCCTCGCTCAGGTGATAGCCGGCACCCGGCGGCCGCATGATGGCGGTGGTGCCCTCGAACAGGCTGGGGTCGAACTGGTCGGTCTCCCCGCCCTGAAAGCCATAGAAAGTGTCGAACCCCTCCCCCGTCGGCCAGCGATCGAACGGCCCGATGGGGGAAACTTCCCAATCGGGGGTCTGGTGCCATTTGCCAAAGGCCGCGGTGCTGTAGCCATTCTGGCGCAGCACGGTGGCGATGGTCGCGGTGTCCTTGCCATGAAATCCGCCATATCCCGGCCGGTCATCGACCGAGTTCATCACCGCGCCGACGCCGGTGGCATGCGGGTTACGCCCGGTCAGCAGTGATGAGCGCGTCGGCGAACAGATGGCGGTGGTGTGGAAGCGATTGTAGCGCAACCCCGTCCGCGCCAGCGCATCGAGCGCCGGCGTCGGCACCGGCCCGCCAAAGGCCGATGTCGCGCCGAAACCGACATCATCGAGCAGCACGATGACGATATTGGGCGCCCCGGCGGGGGCGCGCGGCCCGAAGCGCGCGAGCGGGTCGGCGGGGGTGGGGGTGGTCGCGGGTGCTTGCGCCACCGCCGGCATCGCCGCGAGCAACGCCAGCATCGCCGTTCCGACCAACCGCTTCATATCGCACTCCCCATGGCCGCTGCGGACCTAGCGGTGAGGGTAGCGCGAAATGGCCGGGGGGCAAGGTGGGATGCGGCAGCGATGATACCGAACACCAATCAGCGGTGAGTGGCGGCAGGACAGCGAAACTGCTCCAATTCGGCGCCCTGTCAACGAAATCGCAACCCGCCCCGCAACCACCCACCGTCTGTCAGTTATTGCGCTTCGGGTCCGGCATGATGAAGGCTTCGGGCTTGTTATCCGCAACCGGCGCGGCGAGAACCGGCGCGGAAGCCGCTAGCTGGATCGGCAGCGCATTAGTTGTATAGGCGCGGAATTCCGTTCCCTGTGCCACAACGGCGCTACGGCCCGTCACGAAAACCGAAAACACCCCGACAGCGACAGCAGTTGCGACCGTCGCCCCGGTGTTGCCCTGCCCCTCGTTCCGGTAGTGCCCGCGCAACGGCACCATGCGCCCGTTCAGGTCAAGCTCCACGACCTCGAATTCCATCTTGGCCGACTTGCCGAACGCGCCCTTGCCGGTGCGATAGCTCAACTGGCCCGTGGCGCGTGTCCCGCGCGGGATCACGATATAGTCGCCCAACAGAACGTCACGCGTGACGCTCATATCGAACTTTTCGCCTTGCTTGATCCGCTTGGAATTCACTTCGGCATTGGGGCTGACCCACAACTCGGTATTGGCGGGCAGTTGCGAGCCGGTCGTTTCTGCTGTCGGGCGCGGCACGGCAATAACCGGCGCAACGGTTGAAGGTGCGATAGTCACAGGCGCAGCCGCCACCGAGGCGGGTTGCTGGATTGCTTGTGCAGCAACGCCAGATAATGACGCGCGCAACGCCACAAAAATCCCGACCGGATAAAAACCGATTGCTTCATTGCCACACGTAACCGGGGCAGATTCCTGTGCGTGGGGTCTTCCCAGATTGGTCTGGGTGTGATTCACACTGCCGGTGACTCGTTCTGGCTCAGACCCGGTTGATGCGCTGCCGCTGGCGGATTTGCAGCGTGTCGTTTCGGCGCTGGTCGCACAGGTGGCGACGCTT
>JBILPK010000023.1:0-29471 GCA_044373875.1 Polymorphobacter sp.
CCTTGCGGCGTGTTTTGCTTTTGTCGCGGGGTGGAGCAGCCCGGTAGCTCGTCAGGCTCATAACCTGAAGGTCACAGGTTCAAATCCTGTCCCCGCAACCATATCAACTTGCAAAGCCTCGCCAGAGAAATCCGGCGAGGCTTTGTGCTGTGCGGACGCCGCGCATAGCGGCAGGATCATAAGCGCCGGAGTATCCATTCGCCGTGTGCTGCCTTGTCCGCCAGGTGACAACCTGCTCTCAAAAGGGCTCACATGATCGCACACAGGAGCGAACGATGGCGGGCGCTCGGCCAACCGAACGATCGCTCAGCAACCGGAAGCCCTTCACTCGCAGCCGCCGCAGGGCCAAGGCCCGGGCCGCGGTTCGCTTTGCCGCGCGGGCTTTCCGCCAGCATCCGGATTTTGCGGTAATTGCTGTTGCTTGACCAGAAGTCGATCCCGGCAGAGACGTGCGCGCTGGTGAGTATCCCGACATGACCGAGACATTCGTCATCGCTATTGCCGCCGCTTCCCCGACCGGTGTCGGAGCGGCAGCGCGGATCAGCCGGCCAAGCGTTTGCGGAACAGGCGTTTGACGAGCCAGTCTTCGAGGAATCGTCCGATCAGATAGAGCGCGACAAAGATTCCGGCAAAGACATAGGCGGGTGTCGCCGTCGGTTTCTTGTCGGGGCTCTTTTTCTTTTTCCGGTCGGGTTCGGGAGCGCCCAGCGCCTTGTCGAAGGGATGAAGCTGCGCCGGCGGCTTTTCGACCTTGGCTTTTTTCGTCGCCTTTTCGGCCTTGGCTGCCGCTTCAGCCGCCGGCTGTTCGAGCTTGTTGATCGCAAGCGTCAGCCCCGCGATACCGAGGAAGAACAGCGGCGCCACAAAGCAGAACAGCAGGGCGCGGCTGGTCAGGTCGTAATGCAGCATCGGGCAGATCGTGGCGCTTTCGATGCGCAACACGCCATTGTCGAAAACCGCCATCTTGTCCTGGGCGGCGGAGTCTTTTTTTCGAAAGGTCAGCAGGTTGTCGGCGCGTTCATGGCTGGTGCCGGTCTGCTGGAACAGGGGTTCGAGCCGGTCGAAGGCGTCATGGCCGGATTGGCCGGGGGCCAGTGCCAGGCTGCCCCTGACATGCCAGATGCGATCGATGAAACCCAGATTCACATGGCCTCCGTTTGAAAGAACCGTTCGCTGTGCACGTGAAGCAGCGAGGGGGGGGCAGCGGTCAGATCATTCTGCCGGGAGCGCTGCCGGCCGGCTGAAGCGTTCCTTCAGCGTTTTCCACCCTTCGGTGAATGGATAGGTCATCTGTTCGCGGATCGACATGCGGCGCCCGCCCTCCATGCCGAGCAGTTCGGCTTCGCCGTCGATGCAGGTGCCGAAAATACGATCGATGAAGATGTAGGTGCCGGCATAGTTGCTGCGGGTCGCTTCGAAATCGCGCGAATGGTGAACGCTGTGATGTTCGGTGGTATTGAACAGGAAACGCCACCAGCGCGGCGTGTTGAAGCGAACGTTGATGTGCTGATAGGTGCCCACCGACAGGCCGATGGCGCCGGCGAGCAGCGCTGCGCGTGGCAGGAAATCGAAGAAGCCGCCGATGCCGAGGCCGATCAGGAACAGCTCGACAGGGTTGCCGACCGCGCCTTTGTTGATGTTCAGCTGGGTGATATAATGATGTACTGAATGCGGCAGCCACAACGGGTACCAGTTGTGCATGCCACGATGCATCCAATATTGTCCGAAATCGAACATGAACGAAATTGCAAAGGCCTGGACGAGCAGCGGCAGGCCGGTGAACCAGTTGATCTTGTCCCAATCGAAACTGGTGCGGATGGCTTCGATGACGACATCGTCGCCGATCTGGTTGTCGACAAGGCGCAGGGCGGTATAGCCGAGGCCGACATAGAAAAGGTCGGTTGCCAGCTCCTTCCAGGTCAGCTGCCAGCTTTCATAGCGCGGGTTGACCCATTCGAGCGCCAGCAGCAGCACCCGAAAGCCGATACCGATGCCGATCGCGGTCGATGCCTTGGCAATCGAATTGGGCGCATAATACCAAAATAGGATAAGCCCGAATAACACCACCGGCTGGAACCAGGTGAAGACGAACTGTTTCACTGGGCCGCCTTCGACCCGGGGGATGTTTTCCCAGCCGATGGTAACCGGCGATTGCGCGCCGATCACCCGCTTGCCGACGCGAACTCCGTCCATCATGCCCCCGACGCTATAAACCCCAATTAAAGTATACCGATTTTTGCAGCGACGGCATACGTCATCGAACGTATGACCAGCGGTCGCATATCCCGCTGATTTTGCAGGTGCCGCGCGCCATGAATGCGCCGCCGCCGGGATCGGCCGGCACCGGGGCTTACGTCAAATGCCCCATTGGCGGCTAGGGGCGGGCTCCATAGCCTGTTGTCACGGAATGATGGCTTCAACGCTGCGACCGCAATCCTTGGGGGATGAACGGGATTTTGCCGGTTTCTGGTGTTGAAGGGGGATGGAATGACAGTGCGGGTGCGGGCGAAGGTCGCCTTGTTGAACGCGAGCATGCTGACGACGGCGATGGTGGCGGCAGGAACTGCGCAGGCCCAGACACTGGTGGCCGCCGCCGATGCGGCCGCGGGCGACGATGCCATCGTGGTGACCGCAACCCGTCGGTCGACCGCACTTGCCGATGTGCCGATCAACATTTCGGCATTGGGCGCCGAACAATTGCAGGAACAGCGGCTCAACGATGTGCGCGATCTCGGTGCCTTCACCCCCGGGATCACCGTTACCGATACCGGCCCGCGCGGTGCCGGCACCATCGTCATGCGCGGGCTTTCCGCCGATGATTCGAGCACTTTTGCCGACAACGGCAACAACGCCATCGGCACCTATCTCGGCGAAGTGCCGCTCTATCTCGATTTCAAGCTGATCGATCTGCAGCGTGTCGAAGTACTGCTCGGGCCGCAAGGCACGCTTTATGGTCTTGGCACGCTGGCCGGCGCCATCCGCTACATTCCCGAACGCCCCGATGCGACACAGGTCAGCGGCAGCGTCCATGGCCGGGTCTATGATGTCAAGGAAGGCAGCGGGGTCGGCTTTGTCGGCGATGCGGTGCTCAACCTGCCGCTCATCAAGGACGTGCTCGCCTTCCGTTCGGCCACCGGCTATTATTCCGATCCCGGCTTCATCGATTATCCCTTCACCGTGAAGACGATCGGTGTGTCGCTGCCGCAGCCCGGCCCGTCGACCAATCCGTTGGGCACCCAGGCGCAGCAGGATGCCAATTTCAAGCGCGAGAAGGACGTCAACTATGAACGCACCTTCACCACCCGCAACCAGCTCGGGCTGACGATCGACAATCTCAAGGCCTATCTCAGCTACGTCTATCAGGAAACCAGGACCGGCGGCCGCCAGGCCAATGGCGGCGGCGTGCTAGGCGAGGGCCGCTATGAAGGCCCGTGGCGCGTGCTCGAGCCAGCCAACCGCAAGTCGCACCTCGTCAGCTTCGAAGTCGAGGCGCAACTAGGTGATTTCGCCCAGCTGGTTTCCGCCACCGCGCGGACCTGGACGCGCAATACCAGTTCGGTCGATGTCACCGACCTGCTGCTCGATCTCGATTATGGCTATGAAGCCTTCCCGGCCTTCACCGGCTTCACCCGGTCGAGCGCCAATTCCGACCAGTTCAACCAGGAACTGCGGCTGGTTTCCACCCATGGCGGGCCGTTCAGCTGGGTGATCGGCGGCTTCTACAATGAATTCGAGACCGCAACGTCGTACCGTGAATATATCCCGGGCTTTGCCGCATCGCCGACCGGCATCGATTTCGGTGTCATCCCGAACGCCGATGACAATGAATATGCCTCGTTCGGTCGCAGCAAGACCAAAGAAAAGGCAGTCTTCGGCGAAGCCGGTTTCCAGATCACCCCGGCGTGGCAGGTGACCGGCGGCCTGCGCTATTACGATTATAATCTCTCCCGCTTCGGCGGCTCGACCCTGCCTTTCTATGACGGCCCGGTGGCCAGCGATTACGATATCCCGTCAAGCGCGGGGGCCGCCAAGGCCAATGGCGTCGTCTGGAAGGCCAACACCTCGTACAAGATCGGCGATGACGCGCTGGTCTATGTCACCTATTCGACCGGTTATCGCATCGGCGGCGCCAACACCGGCGCGGCGCCGTGCATCCTGCCGCTCAACCCCAATGTGCAGAATATCTGCGCGCTGCCCGACGAGTTGTTCTTCGGCCCCGACAAGACCAAGAACATCGAACTCGGTGTGCGTGCCGCCTTCTTCGACAAGAAACTGACCACCAATATCTCGGTCTTCCAGATCGATTGGGACGGTATCCAGCTTAGCGGCACGACGCTCAACGGCGGCATCGGCATCACCAGCAACGGCGGCAAGGCGCGCAACCGCGGCTTCGACGTGTCCTTCAACGCGCAGGTCACCGATCGTTTTTCTCTGCGCGGCAATTACTCCTTCCTCGATGCCAAGCTGACCCAGGATGTTCCCGACCTGCTGCAGATCCGCAACAGCCTCGATCCGCGCTTCCGGCCCAAGTTCAGCGAAATCGATGTCCAGGCGGGTGACCGCCTGCCGGGCTCGGCGCGCAATTCGGGCGCGCTGTCGGCAACCTATGTGCTGCCCACCGGTGCCGCCGAAACCATCCTCAACTGGACCGCGACCTATACTGGCGACATCCTGACCCGCGTCGGCCAGCGCGCGTTCGGCGAGAAACTGCCGGGCTATGTGCTCAATCGGGCGTCGGTGACCTATCGCGCCGAAAAGTACGAACTTTCGCTGTTCGCCAATAATATCTTCAACAAATATGCCGTTACCGGCGTGTCGAACGATCTCAGCCGCTTCGGCTTCGTCAATGGCGGTGTCATCTCGCGCTATTACGGCCGCAGCGTGCTGACGCCGCGCGTCGTCGGGGTGGAAGGCCGCTACCGCTTCTAAGCCACTGCAAAAGGGCCGCCCTGCAAAACCGGGCGGCCTTTTCAATTGGGGTCTGGGGCCGATGGCCCCCGCCGCCGGAGGCCCTTCCTGCCCTCAGTCGGCCATGATTCCTTGCGTTTCGAAAAAGGCCTGCACCGGCGCCAGCGCCTCGGCATGTGTGCGCCAGCGGGCGATGGCGTCGCGGTTGATCGGCCGGCGCACCTGTGCCGCGCTGGGCGTCGCGACTGCGCTGGTCTGGGTGTGAAAAGCTAGCGCCGCATCGGTCCAGTCGAGTCCGCAATGGGTGTAAAGGCGGCGGCTCTCGGCTTCCTGGTCGGCGACGAGATCCTCGTACGTAAGTTGCAGGATGCGGCCGGGCAGCAGCCGGTCCCAGAACGCCATCAGCCGATCGAAACGGGCATAATAGCGCGCGGTGTCGAGCAGATCGTAGCTGTAGAAATAATAGGCCGAGCTGGTGGCAAAGAGGTTCTTGTAGTTGCTCCACACCGTGTCCATCGGGTGGCGGCGCAGGCACACGATGCTGGCCCGCGGCAGCGCCCGGGCGATCTGGCCGATGTTGAGGAAATTGGCCGGCAATTTGTCGATGAAGCGGCCATCGGCGCGCAGCCGGTGCTGGTTGGCGCGCTGCAGATAGAGGCTGCCGACGGCGTGCGGATCGAGGCCGATCGACGCCGCCACGGTTTCGGGGTCGATGACCAGCCGCGAGCGCGTGCCCGACAATTGCTTGATCGCCAGCGGCATCGCCTGCAACTCGCCGGCGCTGTGGACGTCGGGGTGCGCCGACAGGATGCGATCGACCAGAGTCGTGCCGGTGCGCGGCATGCCGGTGATGAAGATCGGCGCGTCGGTGAGGCTGCTGGTGGTCGGGGCGGCGGTGCGGAAGCCCGCTTCGATGGCATGGAAGATCGCCGCATCGCTGGCAAAATCATAGCCGATGCGTGCCTTGTGGGCGGCATTGGCGGCGGCGAGATGCCCAAATGCCGCTGCTGCCTCGCCGATATCGTCATATTCCTTGGCGAGCGCGTAGCGGATGCGCAGCGCATCATCGGGCGATGGCCGCCGCGCCAGCACGCTTTCGAGCCGGTCGACATGGTTCGCTGCCCGGCTTGCCCGGGCCAGCCCCGACAGGGCGTAATGCGCCCGGCCATTCGATGGCGCCCGCGCCAGGATGAACTCGAACTGCGCCGCAGCTTCGGCGACGCGGCCGAGAAAGCCGAGCACCATGGCGAGATTGTAGCGATAATCGAGATTGTCGGCGTCGCGCGCCACCGCGGGTTCGAAGCAGCGCAACGCTGCATCATGGTCGCCGAGGCGGGCATGGATGTTGCCGATGGTATCGAAGGTCAGCGCATCGTGCGGCCCCAGCGCTTCGGCGGCGAGCGCCGCAGCCCGCGCCTCGCCGTCGCGGCGCAGCAGGATGAGCAGCCGTGCCTGGTGGGCGCGATATTCCGCCGTGGCGCGGATCGCGATCGCCGCTTCGACATGGCCGAGTCCGGCGCCAACCCGCCCTTCGCCGGCATCGGCCATACCTAGCAGGAAGCGCCCTTCTGCCGCCGTTGCCGGGCTGGCGGCAAGCGCCATCGCCTGCCGGCGCACCGCGGCGAGATCGCCGCGCGCCAGCGCTTCGCGAGCCGGATTAACCGTCACGGTTCGGGCCGCGGCGGCACCGGATAGACGATGAAATCGCCGGCATTGCCCTTGGCCGGGGCGCCGTTCATCGCCTGGACCATCGTCTGCAACCGCGTGGTGGCATCGGGCGGCAAGGGCAGCGGGTGCTCGTCGGGGTGGGCGGCGGCGCGATTGCCATAATCCTGGCCCGGCGTGGTCGTCATTTCGATATGCGCGCCAAGCAGTGCCTCGACCTTGTGAGTCCGGGCAAAGGCTGCCAGCCGGTCGGCGCTTGCCACGAAAACCGCAAACTTGTCGGTCGGGACATAGAGCCGGCCAGGGTAGAGCATGTCACCGGAAAAGATCAGCCGGGTGCGTGGGTCCCAGACCATGATGTGCGACGGTTCATGCCCCGGCGTCGGGATGATCGACAGTTTGCGCCCGCCGAGATCGAAGCGGGCGATGTCGACGGGCCAGCGCGCGACACCAAAGAAAGCAGCGACTTCGGCGGGTTTCAGCCCGACGATCGTCGTGTCGGGCCGGCCGGCGAATTCGCTGTCGCCCTCGTGGTGATCGCCATGGCTGTGCGAATGCGCGACGACCAGTGGGATCGACGTGCGCTTGTGCGCCTTCAGCCAGCCGGCGATCACCGCATCGATTGCCGGGCGAATCACCAACCCGCCGGCGCCGCTGTCGATGAGCAGCGCGCGGTCCTTGCCGAACAGCAGGTAGAGGAAGGGCGCTTCGAAATCGGTGCGCACCGACTGGCGGATGACGAAGCTGTCGGCGTCGATGCGTTGCACCTGGGTTTTCGGCTCGGTCGCGGTGGTGCCGGCGATCCACGGGGCAAAGGCCGGCGGCGCGGCCAGCGCGCTGCTGGCGACGCCCAGCGCCAGTGCTGCGCCCCAAAGGCGAAAATGAACGGGCATCGGCCAACCTCCAGAGCCTTTCACGCCGCAGCGCACAAAAGGGATAGCATCGTTCGGGACGATATGGTTTATTACGTATCTGGGCAAACGTAATATTGCGCAGCCTGATGGAGACGCGATGATGGCACTCTGGTTGCGCAAGGCCCGAACCGCGGTTGTCGTCGCCGCCGTCCTGCTGGTGGCAGCGTGCGGCGGCCCCGCAGCGCCCCCGGCGGCGAAGACCGAATTCAGCATCGGCTGGTCGATCTATGCCGGTTGGGTGCCCTGGGCCTATGCGCAACAGGCCGGTATCGTGAAGAAATGGGCCGACAAATACGGCCTCAAGATCAAGATCGTGCAGGTCAACGACTATGTCGAATCGGTCAACCAATACACCGCCAGCAAACTCGACGGCGTCACCGTCACCAACATGGACGCGTTTACCATCCCGGCCGCCGGCGGCAAGGATAGCAGCGCGATCATCATCGGCGATTATTCCAACGGCAATGACGGTGTTGTGCTGAAAAATGCCGGCTCGCTCGCCGCGATCAAGGGCCGCAGCGTCAATCTCGTCGAGCTGTCGGTATCGCATTACCTGCTGGCGCGCGGGCTCGAAACCGTCGGGCTGAAACTCGCCGATGTAAAGACGGTCAACACCGCCGATGCCGATATCGTCGGCGCCTTTGCAGCGCCCGAAGTGACCGCGGCAGTGACCTGGAACCCCCAGCTTAATGAAATCAAGGGCACGCCCGGGGCGACGCTGGCGTTCGATTCGTCGAAGATTCCGGGCGAAATCCTCGACCTGCTCGTCGTCGATACCGCAACATTGAAGGCCAACCCCAATCTCGGCAAGGCGCTCGCCGGCATCTGGTACGAAACCATCGCACTGATGCAGCAACAGGACGCCGCCGGCGCCGCCGCGCGCGCTGCCATGGCCAAGCTGGCGGGCTCGACCCCGCAATCGTTCGATGCGCAGCTGACGACCACGCATCTGTTCGCTACCCCGGCCGAAGGGGTTGCCGCCGCTGCCGATCCGGCGCTGGTCACCACCATGACGCGGGTGCGCGATTTCAGCTTCTCCAAGGGCCTGTTCGGCCCCGGTGCGACCTCGCCCGATGCGATCGGCATGGGTTTTCCCGCCGGCAAGACGCTCGGCAACAAGGACAATATCAAGCTGCGCTTCGACCCCGCCTACATGCAAATGGCCGCCGACGGCAAACTCTAGGTGCGGCTGGTCAACATCCGGCCGACGCGGCGCAACGCGGTCCTGCTCGGGCTGGCGCCGCTGCTGTTGCTGGTGTTCGCCTATCTGATCGCCTCGGCGAGCCGCCACGCCATCAACCCCGCCGACAAGATCCTGCCGACACCAGCCGCCATGGTCGCGGCGATGCATTCTTTGGTCGCAGTGCCCGATCCGCTCAGCGGCACATTATTGTTCTGGGCCGATACCGCCGCCAGCCTGTCGCGGCTGGGACTCGGGCTCGGCATCTCAACCCTGTCGGCACTGCTAGTCGGGCTGGTGCTCGGCCTCATCCCCGGCGTGCGCGCCACCTTCGGGCCGCTGGTCACCACCATCGCCGTCATCCCGCCGATCACGCTGCTCCCCATATTGTTCATCGTCTTCGGGCTGGGGGAGGCGGCCAAGGTCGCACTGATCGTCATCGGCATCCTGCCGTTCATGATCCGCGATATCGCCGCACATGTCGAAGCGCTGCCAGCCGAACAGATGATCAAGGCGCAGACATTGGGCGCCAGTAGTTGGCAACTGGGCTTACGCGTCGCGCTGCCGCAGGCGATGCCGCGCCTTATCCAGGCGGTGCGGCTGTCGCTCGGCCCGGCGTGGGTGTTCCTGATCTCGGCTGAAGCGATCGCGTCGGATGTCGGCCTCGGCTACCGCATCTTCCTCGTCCGCCGCTATCTGTCGATGGAGATCATCCTGCCCTATGTGGCGTGGATCACACTGCTCGCGATCCTCATGGACTGGGCGCTGAAGCAGATCAGCACGCGTGGCTTCCCCTGGGCGCACGCGAAATGAGCACGATGCTGTCGCTCAGGAATGTCTGGGTCGAATATGGCGACAAGGTCGTTCTCGAACGCGTCGATCTCGATATCGCCGAGCGCTCGTTCGTCTCGATCATCGGGCCGTCCGGGGCGGGCAAGAGCACCCTGCTGCGCCTGCTGCTCGGGCAGGAAGCGCCGACGCGCGGCCGCATCCTGCTCGATGGCCAGCCGCTCAGGCCCGAATGCGGCCCCGATCGCGGCGTGGTCTTCCAGCGCTATTCGGTGTTCCCGCATCTCGATGCCCGCCACAATGTGCTGTTCGGGCTCGAATGCGCGCAGGCGCCGCTGACGGGCCGGCTGTTTGGCGCCGCGCGGCGACGGGCACTCGCGGAGGCCGATGCGATGCTGGCGGCGGTCGGGCTTGGCGACAATGGCCATGTCTATCCGGCGCAGATGTCGGGGGGGATGCAGCAGCGCCTCGCCATCGCGCAGGCGCTGGTGAAAAAGCCGCGGCTGCTGCTGCTCGATGAACCCTTTGGCGCGCTCGATCCCGGTATCCGCGCCGACATGCACGGGCTCATCACCCGGCTGTGGCGCGAACAGGGGCTGACCATCGCCATGGTGACCCACGATATCGGCGAGGCCTTTGCGCTCGGCACTCGCGTGCTGACGCTCGACAAGCGCCGCCATGATCCGCACGCGCCGCACCGCTTCGGCGCTACCGCAGTCTATGACATCGCGCTCGATCGCAAGCGCGACGCCGTTGCCATCAGTATTACGATTGACGAAAATGATAATAACTGAAAGGGACGTTGCATGACCGACGAAACCCTTGGCACCGGGCTCTCAAGGCTCAGCATGAGCTTGCCGTCAGAGCTTTATCACCAGCTCGACGTGATGGTGAAGGAACGCGGCCTGCCGTCACGCTCGCAGTTGATCGCCGAACTGATCCGCAATGCGCTCGCCGATCATGGTGAGGAAACCCACCCCGATGCGCTGCTCGCCGGCACCATCACGCTGGTCTATCGCGCAGGCATGGGGCGGGTGCGCGAATTGCTGGTGCAGACCCAGCACCTTTATCTCAAGGAAATCATCTCGGCGCAGCATGTATTTCTCGAGGATGACCAGTCGCTGGAAGTGCTGCTGGTGCAGGGGCCGGCAACCCGCCTGCGCGCGCTCTGCGACGCGTTGCGCAAGGTCCGCGGCGTGCAGCAACTGAAACTGTTCACCACCACCGCGCTGCTGCCGCCGCTCCACGAACAGGTCAGTTTCAAATCCGCCAGTGCAAGGAAGATCGCATGACGGTACCGGGCGCGCCGCTCGCCGACCCAAATGCCGCGCGGGACCATGCCCGCGCGCAGGAAGGCACGGTCGCCGAAGCGATGCCGATCCTGCCGCCGGTGGCCGATGATTTGCCGGCCGGCGTTTCGGCGGATGGTCTGTTGTGGGAAGAAACCATCGCGCCCGGTGGTTACGCCGCGCGCCGGCTGCCGCGCGGCTCGCGCACCCGGCTGATCGACGTCGATGGCGATGCCTGTGCGTCGATCCTGATCTTCAACGCCGAAATGCCGACCGAGCGCTTGAACGTCGCCGATACGGTGAAGATCCAGTGGAATGGCTATCTCGGCGCCGGCAAGCTGCTGCTGTCCGACATGGGCCGCGTGCTGATGAGCTTCGAGGCCGATAGCGCCGGTAGCCATGATGCCTTTTGCGGCGCGTCGAACGCTGCTTCCAACGCCCGCAACTATGGCGAAGGCGGCAATTGGAGCGCGTTCCCGAACGCTCGCGACCGGCTGTTGCTTGGTGCCGCCAAGCATGGCCTGGGCCGCCGCGACGTGCATCCGTGCGTAAACCTGTTCAAGGGCATCAGGATTGCCCAGGGCGGCAGCACCGTGCCCGATACCGGGCCGTTCGCGCCGGGCCGCGCGGTGACCTTGCGCGCCGAAATGGACGTCATCCTCGTCATCGCCAATTGCCCGCATGTGCTCGATCGCCGGCCTTGGAGCGTCACCAAGCTGCGCGCCACCGCTTGGCGCGGGCCGATTGCCGGCGCCGACGATGCTATCCGCAACGCGACACCCGAGGGCCGCCGCGCCTTCGCCAATGTCGACGATTACTACCGCCGTTGAGGAACAAGGCATGACCGATGCATCGCTCACCGGGCTGTCCGGCGCTGTCCGCCATGACGAAATCGTCCCCGCCCGCGCGCCGTGGCGGCACCGCGTCAACGCCGGCGAAACGCTGCGCATCGTCGATCTGGAGGGCAACCAGGCGGTCGATTTCCTGATGTACGCTGCCGCCGATGATGCCGAGCGCTACAGCGCGCAGGACACGATCGCGGCGCAGGGCAACATCTTCCTGCGCACCGGCACGAAGCTGCTCTCCAACGAAGGCCGGGCGATGATGACGATCACCGCCAGTGCGGTCGATTATCACGACACCATCGGCGGCGCCTGTTCGTGCGAATCGAACACGTTGCGCTACGGCCACCACACCAAGGCGCAGCACGCGTGCGTCGACAATTTCCTCGATGCCAATCTGCGTGATGGCCGCGGCAAGCGCGACATGGTGTCGAACATCAACTTCTTCATGAACGTGCCGGTGGAGGCCGATGGCGCGCTCGGCATCGTCGACGGCATCTCCGCTCCCGGCCTGACCGTCGATCTGAAAGCCGACATGGACGTCATCGTCGTCGTCTCCAACTGCCCGCAGATCAACAACCCGTGCAACGGCTTCAACCCGACGCGCGTGCGCATGATCGTGACAGCATGAGCGTCGAAACCGTCCTCATCGCCAATCGCGGCGCCATCGCCTGCCGCATCATCCGCACCTTGCGCGCCATGGGGCTGCGCTCGGTCGCGGTCTATTCGGACGCCGATGCCGGGTCGCTGCATGTGCAGGAGGCCGATCTCGCCCTCCGTATCGGTGCGGGGCCAGCGGCGGAATCCTATCTCGATGTCGCCGCCATCCTGCACGCGGCGAAGGAAGCCGGCGCCGGGGCCATCCATCCGGGCTATGGTTTCCTCGCCGAAAATGCCGGTTTTGCCGATTCCTGCGCCGCGGCGGGCATCGTCTTCATCGGGCCGACGACCGACAATATCCGCGCTTTCGGCTTGAAGCACAGCGCCCGCGCGCTGGCGATCGCGCATGGCATCCCGCTGGCGCCGGGCACCGACCTGCTCGTCGATGTCGAGGCCGCGATCACGGCGGCGGCGGACATCGGCTACCCGATCATGCTGAAGGCGACCGCCGGCGGCGGCGGTATCGGCATGCGCGTCTGCCGTGACGAAGCCGCCGTCCGCGATGGCTTTGCCAGCGTCGCCCGCATGGGGGCGGCGAGTTTCGGCGACGCCGGCGTGTTCCTCGAACGCTATGTCGAGCGCGCCCGGCATATCGAGGTGCAGATTTTCGGCGATGGCGAGGGCCGCGTCGTCGCGCTCGGCGAGCGCGACTGCTCGCTGCAACGCCGCAACCAGAAGGTCGTCGAGGAAGCCCCCGCGCCCAACCTGCCTGCCGCCGCCCGCGCCGGGTTGATCGCGGCGGCGGTGAAGCTCGGCGAAGCCGCGCGCTACCGCTCCGCTGGCACGGTCGAATTTCTCTACGACGAAGCCCGGCAGGATTTCTTCTTCCTCGAGGTCAACACCCGTCTCCAGGTCGAACATGGCGTCACCGAACAGGTGATGGGCATCGACCTTGTCGAATGGATGATCCGCGGGGCGGCTGGCGACTTTGCCTTCCTCGATACCGCGCCAAGCGAAGCGAGTGGCGCCTCCATCCAGGTCCGCGTCTATGCCGAAGACCCGGCGCTCGATTATCGCCCGACATCGGGGCTGCTCACCGATGTCGGCTTCCCTGCCGTCCGGGTCGAAACCTGGGTCGCCAGTGGCAGCGACGTCAGCAGCTATTATGACCCGATGCTGGCGAAGATCATCGTCACTGGCCCCGACCGCGCCGCCGCCGTCGCCGCCATGCAGGCGGCATTGGACGACACCCGCATTGCCGGCATCGAGACGAATTTGCGCTGGCTGCGCGACGTCGTCCGCACCCCGGCCTTCGTCACCGGCGCCGTCTCCACTAAGGCGCTGGAAAGCGTCGTCTATTGCCCGCGCAGCATCCGGGTGCTGTCGGGCGGCACCGCCACCAGCGTCCAGGATTTTCCCGGCCGCACCGGTTACTGGGCCATCGGCGTGCCGCCATCGGGGCCGATGGATGATCTGTCCTTCCGCCTCGGCAACCGCCTGCTCGGCAACCGGCCAGACGCTGCCGGGCTGGAAATCACCGCCACCGGACCGTCGCTTTTGTTCAACACCGCCACCAGCATCTGCCTGACAGGTGCCGATTTCGGCGCTACGCTGGAAGGCGCGGCGGTGCCGCGCAACACGGTCATCGCCGTCGCCGAAGGCCAGCAACTGACCCTGGGCCGGGTTCGTGACGGCGGCGTGCGCGGCTGTCTGCTCGTTGCCGGGGGGCTCGACATTCCGGCCTACCTCGGCAGCCGCAGCACCTTCGACCTTGGCGAATTCGGCGGCCACGCGGCACGCCGGCTGCTGGCGGGCGACACGCTGCATCTCGGGCAGGATGCCGGCACCGCGCCCGTCGCCATCGCCGCGCCTCCGGCGATCGGCAAGGAATGGCGGCTGCGCGTGCTCTATGGCCCGCATGGCGCCCCCGATTTCTTCACGCCCGACGACATCGAAACCTTCACCGCCACAAGCTGGAAGGTACACTACAACTCCAACCGCACCGGCGTCCGGCTGATCGGGCCGAAACCGCATTGGGCGCGGGCCGATGGCGGCGAGGCGGGGCTCCACCCGTCGAACATCCACGACAACCCCTATGCCATC
Organism: Polymorphobacter sp.; assembly: GCA_044373875.1. Lineage (GTDB taxonomy): Bacteria > Pseudomonadota > Alphaproteobacteria > Sphingomonadales > Sphingomonadaceae > Sandarakinorhabdus. The sequence continues at coordinate 14,291 of JBILPK010000023.1, forward strand.
GGCGCCATCGATTTCACCGGCGACATGCCGATCATCCTCGGTCCGGATGGCCCGTCGCTAGGCGGCTTTGTCTGCCCCTTTGTCGTCATTGCCGCCGACCTGTGGAAAACCGGGCAATTGGCGGCCGGCGACAGCGTGGCCTTCGATGTCGTCACCGCCGATGCCGCGGCGGCCGCTGCCGCCGTTCAGTCGGCCTGGCTCGCCGGGACAGCGCCCGCCGCCGAAATCGCCGCCGGCCGCCAAGGTGTCGCCGGCCTCTCCCCGATCCTCGCCGACCTGCCCGCCGCTGCCGGGCGGCCGCGCACCGTCTATCGGCAACAGGGTGACCGCAACATCCTTGTCGAATATGGCCCAATCGTCCTCGATCTCGAACTGCGCATCCGCATCCATGCGCTGATGGTCGAGCTGGAGCGCCTGGCGCTGCCCGGCGTCATCGACATCGTCCCCGGCATCCGCTCGCTGCAATTGCATTTCGACGGCGCAGCGCTTGACCAGAAGGCCGCCCTCGCCGCGCTTGTCGACGCCGAGGAACGCCTCGGCGGCCTCGACGATTTCACCATCCCGTCGCGCATAATCCACCTGCCCTTGAGCTGGAAAGACCCGGCGATCTACCAGACCATCGCCAAGTACGAGGAGGCGGTGCGCGACGACGCCCCCTGGTGTCCCGACAATATCGAGTTCATCCGCCGCATCAACGGGCTCGCCAGCATCGATGATGTGCACGGCATCGTCTTTGATGCCACCTACCTCGTGATGGGGCTGGGCGATGTCTATCTCGGCGCACCGGTGGCCACCCCCATCGACCCGCGCCACCGGCTCGTCACCACCAAATACAATCCGGCACGCACCTGGACGCCGCCCAATGTCGTCGGCATCGGCGGCGCCTACATGTGCATCTATGGCATGGAAGGCCCCGGCGGTTACCAGCTGTTCGGGCGCACCATCCAGGTCTGGAACACTCACCGGCAGACGGATGCGTTTGTCGACGGCAAGCCCTGGCTGCTCAGGTTCTTCGACCAGATCCGCTTCTACCCCGTCAGCCATGACGAGCTGACCGAGTGGCGGCGCGACTTCCCGCTCGGCAGGCGTGCCATCCGGGTGGAGGAAACCGAGTTCCGGCTGGCCGATTACCGCGCCTTCCTTGCCGACAATGCTGCCTCGATCGACGCCTTCCAGCAGCAGCGGCAGGCGGCCTTCGACGAAGAACGCGCCGATTGGGAACGAAGGGGCGAATTCGACCGCGTCGCCGCGCTCACCGACAGCGGGGCGGGCGCGGCGGAAGACAGCGCCATCGTGCTGCCCGAGGGCTGCGAAATTGTCGAAGCGCCGTTCGGCGGCGTCATCTGGAAGATGCTGGTCAGCCCCGGGGACTCCGTCGGCAGCGATACTCATCTCGCCATCATCGAGGCGATGAAGATGGAATTTCCGGTCGATTCCCCCGGCATCGGCATCATCGAAGCGGTCTATGTGACCGAAAAGCAGGCGATCACGCCCGGTGCGCCGATGTTTGCCTTCCGGCGCGGCGCATGACCGACCTGTCCCGCCTCGATGCCGGTGCCATCGCCGCTGCGGTCGGCGCTGGGACCACCAGCGCCGTTTCGGTCATCGGCGATGTGCTGGCGCGGCTGGCAGCCTATGACGCGGTGCAGCCGCAGGCGTGGATTTCGCGCTTCGACGCTGCCGCGCTCCTCGCCGCCGCCCGCGCCGTCGATGCACGCGTTGCGGCCGGCGAAATGCTGCCGCTCGCCGGGGTGCCCTTTGCCGCCAAGGACAATATCGACGTCGCCGGGCTCGCTACGACCGCGGCCTGTCCGAGCTTTGCCTTCCATCCGGGCGCCTCGGCGACCGTGGTGCAACGGCTGCTCGACGCCGGCGCCATCTGCATCGGCAAGACCAACCTCGACCAGTTCGCCACCGGCCTCAACGGCAGCCGCAGCCCGCATGGCGCCCCCTGCAATGTCTACAACCGCGCCTATGTCAGCGGCGGCTCGAGCTCGGGATCAGCGGTCGTCGTTGCCGCCGGGCTCGTCGCTTTCGCGCTCGGCACCGATACCGCCGGTTCGGGGCGGGTGCCCGCCGCCTTCAACCACCTCATCGGCCTCAAGCCCTCGCGCGGCCGCTGGAGCAACCAGGGCGTCGTGCCGGCGTGCAGGTCGCTCGATTGCGTCACCGTGCTTGCCTCGACGATCGCCGATGCCGCGCTGGTCGATGGCGTCGTCGCCGGCTTCGATCCGCTCGATGCCTGGTCGCGGGCACTGCCCGACGTGCCGCGCGCCGCGCGCCGCATCGGCGTGCCGCTGGCGCATCAGCGCGTCTGGTTCGGCGATCTCGAATCGGAATATCTGTTCGATCGGGCGCTGGCGACACTGGCGGCGAACGGTGCCGAACTTGTCGATGTCGATATCGCGCCGCTCAACGCAGCCGCGCAACTTCTCTACGGCGGTCCCTGGGTCGCCGAACGCACTGCCGCGCTCGAAAAGGTCATTGCCGCCGATCCGGCCGATTTCGACCCCGTTGTCCGCGAAGTCGTTTCCGCCGGGCTCGGCATGACCGCGGTCGCGCTGTGGAACGGCATCTACCGCCTCGCCGAATTGCGCCGCGTCGCCGATACGATGTGGGACGGCATCGACCTGCTCTGCCTGCCGACCACCGGCACCACCTATCGCCTCGCCGAAATGCGCAGCAGCCCGATCGCGCTCAATTCGGCGCTCGGCGCCTATACCAACTTCGTCAACCTGCTCGACATGGCGGCGATCGCCGTCCCCGCCGGCGCCCGCGGCAATGGCACCGGTTTCGGCATCACCTTCATCGCGCCGGCCGGCACCGACCACGCGCTGATGGCCGCCGGGCAGGCGTATCTGGAGGCCGCCCGCTTCCCCCCACCCCCACCCCTTGACCTGGAGGGTCGCATGCAGACCGTGAAGCTCGCCGTTGTCGGGGCGCATCTCAAGGGCATGCCGCTGCACTGGCAGTTGACGTCGCGCGAGGCGAGGTTCGTCGTGGCCACCCACACCGCGCCGGCCTACAAACTCTATGCCATGGCCAACAGCACGCCGCCCAAGCCGGCGCTTGTCCATGCCGGCGAAGGTGGCGCCGCCATCGCCGTCGAAGTCTATGAACTCGATGTCGCCGCCTTCGGCAGCTTCGTCGCCGAGGTGCCGCCGCCGCTCGCCATCGGCACGGTGACGCTGGCGGATGGCAGCATGGTCAAGGGCTTCGTCGCCGAACCGCGCGCCACCACCGGGGCCGAGGACATCACCGCACTGGGCGGCTGGCGCGCCTACATTGCGCGCGGCGCCTGACCATGTTCACCGGGCTGCAAAAGCGTTAGTCTACGTCATTCACCCACCAGCATCTTCGATGCTGCCGTTCTAGGTCGTGGCTGCGAGAGGACTGTGATGAAGCAGAAATTCGTCGACCTGCTGCCGCCGCTGACGGTCGCCGCCGTGCTGCTGTTCTGGGCGAATGCGCCCAAGGCCTGGGTCGACACCTGGTGGGTGCTGATGGTCGCCATCTTCGTCGTCCTCGGCTTTGTCCAGATCATGGAATATTTCGCCGAACGCCATCAGGGATGGCGCCTCAACCGGACCGAGTTTTTCACCGATATCTTCTATGTCGCTTTCGGCTCGACGGCTATTACTTGGTTGTCGACGACCCTTGGCGAACCCCCGGTGCTCGCCGCCAAACAGGCGTTCGGCATTGCCACGCCCTGGCTCGCCGATCTGCCCTTCCTCGTTCAGGTCGCGATGGCGCTGTTCCTGTTCGAATTCGGCCAATATTGGATGCATCGGCTGATGCACAACAACAGCTGGCTTTGGGCCACCCATGCGCCGCACCATCACATCACCCAGCTCAACGCGATGAAAGGCTATGTCGGCAATCCGATCGAGTTGTTCCTGATCAGCCTCGGCATCCTCGCGCTGTTCGACTGGGACAAGGCGGCGCTGTTTGCCGCGATCAGTGTCGGCAGCACGGTGGCGATCTATGCCCATGCCAATGTGCGCGCCGACCCGCCGATCTGGTATGCCTTTTTCTTCACCACGATCCGCAACCACAGCCTGCACCATACCGCGCTCAGTTACGAGGACACGCGTTGCAACTATGGCAATTCGCTGATCCTGCTCGACCGGATTTTCGGCACCTACAAGGCAGGCGAATCGACCGTCGTCGGGCAAGGCGAGCGCCAGCGCCTGTCGATCGTGCAGCAATGGGTGTTCCCGTTCCAGCCGCTGCTCGACCGGTTGCGGGCAAAGCGCGCACAGGGCTCCGCCCCCTCCAACTGACCGGAAACGACATGAAAAAGCATTGGGCCGCGATTGCAATGGGGACAGGCCTCGCGCTGGCCGCGGCGGCCGGCGCGGCGCCCGTTGAAACCGTCATCGATGTGCCCGGCTTTGCCGATTTCCTGGCGGTCGATGGTGATACGGTCTGGGCAACCAACAAGGGCCGCGTTGAGCGCTGGTCGAAAGCCGGCAAGCGCGCCGAAGTCGCGATGACCCGCCCCTGCGGCGCGATGACGATCAGCGCGGGATCGCTGTGGGTCGCCGATTGCAAGGAAAAGACCGTCAACCGCATCGACATCGGGACGGCAAAGCGCACCGCCGTGATTCCGACCGGGCTGGCCAGCCCCGATGGCGAAATGAACGTCGTTGCGGGGGCCGGCTCGATCTGGGTGGCAAGCGACAAGACCGGTGTTGTCGCCCGCATCGACCCGGCGACCAACACGGTCATCGCCTCGGTGAAAGTATCACCGGGCAGCTGCTACCTGGCGTTCGGCGAAGGGGCGCTCTGGGTGGTCAGCGCCGGCAGCCAGACGGTTCAGAAGGTCGATCCGGCCAGCAACACTGCGGTCACGACGACCACACTCCGCAAGGCGCCGGGGTTCCTGGCCGCCGGTGAGGGCGGTGTCTGGGTGCAGGAACAGGGCGATGGCACCGTCGCGCGTATCGACCCTGTGACTGGCGGCATCACCGGCCGGGTCAAGATCGATGCCACGCTGAAATGGGGCGATATCGATACCGGCGGCGGCAAGGTCTGGCTGCGCACGACCGTGGGGCAGACCTTCGTGGTCTTCGATCCCAAATCGCTCGCCATCGTCGCGCGTGTCGGCCCGGCGGCGGGCAGCGGCGCGCTGCGCTACACAGCCGAAGGCATCTGGACCTCGGCCCATGACGTCCACACCTTGTCATGGTGGGCCGATCCGGCGTCGATCGGCAAATAGCATTCGCGAAGGGGCCGGCGTTTCAGCCCGGCAGCGCCGCCGCAGCCGCCTGGGTGCCGGCAATCCGCCCCAGCGTGATCGCCGAGCCGAGCCCCATGGCGGGCAGATAGCCCCAATAGCTTGGCCCCGAAACGCCCCGCGCCGCGCCGCCGCCGGCGAACAGGTTGGCGAAGCCGCGGCCATCGCCGAACAGCACGCGGGCATCGCCATCGATCTGCAAGCCGCCCTGCGTATGGTAGATGCCGCCGCAGACCTTGACGAGGTGGAGGGGCCAGCGCGGCGGATGGTCATGGCCCCAGTCGCGGCCCTGCGGGTCGGGGGCGCGGCCTTCGGCGGCGGCATCGGCGGCCGCGAGCGTGGCCGCCAGCGTCTCGGCATCGCCGCCGGTGATCGCCGCCAGCGCCGCGAGATCGGTCGCCACGCGGATGGCGCCGGTATCCTGCAACTGCTGGACTTCGAGCGTATAGGCGGTGCGCGCTTCGATCGCCGCATCGAAGACCACAAAGGCGGTGCCGCCGGGCTGCAGCATCACCGGATGCACCATGCCGGCGATATCGGCGACTTCGTTGACGAAGCGTTCGCCGCGGTTGTTGACGAGGAAGCCGCCCTCCACCAGCACGCCCGGCGGCACCGTGATGCCGTGCGGGTCGGCGAGCATGGCATAGCCCTGATAACTGCCCATGTCGGCCACCGCCGCACCAAGCCCGGCGCCGAGCCAGATGCCGTCGCCGCGATTGCCTTCATGGCCATTGTGCTTTGCCGCCGCCGCTTCGGGCATGTGCTGGCTGACCATCGCGTGATTAGCGGCAAAGCCGCCGCTGGCGATGACCAGCGCGCCGCAACCGATGGCTTCGCGGGCGCCATCGGGGCGTTCGACGATGATACCGTCGATGCGGCCCGGCGTCGTGCTGACGATATCGACCAGCCGTGCCTCGAACAGCACGTCGACACCATGATCGGCGAGTTTCTGGTGGAGCAGCTGCACCATGTCGGCGCCACCATGCGCCGGCCAGCCGTGCATGCGTTGCCGGCTATGGCCATAAGCGGCGCGAAAGCCGGTATCGACTTCGAAGGGATAACCGATCTCGCGGGTCAGCCAGTCGAGCGTCGGCCCCGAATGGTCGGCAATGGCGCGGGCGATGGCCGGGTCGGTCTGGCCCTTCGTTTTGGCGATGATGTCGGCATAGAGGATATCGGCGCTGTCCTCGATGCCGAGCGCTGCCTGTTGCGCAGTACCGGCGGCGCACATCAACCCCTGCGACATGGCAGTGGTGCCGGCGGGATGCGCGTCCTGCTCGATGAGCAGCACCTCGGCGCCGGCGCTGCGCGCGGCGAGCGCCGCCACCGCGCCGCAAGCGCCGCCGCCGATGACGAGGACCGGGATGGTGAATTCGAACTGCGTCATGTCGCTACCATCACCGAATTGCCCGTCAGATCAAGCTGCGCATCAGAAGCGTTCGAGCAGGCTGCCCTTGCCCCAGATCGCATCGTCGATGCCCATGGTGCGCAGCGCATGCCACCAGGTCGCGGCGTTGATGGCGATGACCGGCTTGCCGAGCACCTTTTCCGCCGCCGCCGACAGGTCAAGCATCGACAGGTTGGTGCCGACCTGGACGATGGCATCGACGTCGGGGCCATCGAGTTCGGCGAGCACGGTGCGCAGCCGGTCGTCGGGCACCTGCGAAATGGCGACCGGCGAGGCGCATTGCAGGCACTGGTCGCGCACCACGGTGAAGCCCGATTCTTCGAAGAAATTGCGCACTTCGGCGTTGGCATTGGGAAAATAGGGCGACAGGAAGGAGACGCGCCTGGCCCCGAAGCGCTTCAGCGCTTCGGCGGTGGCGATGGCGCCGGTGGAAACGCCCAGTCCCGACAGCGCGGCGATGCGGGCGCGGAACGCCTCGGCGCCGGCGACGCCGCCGTAAAAGGTGATCGCCGACATGCCCATGACGATATAGTCGGGCTGGCAGGTCAGCACCGACTTGATCGCCTCATCGACGCTGGCGGTGATCGCGTCGGTCAGCGCCTTGAAGCTGGCATTGTCGCCGACCGCGAGATTTTCGACGAAGATGCGGGCGTAATGGCCGGTGACGCCGGGCAGGCGCAGATCGTCCATGTCGGGCTGGACGATGGTGTTGGTCGATGGCCCCAGCACCGCCATCTTGGCGCGCCAGCCCCTGGCATCGCGCGGCGCACTCATTGGATCGCCGCCGCGTCATCGAGGCTTTTGAACATCGCCTGGGTGTAGAGATAGTCGCGGCGCCGGTCGGGATCGCTGTTGACCGCGCGCATGCCGGCAAAGGTCTCCGCACGCGCGACGGGATCGTTGATCTCGATGAGCTTTTTATTGGCGATGGTCTGCGCCTGGATGAAATTGTGCATCACGGTGCGGCGCTGCCGGTCGAAGCGCTCCAGCAGCGGCGCCGCCTCGGCGCCTTCGAGGATGATCTGCGGCAGTTTTTCCGCCAGGTTGATCGCGTCATGGATGCCACTGTTCATGCCCAGCCCGCCGAGCGGGTTGTTGAGGTGGGCGGCATCGCCGATCAGCACGACACGGCCATGATCATAGCGTTCGGCAACGCGCTGGTGGACGCGATAGATGGTGCGGTGAACGGTTTCGACCCGCGCTTCCGGCCCGAGCAGCCGGCCGAAGACCGCCGCGGCGTTGGCATCGGACTTCAATTCGGCATCGGGGGTGGCTTCCGCGGCCGACACCAGCACTCGCCACAGCCGCGGCACGCGCAGCAGCACATGCCAATCGGCCGGATCGGCGACATAATTGACATAGGCGAGCTGGTCGAAATGCGCCTCCAATGGCTCGTTGGTCGACAGGCAGAGGAATTTTTCGGGATAGGTGAAGCCCATGAAGCCGACACCGAGCCATTTGCGCACGATCGAATTGGCACCATCGGCGGCGACCAGATAGCGGCAGCGCCGGGTTTCGATCGCGGTCGGGGTTTCAAGGTCGACGGTGACGCCATCGGCATCCTGGGTGAAATGCACCACGCGGCGCGAAAACGCCATTTCACTGCCCGGCATCGCTTCGATGCGGTTGGCGAGCAGTCGTGCCAACTGCCATTGTTCGCATTGCAGACGGAACGGGTAGGGGGTGCGGTCGGCCAATTCGCCGAGGTCGAAGGCGAGAATCTCGCCGGTCTGGCGGATGCGATATTGATAGACCGGCGCCTTCAGCCCCATCGGCAGCATCTCGTCGAGCACGCCGAGCGCCGCCAGCATTTCGAGACTGGGCGGGTGGAAGGTCGAGGCGCGCAGGTCCTCGGCGCAATGCGTGTCGGCTTCGACGACCAGCACCTTCAACCCGGCGCGGGCCAGCGCATAGCCGGCAACCGTGCCCACCGGGCCACCGCCGGCGATGATGACATCATGATCAAACATCAGCGCGCCCCGGCGGTTGCAGTGACACACGATACCGAAGCAAGCCTTGCGGCCATCGGCTGTTCCTTCCTTAACGCGGCACCGTTTGCCGGTTGCCGCACCCCGTTGGCAACAGGACTAGCCCTGCCGATGCGGGCGGCAGCGCCACCGAGCGCGATATGACCGCCAAGCGGACACAGATGGCGGGGCTGCGACACTTGAGCCGGGCTTGCCGGTAACGCTGCTTCGAAGGGAAAGCGATATGGGCGATTCACTGGGCTATCGGGCAAAATTCGCGGTGGTGGCGCCATCGACCAACACCAGCGTGCAACCCGAATATGATTCGATGCGGCCGCGCGGGGTGACCAACCATTTCGCCCGCATCAGCATTCCCGATACGCGGGTCACCGATGACGACAGCTTCATGGTCATGCTCGGCAACATCCGCGCCGCTACCAGCGGCGCCGTCGATGTCGCGATGAGCATGGCGCCCGATGCCGTCGTTATGGGCATGTCGGCCGAAACATTCTGGGATGGTGCCGATGGCGCCGATGCCATGCTGCACCGGCTCGAGGAACAGACCGGCAAGCCCGTCATCATGGGCAGCCACGCCTGCGATGCCGCGGTCAAGGCGCTGGGCGGGGCCAGGCGCATCAGCATCATCACCCCCTATATGCCGGTCGGCGACAACCAGGTGCGGCGCTTTTTCGAGGATTCGGGTTACGAGGTCGTCGCCATCAAGGGGCTGCAATGCGCCAGCCCGATGCTGATCGCCCATGAAAGCGAACGCACGCTGAAACGCACCATCGAGGAAGTCGATGACCCCAGCGTCGATGCGATCATCCAGTGCGGCACCAACCTTGCCTTTGCCCGCGTCGCCGCGGTGGCCGAATTCTGGCTCGAAAAGCCGGTGATCGCGATCAACACCGCCACCTACTGGCATGCGCTGCGCAGCATGGGCATCATGGACCAGATGGACGGCTTCGGCGCCCTTTTGTCGGATTATTGACGCTATGGAATATCCCTATATCCCGATTTCGCAGCGCCAGCCGCTCGTCTGGCCGAACGGCGCCCGCGTCGCGCTGATCCTGACCTTCAATCTCGAAACCTGGGATCTGACCAAGGATACCGACAAGCCCTATTACGCCGGTGGCCCGCCGATCCTGCCCGATGTGCTGCCCGGCCGGGTGCCCGATTTCCCCAATTACACCTGGCGCGAGTATGGCCAGCGCGTCGGCATCTGGCGGCTTTACGAGCTGTTCGACGAACTGGGCGTCAAGGCGAGCTGCACCACCAACGCCGTCACCTTCGAGCGCCGCCGCCCGATGGTGCAGGCGGTGCTCGATCGCGGCTGGGAACTGCTGGCGCATAATTGGGAACAGGGCGAGCTGCTCAGCGACTATGCCGGCGACCCGGCCAAGGAGCGCGAGATCGTGCTGCGGACGCTGGCGAAGTATGAAAGCGAGGTCGGCCGCAAGGCGATGGGCTGGCTGTCATCGTCGCTGCGCGGCACCTTGCAGACCGCCGATATCCTCGCCGAACAGGGGGCGATCTTCTACTGCGACATCATGAATGATGATCAGCCCTATCTGCTGAAAACCCCGTCGGGGCCGATCGTCTCGATCCCCTACAGCAACGAGATCAACGATTTCACCCTGCTGACCCGCCGCAACTATACCACCGACCAGTTCCGCGACATCCTGATCGAGGAACTCGACGTGCTCTATGCCGAAGGGGCGAAGACCGGCCGCATCATGAATGTCGGCCTCCACCCGCACGTCTCGGGCCGGGCGCACCGGGTGCGGGCGCTGCGCGAATTCATCGAGCATGCCAAGTCGCTGCCCGGCGTCTGGTGGGCGACCCGCGAGGAAATCGCCCGCTGGTATCTCGCCAATCACGACAGCCATATCCCGAACCAACTCGGAGACCGCGCATGACCGCGATGCTCAACACCTTCCAGCAGGGTGATCACCCCGTCCTGCCCAAGCCCGACCATGACGAGCGTGCCCGGCAGGAATTCACCAAGAGCCTGAAGGGCTTCATCCAGTCGGGACTGCTCCCGGGGCTCGGCCCGGTATTCAAGGCGCGTGCCGGCAAGCGTTTCGAACGCGACCATGGCCGCGCGCCGGCCAACCGCCACGACATCCGCAAGGCGATGCTGCCCGACCCCTATTTCCAGCATTATGCCGCGACCAACCGCATCGCCCAGGAACTGATCTGGGATTCGGTGATCGACACCGTCGAGCGCCAGCTCCCCGAGATCGAAGCGCGGGCCAAAGCATTGTCGGCGCAGAACCCGGCGCCGCTCGAAACGCGCGCGGATTTCCCGACGCCGCGCTATGTGACCGCGCTCGATATCCACTGCATGCCGGGGGGCTATGCCGAGGCCGGCGAGATCGCCGCCGGCGCGCTCTATGATCGCGGCGTCTATCTTTACGCCATGGGCTATATGGGCCCGACCAACGACGACATGGGCCGCTCGGTCGCCAACTACATCAAGCGCACGATGCCCGACTTCAAGCCGAAGCGCATTCTCGACATGGGCTGCTCCGTCGGCCATTCGACGCTGCCGTTCAAGGAAGCCTTCCCCGATGCCGAGGTCATCGGCATCGATGTCGCCGGCCCGCAGATCCGCTATGCCCATGCCCGCGCCGCAGGACTTGGCCAGGCGGTCGGCTTCATGCAGCGCGACGCCAGCGCAACAGGGTTCGCCGATGGCAGCTTCGACCTGATCGTCAGCCACATCCTGCTGCATGAAACCAGCGGCAAGGCGATGCCCGCCATCATCCGCGAATGCCACCGGCTGCTGGCGCCCGGCGGGCTGATGATCCACGCCGATCTGCCGCCGTTCGACCTGATGGACCCGTTCACCCAGTTCATTCTCGACAATGAAACCTGGTACAACAACGAACCCTTCTGGGGGGCGATGCGCGAGATCGACCAGATCGCGCTGGCCAAGTCGGCCGGCTTTGCGGCGCCGCGTTTCGATACCGCGCCGATGGCGATCATGGAATTTGCCGCGTCGGATGAAAGCTACACCGAAGCCGCCGCCGAATCGCTCGCCGAGCGCGAATTCACCGCTGGCGAATATGCCCCCGGTGGCGGCTGGGAAGTGCTGATCGCGGAGAAGGCGGCATGACGATGCGGCGCGACGCGCGCGGCAAGCGGCCGCAATTCTATGCCGATCCCGCGATGGACCAGGCGATGTCGATGATCCTCGTCCTCGCCGAGGAGTTCAGCGTGCTGCGCGACCGGCTCGACACGGTCGAACGCGTCGCCGCCGATAACGGCCTGACGGCGGCGATCGAGGCGTACCAGCCGCCGCAAGCGGTGCTCGAGGAACGCGAGGCGCGGCGCCAGGCGTTCCTGACCCGGCTCTATTATCTGGCGCGCAAGGATGCTGCCGAAGCCAGTGAGGCGGACACCGCCGAGCGCTTCACCGCCACGCTCAGCGATATCGCGACCAACTGACCATGGCGACGCTGCGCAATGCCCCGTCACTGCTCGACGCGCTCTCGGCGGCGGTCGGCGCCGACCATCTGCTCACCGACGAAGCCGACCGGCGCTTCCACGGCACCGATGTCTTCAACGCCCGCGAAATCCCGGTCGCCGTCGCGCGGCCGGGCAATATCGGCGAATTGCAGGCGGTGGTCGCCGCCTGTGCCGCGGCGGGCGCGCCGATCACCGTGCGCGGCGGCGGTGCCAGCTATACCGACGGCTATCTGCACAGCCGGCCCGGCGGGGTGACGATCGATACCAGCCGGTTGAAGGCCATCGCCATCGACGAACACAACGCCGTGGTGACGGTCGAAGCCGGGGTGACCTGGGCCGAGCTTTACGAAGCATTGAAGGCGCGCGGGCTGCGCACGCCCTTCTGGGGGCCGTTTTCGGGGCTGGCGGCGACGATCGGCGGGTCGATGTCGCAGAACAGCGTTAGCCACGGCCAGGGGGTTTCGGCCGAAAGCCTGCTCAACATCGATGTCAGCACCGGCAGCGGCGAACTGCTCTCCACCGGCAGCGCCGGCAGCGCCCATGGCGCGCCCTTTTTCAGGCATTTCGGGCCCGATCTCGCCGGACTGTTTACCGGCGATTGCGGCGCCTTGGGCGTCAAGGCGCGAATCACCCTCAAGCTCATCAAGCGCCGCGACGCCTTCGAGGCGGCGAGCTTCAGCTTCGCCAGTTTCGACGCCATGCACGAAGCCATGCGGCTGATCGCCATCGAAGCCATCGACGATGAAAATTTCGGCCTCGATGCGACGCTGCAACAAGGCCAGATCGGCCGACAGGACGGCGTTGCCGCCAAGGCCGAGATCGCCCGCAACGTGATGAAATCGGCAACCTCGTTCGGCAGCGGGGTGCGCAGCCTCGCCCGCATGGCGGCCGCCGGCGACCGCGAACTGAAGGCGGCGACCTATGCCGTGCATTACCTGACCGATGGCGTCGACCAGGCCGAGGCCCGCGCCAAGATCGCCGCGATCAAACGCATCGGCGCGGCGCATGGCGAGGAAATCGCCAATACCGTGCCAACGGTGGTGCGCGGCATGCCATTCGCGCCGCTGAACAACACGCTCGGCCCGAAGGGCGAACGCTGGGTGCCGATGCACACGTTGTTGCCGCATGACCGGGTCAAGAGCTTCCACCGCGCGCTGATGGCCTATTGGGCCGAAAACCAGGCGGTGATGGACGCGCACGGCATCTTCACCGGCGCGATGTTCATGGCGGTCGGCGCCTCGGCGTTCATCTATGAACCGACTTTCTACTGGCCCGATGCGCGGACGATCTTCCACGATCGCATGGTTCCCGCCGATCATCTCGCCAGCCTGCCGTCCTATGCCGCCAGCAGCGCGGCGCGCGCCGAAGTCGACCGCATGAAGCATGATGTCATCGATCTGATGCACGCCCATGGCGGCGCGCATCTGCAGATCGGCAAGGTTTATCCGCTGCTCGACGGGCGAAACCCGGCGAGTGTCGCGCTGCTGCGGGCGATCAAGTCGGCGCTCGACCCGCAGGATATTTTCAACCCTGGGGCGCTGGGGCTTTAACCGGACGGGCCTGAACCTTACCAAAAATTCAGAAATTGACAAACTTGACGGATCTGAGGACTTTTCTCCTGCGACTGTCATTGCCGCCAACGCGATGCTGCGCGCTCGCTGCGCAACCGCGCTGCAAGCCGGCAGAAAGGCTTGTGCTTGCGTCTGGATTGACGATTTCACAGCGCCGAGAAATAACCAAATAGGCGATAAATGTCAAGCCTGCGACTGCCAGACGCTTATACGTCGCCCTTTTCGATCCCCGACACCGTTGCCCAATAGGCGTCATCGGTTTCGCCGGCTTCGAGATCGGCGATTTCTTCGGCCATGATGGCGAGCACGCGGCCGATCATCGCTTCGCGAGTCGCTTCGCGGCGCTGGCGGACGGGGAAGGGCGGCACATAGGTTTCGACCGCATCGGCACCGAGCCAGCCGGCCTGCTGGCCGAGTATTTCGAGCGTATCGACCCGATCCTTGAGCACCGACACCTCGCGGGTCAGCGCCAGCACCATGGCGACGAGCCGGTCGATCGCCGGTTCGGCGTGAAAGCCCGGGCGGGCGCCGGTAACGAAGCGCGGCAGCGGCGGCAGGTCGCTCATGCCGATTTCCGGGCGAGCAGGACCGAGAAGCCGCGCTTTTTCGCAGCGGCATCGGGGGCGGCTTTTTCGTTGTTCTGGCTCTGCTGGACGACCGCCGCCGACAATATGTCGCTGTCGATGGCGTCCGCCGCAAAGCCGGCTTTTTCTGCCACTGCGGCCAGGTCGATGCGCCGATACTGCCGCCAGAAGGGTTCATTGTTATAGTAGGTCTCGTTTTCCTGCAGGAAGGTCGCATAGGGGTCGCTGTCGTCGAAACGCGGCTGGTCGATGTGCAGCATCACCCCGCCGGGCTTGAGCAGGCGATGGCATTCCTTGAGAATGGCGGGCAGCGCGCGGGTGCTGGTTTCGTGCAGCACGATATGGCTGGTGACGAGATCGAAGCTGGCATCGGGATAGGGGGTGTGTTCGGCATCGCCCTGCTGGAAATGCACCGGGACACCCAGTGCTTCCGCACGGCGATGCCCGTAGCGCAACAGTGCCGCGCCGCAATCAAGGCCATGGAGTTCGGCACCCGGATACACCCCGGCATAGGCGAGCGTCGAGTGACCGACGCCGCAGCCGAGATCGAGTATGTTCACCGGCGCGAAATCGGGCAACCGCGATTGCAGCCAGCGCGCCGCCAGCTGCCCGACGGCATCGTTCATCGGGCCCATCAGCCCCGACATGTAGAGAAAGACGCCGCGATCATAGACGGCACCCGCCGCTTCGTCACCGTCACCGCGGTCGGCGCAATAGCCGCCGGGCATGCAATGGATGTCGATCGCCGAGATGTAGCGCGGCGGCACAAAGCCCGCGGGCGCGAGGCTGACGCTGCCGCCGGCCGGCGCTGCGGGCGCGGTCGGCGTGCCGCGTTCGACGGCGGGGATGACGCTCGACCAGATCAGTTCCTGCGAGGTTCGCCGCGCCGACAGATAGAATTTGTACCAGCTGTCGGCGCCCATGCCTTGCCGCACCTG
>JBILPK010000134.1:0-9566 GCA_044373875.1 Polymorphobacter sp.
CCGAACTGATAGGCCATGACGATGCCCGACACGACACCCATGCCGAAGGTGATGGCAAAGATCTTCAGCCAGTAGCGGAACAATTGCAGGTAAACATCGCGCCCGGTCTTCAGCCACAGGCCTTCGAGCACCATCAGATAGCTGGCCAGCCCGATGGTGAAGGAGGGAAAGATGAAGTGGAACGACACCGTGAAGGCGAACTGCATCCGCGCCAGCGTCAGTGCGGAAATGGCTTCGAACATGGCAGGCCCCTAAACCGGCGATCCACTGCGGCAACGTCCGCCTCCTTAGCAGAAGCCGGCAGGGGAGAAGCAGGCTTTTCGCCGCACCTCGCCAGCGTGCGGCTTGCGGCTGGATTTTGGCGAACGATGCGATAGAGCAACCCGACACCCCGGGGAGCATGCACCATGGCCAGTGATATCGAAATTGCCCGCGCCGCAACGCTGCGCCCGATCACCGCGATTGCCGTTGGAATCGGGCTTGAGGCTGGTGACCTGGTGCCGCACGGCTATCATGTCGCCAAGCTCGCGGCGCCGACGCTGGCACGGCTGCGCGATGCGACCCCGGGCAAGCTCGTGCTGGTCACCGCGATCAATCCGACCCCGGCGGGCGAGGGCAAGACCACCACGACGATCGGGCTCGGCGATGCGCTCAACCGCATCGGCCGCCGCGCCGTCATCGCGCTGCGCGAACCCTCGCTCGGCCCGGTGTTCGGACGCAAGGGCGGTGCCACCGGCGGCGGCCAATCACAGGTGCTGCCGATGGAAAAGATCAACCTGCACTTCACCGGCGATTTCCACGCCATCACCTCGGCGCACAATCTGCTCGCCGCGCTGATCGACAATGCCCTGCACTATCGGCTGCCGACCGCCACCGGACTGCCGCTCGATGCGCGCCACATCAGCTGGCGGCGGGTGCTCGACATGAATGACCGTGCGCTGCGCCAGATCGCCACCGGTATGGGGGCGGGCAATGCCCCGGCGCGCGAGACGGGGTTCGACATCACCGTAGCGTCCGAAATCATGGCGATCCTTTGCCTCGCCGATGATCTTGCCGACCTGCAAACCCGCCTTGCCCGTATCCGCATCGGCCGGGATGAAACGGGGACCTATGTTACCGCGGGCGATATCGGCGCGGCCGGGGCAATGACGGCGCTGCTCGTCGAAGCAATGCAGCCCAATCTGGTGCAGACCATCGCCGGCTCGCCTGCGCTCATCCATGGCGGGCCGTTCGCCAATATTGCCCATGGCTGCAATTCGGTCGCCGCCACCCGCGCCGCGCTGGCGCTGGGGGATTTCACCGTCACCGAAGCCGGCTTCGGGGCGGACCTTGGCGCTGAAAAATTCTGCGACATCAAATGCCGCAGCGCTGGCCTGGCGCCCGATGTGGCCGTCATCGTCGCGACGGTACGCGCGCTCAAATATCATGGCGGCGCCACGCTCGCCGAACTGGGCGATGAAAACCCCGCGGTGCTGACGACCGGGCTCGCCAACCTGTCGCGCCACGTTGAAAACATGGCGAGTTTCGGCATTCCGGTGGTTGTCGCGCTCAACGTCTTCACGTCGGATACCGCCGCCGAACACGCCCTGGTCATCGATCATTGCCGTGATGTGCTCGGCGTGCCGGCGCACCTGTGCCGCCACTGGGGCGAAGGCGCAGCGGGTGCCGAGGCACTGGCGCACAGCGTCGCCGCGCTCGCCGATGCCGGCACGGCGGCATTCCGGCCGCTTTATGCCGATGACCTGCCGCTCGCCGACAAACTGCGTACCGTTGCGCAGCAAATCTATCGCGCCGCCGATATCGCGCTCTCCCCGGCAGCGGCGCGGCAACTGGCGGTGTTCGAAAAACAGGGCTTCGGCGCCCTGCCCGTCTGCATGGCCAAGACGCCCTACAGCTTCACTGCCGACGAGAATATTCGCGGCGCCACCACCGGGCACCTGCTGCCGATCCGCGAGGTGCGGCTGTCGGCGGGTGCCGGCTTCGTCGTCGCGCTGTGCGGCGATATCAACACCATGCCGGGCCTGCCGAAGCAGCCCGCGGCGAACCGTGTCGGAGTCGATGCGAGCGGGATGATCACCGGGCTGGATTGAGGCTCATATCGCTCTCGATCGTCCCCCAGGTCTTGACCCGGGGTGACGGGAAAACCGGCTAAAGCAACCACTTCACCGGCAGATGCGACAGCACCGCCATCACCGCGCGCTGTAGTGGCCCTGTGCCAGGCTCGCTGGTGTGGATGAACTCCCCATCGGCATGCGCTTCCACCCAGACCAGCCGCCGGCCGCGCAGTCGCACCTCATAAGCCACCCCGGCGATATCGCCGTCGAACATTTCATGCAGCCGCCCGGCGAGCACCGGGCTGTCGATCATCAGTCCCATTTCGGTATTCAACCGTACCGAGCGCGGATCGAAATTGAACGAGCCGACAAACAGCCGCCGGCGATCGACAGCAAAGGTCTTGGCGTGAAGCGCCGAGCCGTTCGAGCGGAAGATCGTGCCGGATTTTTGCTCGGGTCGGCGGCGGCGGAAGCGCAGGCGGGCCGGCTTGGCCGGGTCGGTGCCCTTCATTTCCCATAGCCTGATCCCGGCGCGCAGCAGCGGCTTGCGGCTTGGCGCGTAGCCGGCATGAACCATGGCGACGTCGTTGGTCTTCAGCGCATTGGTCATGATCTGCACCTCGGCGCCGCTCGCCGCCATGGCAGCAAAGGCGGCGATCCCGGCATCCGTGGGTACGAAATAGGCCGATACCAGCGCCAGCTCGTCTCGCGGCTCCCCCATCGCCGCGGCCAGTCTCGGGCCGACCAGCCGGTGTTCGGCGATATCGCCCAGGCCCTTGGCGGGATCGTCGCTGATCAGCACAGTCGGCGCCCATTCGAGCGCCAGATCGCCCGCCACCAGTCGCCGTACCATATCCTCGCGCACTGCCTCAGCATAGTCGCGCGCCAGCGGGGTCAGCTTCAGCGCGGCAACTTCGGCATCGAAACGCGTCAGGCCATCGCGGTCGAGCGGCAGGAACTGCGCCGCCGGCCACGCCGATTCGGATTGCCAATAGCGCTCGAAATCGGCCGCGACATCGGCCACTGCCGCGCCGATGGCAAAGACATCGAGATCGGCGAACAGCGCCTGTTCGCTGGCGCCGAGATATTCATCGCCGATATTGCGGCCGCCCAGGATGGTGAAGCGGCCGTCGGCGGTGAAGCTCTTGTTGTGCATACGCCGGTTCAATCGCCGGAAATCGAGCAGATAGCCGATCGCCTTGGGTCGGCGGATGACAAAGGGGTTGAACAGCCGGACCGAAATGAACGGATGCCCGGCCAGCGCGGCCAGCACCGGATCGAGCCCGGCGATGCCATTGTCATCGAGCAGCAGCCGCACCCGCACACCGCGATCGGCGGCTGCCCGCAATTCATCGAGCAGCAACAGCCCCGAGGTATCACGGTGCCAGATATAATATTGCAGATCGAGGCTCGCCTGCGCTCGACGGATCAAGAGGACCCGCGCCGCAAAGGCCTGATGGGCATTATCGAGCGAATGAATACCGGTCAGCCCCGGACGCGTTGCGACACTAGGCGGCAGCACCGGCAGCGGCGGCGCATCATCGGTAATCCGCACCGCCGGCAAGCGATAGCGCCAGCACGCCAGCCGATGCAGCAGCACGAGCAGCGCAAGTACGGCAAGTGCCGTTATCATTGCGGCAGCACCAGCCGGGCCCACACCGGCAGGTGATCCGACGCCACGCTGGCGATCGCGCTGTGATGCACCCCGGAACCGATAACGCCGATGCCGGGGCTGATGAATATCCGATCGAGCCCTGCCACCGGCAACCGGGCGTGAAAGCTCGGGCCGGTCGGCACCGGGTTCAGCACCGCCGAAAAATCGGCGATCGTCGGCGCCGTGGCGCGCCATTCATTGAGGTCACCCATCGCCAGCACCGGCGGGTCGCCCGGATGACGCACGAGATGCGCCAGGATCGCCTGCGCCTGGTGGCGCCGGCGAAACCCCGAAAGGTCGAGATGCATGCCGATAACCCGCAGCGGCGCGCCATCGATGCTGAGGTCGGCGAGCACGGCGCCGCGCGGCTCGAGCGCCGGGATCGGCAAGATGGCATGGCCGGTGATCGTGACCCGGTCGCTGACCAGCACGGCATTGCCATGCCAGCCGATCGAATCAGGCCTGGTTTCAAACGGCACCGGCCGCCAGCCATGGTGTTTGATCTGGTCGAACGGCAGCGCCGATGGCCGGGCCCCGAAACGGCGGTCGGCCTCTTGCAGAACCATGATGTCGGCGCCCAGTTCACGCAGCACCGCCAGCGTGCGCTCGGGCCGGCGCTGCAGATCGGCACCGATTCCTTTCTGGATATTGTACGAAACGGCCAGCACCGAGGCCGGGTCGTCGTTGGTGGATGGGCGTAGCGGCATGATTTTCCTTGCCCGACTCGGGGTTTCAGCGAACCATCCTTTTGCCGCCAAGGCCAGCCGCGATCGGGCATTCACAGGACTTGCCTAGGTGGAGAAAGGTCAGTATTATTGACCTACTTCGCACTTGCAACAGGATTGCCATCCATGGTCGCCGGCCTGCCGCCCGTCACGCTCGAAGACAAATACTGCTTCACCGAGGGGCGGGTGTTCATGTCGGGGGTGCAGGCGCTGGTCCGCCTGCCGCTGGTGCAACAGGCGCGCGACAAGGCGGCGGGGCTCAATACCGGGGGTTTCATCTCGGGCTATCGCGGCTCGCCGCTCGGCACCTACGACCAGGAATTGTGGCGCGCGAAGAAAATGCTCGCCGAACGCAACATCGTCTTCGTGCCGGGAGTGAACGAAGAACTGGGTGCCACCGCCGTCTGGGGCTCGCAGCATGTCGGCATGCGCCCCGGTGCCACCGTCGATGGCGTCTTCGGCATCTGGTACGGCAAGGGCCCGGGACTCGACCGCGCCATGGATGTCTTGAAGCACGCCAACGCCGCCGGCACCTCGCCGAACGGCGGCGTTCTCGCCATCGTGGGCGATGATCATGGTGCCAAGTCGTCGACCCTGCCTCACCAGTCCGACCATAATTTCCAGGCGGCCTTCGTGCCGTTTCTCGCGCCGGCGTCGGTACATGAATTTGTCGAATACGGCCTGCTCGGGTTGGCGATGAGCCGCTTTGCCGGTACCTGGGTCGGCTTCAAGGCGACCGCCGACACGGTGGAAACATCGGCCACCATCGATCTGGCCAATGAAGCGCGCCAGATCATCATCCCCGATTTCGATTTTCCGGCCGGCGGCGTGCATATCCGCGGCGGCGACATCTGGCGCGAGGAAGATACCCGCCTGCAACGTTACAAGGGCTTTGCCGCCATGGCCTTTGCCCGCGCCAACCATATCGACCGGGTGGTGTGGCAAACACCGCGCCCGCGCTTCGGCATCGTCACCACCGGCAAGGCCTTCGCCGACACGATGGAAGCGCTCGATGAACTCGGCATCAACGCCCGTGTCGCCGCCGAAATCGGCCTGCGCGTCTACAAGGTCGGCATGCCCTGGCCGCTCGAACCCGATGGCATCCGCGCCTTCGCCGAAGGACTGGAGGAAGTCCTCGTCATCGAGGAAAAGCGCGAATTCATCGAGCATCAGCTTCGCTGGCAGCTGTATAACTGGCGCGAATCGGTGCGCCCGCGCGTCGTCGGCAAGCAGGACGAGCATGGCCAGTGGTTGCTCAGCCCCGACAATGAACTGACCCCGGGGGTGATCGCCAATGTCATCGCCGCGCGTATCCAGAAATATCATGATACCGACCGGATCCGTGCGACGCTGAATTTCTTTGCCGATCAGTCCGACAAGTCGGATGCCTTCGTCACGCCGATCAAGCGGACCCCCTATTTCTGCTCGGGCTGCCCGCACAACACCTCGACCAAGCCCCCCGAAGGCAGCCGCGCGCTCGCCGGAATCGGCTGCCACATCATGGCGCTGTGGATGGACCGCGCCGAAACCTTCACGCAAATGGGCGGCGAAGGCGTCACCTGGGTCGGCGAAGCACCGTTCACCACCGAAAACCATGTCTTCGCCAATCTGGGCGATGGCACCTATTTCCATTCGGGGTTGCTCGCCATCCGCCAGTCGATCGCGGCCGGCGTCAACATCACCTACAAGATCCTCTACAACGACGCCGTCGCGATGACCGGCGGCCAGAAGCATGACGGCGAACTCGGCGTCGACCAGATAGCGGCGCAAATGGTCGCCGAACACGCCAGGAAAGTCGCGGTGCTGACCGAGGACATGGCGCGTTACAATGGCGTCACCCTGCCCGCCGGCGTGCGGCTGCTCGACCGCTCCGCCCTGCCCGCCATCCAGGAAGAATTCGCCGCGACCCCGGGCTGCACGATCATCGTCTTCGACCAGACCTGCGCCGCCGAAAAGCGCCGGCGCCGCAAGCGCAAGCTCATGGAAGACCCCAAGAAGCGCGTCTTCATCAACAGTGCCGTCTGCGAAGGTTGCGGCGATTGCTCGGTGCAATCGAACTGCGTTTCGGTCGAACCGCTGGAAACCGAATTCGGCCGCAAGCGTCGTATCAACCAATCAAGCTGCAACAAGGATTACAGCTGCTTGAAGGGGTTCTGTCCCAGTTTTGTCGAAGTCGAAGGCGCCGAGATCAAGAAGTCGGCCTCCAACGCATTCGACCTGTCGGGCTTGCCCGAACCCGCCATTCCGGCGCCGGGCCATGGCTATAACATCATGGTCACCGGCATCGGCGGCACCGGCGTGCTGACTGTTTCGGCGCTACTCGGCACCGCCGGACACCTCGAAGGACTGGCAAGCACCACCGCCGACATGGCCGGCCTCGCGCAAAAAGGCGGCGCCGTCTATTCGCACGTCCGGTTGGCGGCGAAGAACGACGATCTGCTGTCGCCGCGCATCATCGCCGGCGGTGCCGATCTCGTTCTGGCCTGCGATGCCGTGGTGGCGGCCGATAAGCCGACCCAGACGCTGATGATCCCGACCCGCACTGCGGTCGTCGCCAATGCCGATATCGCCCCGACCGCCGATTTCGTCCGCAATCGCGATCTCGATTTCCGCTCCGCCCAGGTCGAAAACGCGATCCGCGCCGCGTCCAACCCCAATGCCTGTGATTTCATCGCGGCCGACACGATTGCCGTCGCCTTGATGGGCGATGCGATTGCCGCCAACATCCTGGTCATGGGCTATGCCTGGCAAAAGGGCCTGATCCCGCTGCAACGCGCCAGTATCGAAGCGGCGATCGAACTCAACGGCGTCGCGGTCGACTTCAACAAGCGCGCCTTTGGTCTTGGACGCCTGCTCGCCGTGCGCCCCGATACGGTGGCGGAACTCGTCGAAGCGGCGCGCGGGCCCGCCGCCGAACCGCCGGCGCGCAGCCTCGATGACGTCATCGCCCGCCGCACCACCGATCTGACTGCCTATCAGGATGCCGCCTATGCGGCGCGCTTCTCCACGCTGGTCGGCAAGGCGCGCGCCAAGGGTGGCGACGGGTTCGCAGACGCTGTCGCAAGAAGCTATTACAAGCTATTGGCTTACAAGGACGAATACGAAGTCGCCCGGCTCTATTCCGATGGTCGCTTCCGCGCTGCCTTCGATGCGCAATTTGCCGGCGGCACCCCTCGGGTGATGCTGGCGCCGCCGTTGCTGTCCCGCCTCGATCCGGCCACCGGCCGGCCGAAGAAGATCAGCTTCGGCCCCTGGGTATTCAGCGCCTTCGGCGTACTGGCCAAACTCAAGGGCTTGCGCGGCACCGCGCTCGATATGTTCGGCTACACTGCCGAACGCCGCGGCGAGCGTGCCGACATTGCCGCCTTCGAGACCGAAGTCGATCGCCTGCTGGCCGGCATGACCGATGCCAATGTCGGCCTGGCCACCGCCATTGTCCGGCTGCCGATCGATGTGCGCGGTTTCGGCCCGGTGAAGGATGCCGCCCGGGAAACAGTCGCGGCCCGCCACACGGCGCTCTGGGCGCAATGGTCGGGCGACAGCATCAAGCTCGCAGCCTGATATCGGTGACGTCCCTCCCCTGGCGGGGAGGGACTGAAGCTTCGCTCAATCGTCGGTGGCGAAACAGGCGCGGCCCGATTTGGCGAAAGTGTCGCACGCTTCACGCGCCGCTGCCTTGGTCTTGTACGGGCCGACCTGCAACCGGGTGACATTGCCATCGACGGCGTAAATCGGCTTGCGATCGCCAATCAGCTTCTTCTGCTTGGCGGCGAATTCTTTCCACGATGCTTCGGCGAGCGCCTTTTTCGAAAAGGCGCCGAGCTGCACGCGCCAGCCGGTGATCTTCTTTTCCGGCGGTTTTTCCGGCGGCTTGATGACTGGCTTGGCGACCGGCTTTTCAGGTGGCTTTGCGACAGGCTTTTCCACTGCGGCAGGTGCCGATGCCGGCAGGGCCACCGTTGTCACCGGCGGTGCGCTCGGCGGCTCGATGGCCCGCGGCGGCGGCGTTTCGATCTTCACGGGTGCCACGGCAGCCGGCGTCGCCACGGCGCCGGGCGGCGGGGTAACCGGCACGGGCTGCGCCGGCAGCGGCGCGGTGCGCAGTTGCGGTGGCGCGGTGCGCGGCGGCGCGGTGCGCAGCGGCGGCGGCGAAATATTGCGCTCCGCTTCGGTTTTCTCGTCGGGCTTTGGCGCCGGCTTGCGCGCCAGCAAGGGCGGTGGCGCGGCGACCGGTTGCGGGGAATTGGCCAGCGTGCGCTCGGGCGCCGGTTCGGCAGCGCGCGGTGGTGGCTTGATCACCTGGCTCGGCAGCACGCTGTCGCTGAGCGGTGCCACCGCGGCCATCTGGGTCTTGCCCGGCGCGCCGGCGAATTCGGGCGGGACGCCGTTACCAGCCATCAGGCTGGTCGCCACCGCCCAGCCATTGGCGCGTTCCAGCGGCGCAATCACCCCGGTCAACGTGTTGAGCGCGCCGCTCGCCTCGTTCAACCCCTGCGCCGAGGCGCGGGCGAGATAGGCGTAGGCAAGCGTCAGGCTGCGCGGCACGCCATCGCCGTTCCAGTGCGCGATGCCGAGCACATATTGCGCGCGCATCTCGTTGCGGTCGGCGGCGGCCTTCAGCCAGCGCGTCGCTTCGACCTTTTCCCCGGCCTGGAACAGCAGGATGCCCAAATTTGCCTGCGCCGGCAGATGGTTCTTGGCGGCGGCCTTGCGATAATAATCGCGCGCCAGCCCCAGATCCTTGGGTACGGCGCGGCCAAGCTTGTGCGCCTGCCCCATGTTGAACATCGCATCGGGGTCACCCGCTGCGGCAAAGGGTTGCCAGATCGCCACGGCGGCGGGGTAATCCCCGGCGCGCCACAGATCGACCCCGCTGCGCACCGTGGGCGGCGGTGGCGGTGCTGGCGCGGCGACGGGCACGGGCTTTTTCTTGCGGGCGGCTTCGGCGGGGGGCGCGACGAGGCACAGCACCGCCAGCGCCGCCGTCACCAGCATCCGGCTGTTCATGCGCGCCACACCATGTCTCCACCCTTGATCGTCATGCGCACCCGGCCGGCGACCGGAATGCCATCGAACGGCGTGTTGCCGGCACCGATAAAACGGTCCCCGGCGATCCGCCACGGCGCCTGTTCA
>JBILPK010000292.1:0-3362 GCA_044373875.1 Polymorphobacter sp.
CCTGGGCGCCCGCCGCCGCGGCGCCGCGCACCGCCGCTGCCGTCATCGCGATATCGACGTCGCGCACTCCGGAAAAGCCCAGCTGGAGCCCGGCAACGGTAATCTGACGCATCTTTGCTCCTCAGGCCGGCTGCTGCTGCGTGATGCAGTGAAAGCTGCCGCCGCCGGTCAGAATATGGTCCGCCCGCAGCCCGATGCAATCCCGCCCCGGGAAAAGCGCGCCGATCGCCGCCACGGCCGCGTCATCGGATGGCGCGCCATAGGTCGGCACCACGACGACCTTGTTGGCGATGTAGAAGTTCATGTGGCTGGCGGGCACGATCTCGCCATCGCGCTCGACCCGGCCGGCGGATGGTACGGCCACCACCGTCAGCCCGAAATCGCGGGCGCGTTCGGCGGCATCGGTGAAGACATCGCGGTTGGGGTCGTCCTTCGTCGGTTCAGGAATGGCGATGATGCCGGGCGCCACGAAGCGCGCCAGATTGTCGACATGGCCATCGGTATGATCGTTCATCAGCCCCTCGCCGAGCCAGAGCACCCGATCGATGCCGAGATCGCGGCGCAGATGCGATTCGACCTCGGCCTGGTCCATTTTCGGGTTGCGGTTGGGGTTGAGCAGGCATTGCTCGGT
Organism: Polymorphobacter sp.; assembly: GCA_044373875.1. Classification (GTDB taxonomy): domain Bacteria; phylum Pseudomonadota; class Alphaproteobacteria; order Sphingomonadales; family Sphingomonadaceae; genus Sandarakinorhabdus. The sequence continues at coordinate 632 of JBILPK010000292.1, forward strand.
CGTCACGGCGAGCCCGGTGCCGTCGCAATCGATGGCGCCGCCTTCGAGCACCCAGCCATGGCGCGCCAGCGGCACGCCCGCCGCCGCCGCCACGAACGCCGCGACACCATCATCGCCAGGCAGGTCGTATTTCCCGCCCCAGCCGTTGAAACGGAACCCCGCCGCGGCATCGCCGACCGGCGATTGCATGAACAACGGCCCGGTATCGCGCAGCCAGATGTCGCCGAAACCATAAGCATGGAAACCGACATTGCAGCCGGCGAGCAGCGCGTGCGCCGCCGCCATCGCTGCATCATCGGCGACGAGCAGCTCGACCCGCTCCCCTGCCGCGATCGCCCGCACCATGGCGGCGACTTCGGCCTGCGCCGGCGCGAGGTCATCCTCCCACAGGTCGGCGGCGCTCGGAAACGCCGTCCAGGTCGCGGCATGCGGGCGCCATTCGGCGGGCTGGCGAGCGGTCATGCGGCACTTTCACAAGGAATCAACATCGCTTGTGCTTGCCAGCCGGAAAGGCGCGACGCAACGCCTGTCAGTCGCTTTCGGGTGGCGGCGCCTTGAAGCCCTGCGCCACGACATACCATTCGCTGCTGCCCTTTCGGCTGGCGGGCGGCTTGACGTGCTTGACGGTGGTGAATGATTTCTTGAGCAGCGCCGTCAGCGCACCATCGCCGCCGCCGGCCAGCACCTTGGCGACTAACGCCCCGCCCGGCCGCAGCAGCCGCCCGGCCATGTCGAGCCCCACCTCGATCAACCCCATGGTCCGCAGATAATCGGTCATCTGGTGGCCGACGGTGTTCGCCGCCATGTCGGACAGCACGATATCGGCCTGGCCGCCGAGCGCCGCGAGCAGCACCTGCTCGGTATCGTCGTCGAGAATGTCCTTTTCGAACAAAGTCACCCCGGCAATCGGCTCGATCGGCAGCAGGTCGATGCCGACCACCTTGGCGCGCGGACGTTTTTCCAGCACGACCTGGCACCAGCCGCCCGGCGCCGCGCCCAGATCGACGACACGCTCGACCTGGTTCAGCAGCGAGAATTGCGCATCGAGTTCCTTGAGCTTGAAGGCGGCGCGGCTGCGATAGCCGGCGGCCTTGGCGGCGGCGACATAGGGATCGTTCAGATGCCGCGCCAGCCACTGGTTCGACGAGGTCGAGCGCCGATGGGCGTTCTTGACCTTGACCTTGCCGCCGCGCGAGCGCCCGCCAGGGCCATTGCCGGTTGGGGTAATGCTCATCGACCTGCCGCCCATACACCATCGCGCGCCATCAAGGTGCGCAAGATTCCCTCGCGAATGCCGCGGTCGGCGATGCGCACCCCGCCCCCCGGCCAGCGCGACAGGATGGCATCGACGATGGCGCAGCCCGCCGCGATCAATTCGGCGCGGTCGCTGCCGATGCAGGCGAGCCGGGCACGTTCCTGGGTGCTCTTGTGGGCGATGTCGCGGCACAGCGCCAGCAGCGCCGTGGTATCGACCAGCGAGCCGTCGACGATGCGGCGGTCATAGGCCGGCAACCCCATCTGGACGCTGGCCAGCGTCGTGATCGTTCCCGACGTGCCGAGCAGTTGCACCGCGCCCGGCCCCTGCCCGACGCCGCGCGCCGCCAGCCGCGCCGCAAAGCCATCGAGCAGGCTGGCGACCTTGCCCTGCATCCGGGCATAGGCCAGCTCGCGATCGGGCGCCTCGCGCCATTGCGGCTCCGTCTCGGCGAGCGAAACGACGCCCCAGGGCATCGAAATCCAGTCGATGATCTCGGGCTCCCCGCCATTCACACTTCCTGGCGCGACGAGCATGACCTCGGTCGAGCCGCCGCCGATATCGAACACCAGCGCCGGCGGGCCATCGGCGGCGATCAGCATGTGGCAGCCGAGCACCGCCAGCCGGGCTTCCTCGGCGGCGCTGATGACATCGAGGGCGATGCCGGTTTCTTCAAAGACGCGATCGACGAAGCGATTGCCGTTGGCGGCGCGGCGACAGGCCTCGGTGGCGACATTGCGGGTCAGCCGCACATCGCGGCGCGCCAGTTTTTCGGCACAGGCGGCGAGCGCGGCGACGGTGCGGTCCATCGCGGCATCGGACAAGCGGCCCGATTCCATCAACCCCTCGCCCAGCCGCACGACCCGCGAATAGGCATCGACGATGACAAAGCCCTGCGGCCCCGGCCGGGCGATGAGCAGCCGGCAATTGTTGGTGCCCAGATCGAGCGCGCCATAGGTGCGGCCCCGCCGGGACAGCGGAAAGCGCGGGGTCGCGGCACGCGGCACGGCGCGCACGCTGCGCCCGGCGAAAGCCATGTCCGCACAAGGTGAATCAGCGTTCTGCCTGGCATCGCTGCCGCGCGCATCGCTGCCCACATCGCCGGGCAAGGCACAACCGCGCTCGGGGTCACCATGAGAATTCGTATCGGCACGAGCCGACATGATCATCAATCCAATCATATCACCGGTGCTGCGAGACACGGCACCGGAACCTGACAACAACGCTAGTGCGAGTTGCCTCGCTTGGCAAATTTTCGACAATCGCGGTGCCGGCAAGGCGGATTTTCGGAATTGACTTCGCAGCGCCTTCTGCCTAATCCCCCCTCTCGCTCGGGCTCTGCTGCGTGGTTGCTGCCCTGTCGTCTAATGGTAAGACAACGGACTCTGACTCCGTTTATCGAGGTTCGAATCCTCGCGGGGCATCCACGGCGCAGCGCGGCGGCAAACATGTGCAGCATGGGCGCGGATGCGCGCA
>JBILPK010000293.1:0-3361 GCA_044373875.1 Polymorphobacter sp.
CGCGGCCCAGTTCGATCTCGCAGCGCGCGGTGGCCAGAGATGCCGGCCCCCATGTCGATTGGCAGAGGCCCAGCCGTTCGCGGGCAAGATCAACTTGGCGGCTGGGCTCGACATGATCGGGATCGGCCAATTGCGCCGCCAGTGTTGCGAGCCGGGCGGCCGTTCCGGGCGCTGGCGCTGCGGCGGCCGGGAACGATCCGGCGAGCGCCAGCCCGATGATGAAGACAATCCTCATGCCCGATTGCCCCCATTACGGTCATGTATCGATATCATGGCGCAGCGTATCGACCAAATGCTCAACCCGGTGTCCGGGCAGGCGCTGGCTCCGCCGCCACCATCGGCAGCAATTCGGCCGTGGCCTGGTTCCAGTCCGGAAAGGCATCGAAGCGCTGCGTGAACCGCGGACGCAGCAGCCGGAGCGCAAAGGGAAACACGAACAGCGTGCCGACCAGCGAGGCGAGCATGGTGATCGGGACCAGCACCGCGATCCAGTGGTGGACGAGATAGCCCGGCGAGGCGAGCAGCACGACATAGCCGACCGCGACCGCCATCGCGACGCAGACCGCGGCACCGCCGGCGGAGGCATGGGCGACCCGGATGGCATCGAGATAGCTGAGGCGCCGGTCCAGCGCTTCGCGGATCCGGAAGGTGAAGTAGATGAGGTAATCCAGCCCGACGCCGACCGCGATGGTGGCGACGGCGGCGGTGGCGACGTTCAGCGTGGTGCCGCTCCAGCCGAGCCAGGCGAAATTGGTCGCGATGGTGAGCGCCGAGGGGATGAGGAACAGCAGCGCCATCACCCAGGACCGGAACACCAGCCCGCCGATGATCATGACGATGACCAGCAACAGCGCGGCCTTTTCAAGGCTGACCCGGACGATGCCATCGGCGAGCGCCTTGGCGGTGACCGCGGAGCCGCCGATGCTGACGGCCAGGCCCTTGTCACGGGCATAGCCCTCGACCGTGTCGATCAACCGGGTCGCAACGCGGGTCTCATCGGTGGCGACAAAGGCCCGCAGCCGCAGGTAGCGGCCGGTATCGTCGATCAGGCCGACGGCACGGCCGCCGCCGAACAACACGGTCCAGATCTGCCGGCTCTCGTCTGCCGAGGCGGCGACAGCGGCGGCGCAATCGGCGGTGCCGGCGAACCGACAGCCCAGGAACCGGATGATGCCGGCGGGTGACAGCACGGCGCGCACCGCTTCATCGGCGGCCATGCGGTCTTCCAGGCCGAGCAGCGCCGATTGCGCAGCGGGATCGAAGGCGCCATCGGGGCGGCCGGTGTCGATCATCACGTCCATGACATACGGCCCTACGCCGGCAGCGGTGAGTTCGTGGACGGTGCGTTGCACCGGCACATCGGGCGCGGTGTAGATCGCCATCGAATGCGATACCGCGACCCGCGACACGCCGATGGCCAGCACGACGCCGCCGATCGCCAGCCCCAGCGCGATACGCCCGGCCGGCCCGGTCAGCGCCGTTTCGGCGATGCAGCGCAACGCCCCCTGCCACATCGGACTGAGATCGCCATAGCCCGGCCGCATCACCGGCCGGCGCAGCAACATGCGGATCGACGGCACCACGGTGAGTTCCAGCACCAGTGCGGCGATGAGGCCCAGCCCGGCCAGCAGGCCAAAGCGCGCCAGCGCCGACACATCGAGCAGCAGCAGCGAAAACAGGCAGGTGGCGGCACCGGCGACAGCGATCGTCAGTACCGGGCCTTGCGCGGCCATGGTCGCGACGATGGCAGCGGCATTGGCCTCGCGGCTCGCCTGTTCGCCGACGACCGTCCGGCTGCGCACTTCCTCCATGTAGCGTTTGAGCAATTGCACCGAGTGGCCGGCGCCAACCGCCAGGATAAGCACCGGGGCGAGCACGGTATATGTATCGAGCGGCAACCCGAACCAGCCATACAGGCCCAGCCCGATCAATGTCGCGGTCAGGCCGGTGAAGATCGGCACCACCACCGCCTGCATCGATCGCAGCGCCTCCCAGTGCAAGATCAGGATCAGCGCCATGATGACCGGGAAGAAATACGCGATGCGCTTGGAATAGAGATCGTTCTGGGCAAGGAACGCCGGCTGGCCGGAATAGGCGATGGTGACGCCGCCCCGGCTGGCCCCGGCGATGATGGCGTCGATCTTTTCCAGCAACGGCCCGAAGGTGCCGCTGGCGACAGCGACATCGGCGTAGACCGTCAGCGAACCATCGGGCGCCTGGACCAGCGACGCCTGCGGGCCGAGGCCATCCCTGACCGCGGCGGACAGGCCGGCCTTGTCGGTGCATAGCTGGTCAAGGCCGTTGACGACCAGGTCGCCGCGATCGTCGGCCAGATATTTGACCGTCGGTGACCCGACGCCATAGACGCGCCCCGCCGCGATGCCGGGCAATCGCGTCAGGCCTTGCGATAGCGTGCAGGCCGCCGCGACCCGAGCCGCCGGCGTGCCGTCCCTGACCAGAAAGGCCAGGGTGTTCCGGCTTTCGAAGGTATCCTGGATCGCGTGGATCTGTGCCGACAACGGGCTGCGGTTCGGCAACGAACTGTCGAAATCGCTGACGAAATGCAGATGGCGCGCACCGGCCAGCGCCATCAGCGCCGCCAGCGCGATCAGGGCAATGACCATCCAGGGCCGGCGTGTGACGAAGGTTGCAAGCAGGGTGAACATAGGCCATCTCCTGTGTTGACGCGGATCAGAAACCGGCGCGCACGGCGAACGAGACCGTGTTGTTGGGACGCAATTGACCAAAGAATGTGCCGCGCGCGCCGCCATGGCGCTCGGCCAGCAGCGACAGGCGCAGCGTGTCGTTCAATCGGTGGCTGGCCTTGAGCTGCACATAATTGCCGCCGCCGGTGAACGCCGCGACGGTCGCTTCGATGGCGGCGCGGTCGCCGGCCAACCCCTTGCGGACCCTGATGGTGCCGCCGAAAATGGTGTCCTGCCACGCCGAATGGATAAGGTTGTTGCGATCGGAAAGCAGCGGCGATGCACCGGGTGCGAGTGTCGAGGCACGACTGATCCGCAGCACCGCCTGCGCGATGACCGACCATTGCCCGCGAAAACTGCGATCGACCCCCAGCACGCCGGCGAACCGCGGCACGCGCCCGGCCTGCCCGCGCGTTGCGTCACGGGCGTAGTCGTAGCCGGCGGCTTCAAGCCGCAGGCCGAAATCGCCTAGCGTGGTCGCAAGGTCGCCGCCCAGCATGGCGAGGCGCGGGTAGTGCTGCACCAATGTCGGTGCGCCGGCGACGCTGCGATCGATGGCCAACCAGGGCGTGCGGTCGGCGACTTGCGCATAGGTGACCGACCAGTCGAGCCGGCTGCCGAAGCGTTCGAAACGCAGGGCGAATTGTGTCTCGGGC
>JBILPK010000294.1:0-3346 GCA_044373875.1 Polymorphobacter sp.
CGGGCCGCACCGGGCGGTGCGGCACAAAGCTGCCATCGGTGTCCGGTTCGGCAAGGCTGGTGCGAATCTGGATTTCCATGGGTATAATATGCGCGGTGGTCGCGCTTTGTTCCAGTGCGACCTAGCTCGCCGTGCGCCGGATCGATCGCCGCGCCGCAAAAACATGCCCGAGGAACAACAGCCCGAGCAGCACCGGCAGCGCCTTGTGCAGCGGCCCGGCAACCGCCCCCGCCGGCAGATTGGGCAGTTTCAGCCCCATCAGGTCGATGGGCGCTGGTGCCAGCGCCAGGCCGGTGACGCAAATCGCGGTGAGCAACGTATAAAGCAGGAAATGCCCGATATGCGCTTCGGCCTTGTTCGGCGGCGCCGGCCGCACCAGCCGTTCGAACATGCGGGCGAAGGTGAGCAGGAAGATCGCCCCGCCCACCGCCATATGCGTCGCCACGAACTCGCCGCGCACCGGATTGCCAGGGGCGAGCACGGCGATGAACTGTCCCATGGTGAAGGCGGCGATGATCAGCGTCGCGCTCCCCCAGTGCAGCCCGCGGGTGATATGGCCATAGCCGCCGGTGGTGCTGCGCACCGGCACGCTGCCGCCGTCGCTGCGCCATTGCCGCGGGATGGTGACGAGCAAAAACAGCGCCGCCAGCGCGATCAGCACCGCTTCGCCATTGAGCAGCCAGGGCAGGGCGCTGCCCGCCGGCGCCCGGGCAAATGTACCATCGAGGTTCGCCAGCACGATCGACCAGGCCATGAAGCCCAGCGCCACCGCCGCCATCGCCACCGCCAGAACCCGCACCACAGCGAGCCGGCTGTTGATCGAAAGCGCCAGAATGAGCGCCAGGCCAAGATAGAAGCTTGTCATGGCGCCCTATGCAGCGGACAGCGAAGCGATTGGCAAGGGGCCGCGGCCCCGGGAGCAGCGACGATGGCCGAAAAATTCGAACGCCACAAACAGGCCTGGACGAGCGAGGAAGTGCAGAAACTCCATACCCTCGCCAAGAAAGGCATGCCGCTGCGCGCGATCGCCAAGGCGCTGACCCGCAGCGAGGAATCGGTGAAGGCGCGGGCAAAAGCCGACAAATTGGGGATCGCAGCGCTGCGTTAGACGTAATCCCCCTCTCCCGCCTGCGGGAGAGGGGACTCGGCCCCTTGGCCGAGCGTGTGAGGGTGTTCTCTTGCGTCGAAGCTCGGGTACACCCTCACCCGGGCCGCTGGCGCGTCTCTCGCCTCTCCCGCAAGCGGGAGAGGGGGGTGCTTTCTGGGCGGGCGCCGCCGCGACACAAACCGAGATCAAAGCTGAGAAAGAGCGCGTGTCATATGGCCAGCCAACGACCGGCCAACCACACTCAAAGTTCACGAAGTTGACGTTTTTGTCGCTTTCCACACCGGGCGATGCCTCACCCCCCACCCGCTCCTCCCGAGCGAAGTCGAGCGACGTGGCCACACGAGCGCTTGTCCCTCCCTCGATTTCGCTCGGGATGATCGGCGCCGGGGGACTGCACCCCCCACCCCAAAGTTCACGAAAGTCACGATTCCGCGCGTTTTTGCAGCTTCGCCACCCGGGCCTCGCCGCGGTCGAGCAGGCGCATCAACTGCCGCGTCGGGATCGGCCGGTTGACCGTGCAGTCCATGCCGTCGAACCGCCCCGGCACGATCATGCGGGCCAGCGCCTTTTCCAGCAGGTCCGGCCCGCGCGGCGCGATCGCCGGAGCGACCGCCGCGTCCCAGGCGGCGCGAAACCCGGCCGCCGCCGGATGCTTCCGCAGTTTATAGGCCGACCCCGCGCTCATCCCGACCGTCGCGGCCGCGGTGGTGACGGTCAGGCCACAGCAGAGCGCCGCGATGAATCGGTCCTAGCGGTCGGGAGTCCAGCCATCATGGCGGGTGCGGCGAGGGGTGGGGGTTTTGTCCATGACCCGGCGTTATAACCGATTTGGTTCGTGTGGGGCAGACGATGCAGGCGTTTTCAGTTTTCGGCTTCCTAGCGCCTAAGCTCTCTTGGATGTTTTTATTGTTGCAATTGTTTGATTGACTCTGAACAGCGAGACGGAGACGAATAGCCCAATTACATTGTAAGGGAAAATTTTTGTCCACAGTGAAAATTCCGAAGAAAGCTAGCGACCGGCTTGTAGCAGGATTGAAGCGGTGTCAGCCGATTGTCGGTAAACTGCGCGAACGCGACATTTCAGAGGCCGACACGGTTACTGTCATCAAGGATATGCTTTGCGAGGTGTTCGGCTATGACAAATACACAGAACTGACCAGCGAGCAGCAAATTCGCGGGACATTCTGCGACTTGGCGATCCGTGTCGAAGGCAAAATTTCTTATTTGGCAGAGGTCAAATCAGCTGGCACCACCCTGAACGAAAATCACTTACGCCAAGCGGTCAACTACGGCGCACATCAGGGGATTGAATGGGTTATTTTCACTAACGCGATTGAATGGCGCATCTATCGGATCAAATTCGGCCAACCGATCGATTTTTCGGAGGTTTACAATTTTGATATCATGAAGTTGTCGGCCCGCTCCATGGATGATTTTGGCAAGCTTTTACTGTTTTGCCGCGAAAGCATTTCATCGGATGATTTAGCCGAATATCATCGGCAAGCTCAAATCGTAAACCGATTTGTTATCGCAGAATTGTTGCAGTCGGGTGCCGTTGTTGGGGTACTGCGCCGCGAGTTGCGACGGCTTTTCGACACGGTGAGAACGAGCGATGAAGAACTGCGGGTCATTTTGACCAATGACGTTTTGAAGCGGGATACCTTGGACGGAGATTCGCCAAAAGCTGCAAAGGCGCTGGCTAAGAAGGCCGTTACCGTTTTGACAAAGATGGCCAACGCCAAGGCCGTCGCATCGGCGACTACTGAAGAAGGCTAGGGCCGGGGGCGCCCAGCCTCAACGGAGCCCTAAAACAACGACCGCAAATATCGCTTCGCGCGCGCGGCAACAGTTGGAACTTCAAGTCGCATCGGTTTCGACTTGTTACCGTAAATCAATTTTTCTTTCGCCATTGTTATCGAGCTGGAACGCGGGCCATAACTGCCAATAGTGGGTCGCCATTTTGCGATTCGCGGGGGTTAACAGGTGTGGCAAGTAACCGGGGCAGATTCCCGTGCGTTCAGGCTTTTGCGAGCCTGACGAGGGAGGGCAGCGGCGGGACGAAGTCGGCGCCCGGGACCGCGAAGCGATCGCCTAGAAACTGGTAGTATGAGACGCCGAGTTTGCTGCAGGTCTTGAGCAGGCCGAGCATGGTGTCCGTGGCGGCTTTGCCGGGCTCGCTGACCGTGCCGCCGGAGATTTTGCGCTTGGTGACAACGGTACGGATGTCGTTTTCGGAAC
>JBILPK010000024.1:0-29151 GCA_044373875.1 Polymorphobacter sp.
TCGCACTTGATCCGGTTCGACGCTTGCGCGCTCGCCGGCGCCGCCATCATCAGGCCTGTCACCAGCGCGGCTAATGCCAGGTTAAACCATTTCAGCATGCCGTTTCCTTCCTCGTGGCCGCAGTCCCGACCGTCTCCGGCAAATTCTGCACAATTAATGCCGGTTGTCGATGGCAGAGGCAGGTTGCAAACGCACGCCTGCGGCGCCGGCGGTTTCCACGGTGAACTGCCACGCCACCCGGCCCGACCGGGCGCCGCGCCCCGCGGCCCAGGTCAATGCCGCCGCGGCATCGAAATCAAGGCCATGGGCGGCAGCATAATTGCGGCAGATTTCGAGATAGACCAGCTGGTCACAGGCATGAAAACCGAGCCGCAACCCGAAGCGATCGGCAAGGGCCAGCCGGTCATCGGCAACGTCGCGCGGGTTGGCCGGGTCGGCGTCGGCTTCGGCCATGCTGCGCGGCACCAGGTTGCGCCGGTTGGAGGTGACGACAAGCCGGATATGATCGGGTCTCGCCATCACCCCGCCATCGAGCAGCGAGCGCAAGGCGTGCACCAGACCGGCGCCGGCGGCCGCCTCGGTATCGAGCGACACATCATCGAGAAACACCGTGAAGCGGCGCGGGCACGACGCCAACCTGTCGAACAGCAAAGGCAGGCTGGCCAGATCGGGCTGGGCGACCTGTACCAAGGCCGTGTCGGCGCCATTGGCGGCCAGCTGCGCGTGGATGGCGCGAACCAGCGAGCTCTTGCCCATGCCGCGCGCACCCCACAACAGTACGTCATGCGCCGGCAGACCGTTCGCATGGCGCCGGGCATTTTCCAGCAGGGCATCGCGCTGGGCGTCCACGCCCGCATACAGCGCCAATGTCGTCGTCCGCGGTGGCGGCACGACAGCAAGCCCGGTGCCGCTCCAGACGAACCAATGGCCCGAGCCCGGATCGCCTGGGCCGGGCGGTGGCGACAGGCGTTCGAGCGCGGCGGCGATACGGTCGAGTGGATCGGTGGTCATGACGTCTTCTATGCCGATCCCGAGCCGCAGCGCCAGTTTTCCAGCGCGGTTCAATAGGGGCGGGAGACCACCACATATTGTACGTTGCTGCCCGCCATCGCCGGTTGATACCAGGTCGATCCGCATTGCAGATAGGTGGTATTGCCGTAGTTGCTCTGCACGCAATCGGGCGGCCGCGTGGTGGTGATCGAACCGATGATCGCACTTGTAACCGCGACGGTAGCGGTGACGGCAGCCGCGGTTCCGATGGCGTCCCAAACGTCGTAGCCGTTGTTGTAGCAACAGCCGCCGCCGCCATGATAGCCGCCGTGGCGGTTGTTGCCGACAACATTCACATTGGTGCTGTTGTTGATGTTGATGTTGTTGTTGCCGCCCGGGCGATTGTTGCCGGGGCGATTATTGCCCGGACGATTATTGTTGTAACCGCCGTTGCTGCTGGGGCGATTGTTGTTGAAGCCGCCATTGCTGGCCGGCCGGTTGATGCTTTTGGGGGCGCTGCCGCGGGAAAAGCCGCCGCCCCCGCCACCCCCGCCACCGCGGGATACGCCACCGCCGCCACCGCGGCGCTGCGCTTCGGCCGCCACCGGCGCCATCACCAGCGCAAAGCCGGCGACCAGCGCGATCGTTGCACGGTTCATCAATTCGTCTCCTGCGGCTTGCTGCCATCGATGGTGGCAAGGCTGATGCGGCCGCTGTCGGCAGCGGGAGTGAAGGTAAAGCGGTCGGCCGCCAGCACCGGGTTGATCGTCCAGGTCAGTTTCGCGGCGTATTGCGGCTGCGCCGGATCGCGGGTGTTGATCATCACGATGCGCAGCGGCAGCGGCTTGTCGCCCTGGGTGATCCATATCTGCCAGTCGATCCCGGGCTGGCGAAAGGCGAAGTGATCGACCTTGGTATCGCCGATGGTTTCGGGACCGACCTTGAAGCCGGCTTGCGGCGGCGGCACCGGTCGTGCCGGATCGCCCCACAGGAACAGGTCCGACAGCGGCAGGGTAATATCGTATTTTTCGTCGGCGACGGCTATCAAGGCCGAGATGGAGCCGGAAAGCGGTGCGTCGGTGTAGAGTTTATGGCGCGGGGCATCGATCGTGACCTTGCGGCCATCGAAATAAAGGCGCCGCAGCGAGCGATCATTGCCGATCTCGGCAAACAGCTTGTCGGGAAGCTGCGCCGCATAGCGCAGCGTGCCGGGGATGGTCACCTTCTGCCCCGAATCGAGGACATCTTCGGCAAAGCCGTCGGCAACGATCTCGAAGCTCTTGAGCGTGCGCAGATAGCGCCCCATCGCGCCGATCGCCAACAACGCCTCGGGATCGAGCTTCGGCGGCCTGGCAGCAGCGGGCTTTTTGGCGACAGCCGCAGCCGGTGGCTTTGTTGCTGTTGCAGCGGCAAGCGGCGACAGCGCCAGCCCCGCCGTCACCATTGCCGTCATGAATTTCATCATGCGTCTTTCACTCCCCCAACAACCGCCCCCCGGCGGAAACGGCATCAACACCGACTATGGTCGCCTTGTAACAAGATACCGGGACGGCAATTGCCGGAAAATGGCCAATCGTGAGGCAGCCCGACCTCCGCTCGCCCGGTTGCGCACGCGCCTGCGAAGGTTTAGAGCGCCAGCCGTGTCCCGTGGGGACGTTCAGGAAAGCCCAGACCCATGTTTTCATCTCCGGCCTTCGCCCAGGCGGCAGGCACCGCGGCCGGCCCCGGTGCCGGTGTTGCCGGTCTGATCGGCATCGCGCCCTATATCGCCATTTTCGCGATCTTCTATTTTCTCATGATCCGGCCGCAGCAACAGCGCGCCAAGGCGCACCGCGCCATGATCGATGCCGTCAAAAAGGGTGATGAAGTCGTCACCGGCGGCGGCATCATCGGCAAGGTGGTTCGCGTCATGGAAGGCGAAGTCGAGATCGACGCCGGCAACAATGTCAAGTTTCGCGTCCTCAAGGGAACGCTGACCGATGTACGCAACCGTACCGTCCCGGCGGCGGCCAATGATGTGAAGGGCTGAACGCCTTGCTCGACTTTCCGAAGTGGAAGATCTGGTCGATCATCGCCACGATCGTCATCGGTTTCTTGTTTGCCGCGCCCAATTTCATCAGTGAACGCCAGGCGGCGGCGCTGCCGGGGTTCCTGCCGAACAAGCAGCTGAGCCTCGGGCTCGACCTGCGCGGCGGCTCGCACCTGATGCTCGAAGCGTCGACCGAAGATGTGCGAAAGACCAAGCTGGAAAGCCTGGAAGATACGGTGCGCAGCGAACTGCGCCAGGTGCCGGGCGGCGCCGTGGCATTTACCGACATGTCGACCGCCGGCGGCAAGCTGAGCATCGTGATCACCGATACGACGCGGATCGATGCCGCGGTCGAAGCGCTGCGCAAGGTCACGCAGCCGATCTCGGGCCTGACCGGCGTTCGCGATGTCGACGTCAATGTCGTCGATGGCAACAAGATCATCCTCAACGAAACCGATGCCGGCATTGCGGCGTCGATCGACAATGCCATGGCGCAGGCGGTCGAAGTCATTCGCAAGCGCATCGACGAACTCGGCACACGCGAACCGACCATCGTGCGCCAGGGCGCCAACCGCATCGTCGTCCAGGTGCCCGGCCTGCAGGACCCGTCGGCGCTGAAGGCGCTACTCGGCAAGACCGCCAAGCTCGAATTCAAGCTCGTCGATGTCAACGCCGACCCGGCCGAAGTCGCCCAGGGCCGCGCGCCTCCGGGCAGCCAGATCCTGCCGAGCATCGACGGTACGCCGGTCGTGCTGCGCCGCCGCGCGGTGATCACCGGTGACCAGTTGATCGATTCCCAGGTCAGCCAGGATGACAATGGCGCGCCGGCGGTGAGTTTCCGCTTCGATTCCACCGGCGGCCGGCGCTTTGCCCAGGCAACGCAGGAAAATGTCGGCAAGCCGTTTTCGATCATTCTCGACGGCAAGGTGATTTCGACGGCCAACATCAACGAACCCATCCTTGGCGGCTCCGGCATCATTTCGGGCAATTACACGGTGCAGTCGGCCAATGAACTCGCGATCCTGCTGCGTTCGGGCAAGCTGCCGGTCGAATTGAAGGTCGTCGAGGAACGCACCGTCGGTCCCGACCTCGGTGCAGATTCGATCCGCGCCGGCGCACTTGCGGCCATCGTCGCCGTTGTCGCCGTCTCGGTGCTGATGATGGCCACTTATGGCCGCTTCGGCGTCTATGCCGTCATCGCACTGTTCATCAACGTTTTGCTGATCCTCGGCGTCATGTCGGTCGCCGGCTTCACGCTCACGTTGCCGGGGATTGCCGGCATGGTCCTGACCATCGGCGCCGCGGTCGATGCCAATGTTCTGATCAATGAGCGGATCCGCGAGGAACAGCGCAAGGGCAGGGGGGTGATTCCGTCGGTCGAGGTCGGTTTCCGCGACGCGACGCGGACGATCTGGGATGCCAACAGCCTCAACATCATCGTCGCCATCATCATGTTCATCTTCGGTTCGGGGCCGATCAAGGGCTTTGCCGTGGTGCTGTCGATCGGTATCGCGACGTCGGTGTTCACCGCAGTGACGGTGGTCCGGCTCATGGCTTCGCGCTGGCTCGCCAAGGCGCGCCCGGCGGCGCTGAACATCTAGGAAGCTGCCATGCCGCTGAAAATCGTTCCCGATAATACCAATATCGGCTTCGTCCGAATCCGTTTCATCGCCTTTGCGTTGACGTTGCTGCTCACCATCGGCTCGATCGGGCTGCTGGCGACACGCGGCCTCAACCTAGGGGTCGATTTCGTCGGCGGCCTGACCATGGAAGTCGAATTCAAGGCGCCGCCACCGCTCGATGCGTTGCGGACCAAGGTCGACAGCCTGGGGGTCGGCACTTCGGCGCTGCAGGAATTCGGCAGCCCCAACAATATCCTCATCCGCCTGCCCCTCCCCGAGGGCGATCAGGCTGCGGTGCAGAAGGTCGTCGCCAAGGTTCAGGCTGGCTTGAAGGGCAATTATGGCGACGTCAATTTTCGCCGGGTCGAAAGCGTCTCGGGCAAGGTGTCGGGAGAACTGATCGAAAGCGGGCTTTGGGCGGTCGGCCTGTCCATGCTGTTCGTCGCGGTGTTCACCTGGTTCCGTTTCGAATGGTATTTTGGCATCTCCACCGTGGTGGCGCTGGTCCATGACGTGGTCGTCACGCTGGGCTTTTTCGCGCTGACCCAGCTTGAGTTCGATCTCAACGTCGTCGCCGCGGTGCTGACCATCATCGGCTATTCGCTCAACGACAAGGTCGTCATCGATGATCGCATCCGCGAAAACTTGCGCAAGTACCGGACGATGGACATCGGCCCGATCATCGACCTGTCGGTTAATGAAACGTTGCCGCGCACGGTGATGACATCGGTAACGCTGCTGGCGGCGCTGGTTGCAATGCTGCTTTTGGGGCCGGACGTGATCTTCGGCTTTACCGCAGCAATGGTGCTCGGCATCGTCATCGGCACCTATTCGTCGATCTTCGTGTCTTCGTCGCTGCTGATATCGCTCGGTGTGAAGAGCCGCGCGGCACCCGAAGCGCCCAGCGCCGAGCGGGTGGCTCGGCGCTAGGGGATCCAACAGCTTCGGTACGATATTTGTCGTCGCCCCCGCGCAGGCAGGGGTGACGGTACTGACCGGGTATTCTTCGCGCTAAACTAGCGTACCCACCCCGTCGCAGCTGAGATCGAACGCTGCCAGACCGTTTTCGAGATCGGTGCTCAACGTCGGTTGCCCCAGCACCCAGTCGGCAGCCGCGTCGATTTCCTGCATCGCGGCATCAAGCGCGTCGGCCCATTCGATGGCATCGAAAATGCCACGCCCCACCATCGCCAACGCGATTACTTCTGCCTGCTCGTCCTCGGCAAGGTCGTCGACGATAGCCCGCAACTCGGCTTCGGCGGGGTTGTCGCCATCATCCTCGATAGCGTCGACCATGCCATCGTCGCTGCCGTTCGACCCTTCATCGGGGTCGCTGTCCGGAATGAGCGCCTCGAATTCCCGCGCGCGCTGGATGATCCGGCAGACGGTTTCGACAGCGACGGTGAGATCCATGGCGGGGCCTTTCGGTGACTGGAGTGGCAACAAACCCTGTTAACAACCCTCTGGCGCTGGCGTTCCGTCAGGCCGCCTGCTCGGTTGCCATGGCAATCGAACCGCGCATCAGCCGCGCCTTGGCAGCGGCATACTCGTGCCGCAGTCGCGCCACGAGCTCGCCGGCGGGCAAAACGGCCTTGACCGCGCCGATGCCCTGACCGCAGCCCCAGATATCCTTCCATGCCTTGGCATCGGTATTGCCGCCGCTGCCGAAGTTCATCGCGCTGGGGTCCGACACGGCCAGATTGTCGGGGTCGAGCCCGGCGTTGACGATCGACGGGCGCAGGTAATTGCCGTGCACGCCGGTGAAGAGGTTGGAATAGACGATGTCCGACGAGGCGCTGTCGACGATCATGTCCTTGTAGCCTTCGACGGCGCGGGCTTCGGCGGTGGCGATGAAGGCAGATCCGATATAGCCGAAATCGGCGCCCATGGCTTCGGCGGCGAGCACGGCTTCGCCGGTGGCGATGCTGCCCGACAGCGCCAGCGGGCCATCGAACCATTCGCGGATTTCGCGGATCAGCGCGAACGGCGAGGTAGTGCCGGCATGGCCACCGGCGCCGGCGGCCACGGCGATCAGGCCATCGGCACCCTTTTCCACCGCCTTTTTGGCGAATTTGTTGTTGATGATGTCGTGCATCACGATACCGCCATAGGAATGGATGGCGGCGTTGACATCCTCACGGGCGCCGAGCGACGTGATGATCATCGGCACCTTGTATTTTACGCACAGCGCCAGGTCGTCCATCAACCGGTCGTTCGATTTGTGAACGATCAGGTTGACGGCATAGGGCGCATCATTGGGGCCGAGCTCGGTCGACAGGCGCTGCAACCATTCCTCGAACTGCGCCAGCGGTCGGGCGTTGAGGCTGGGAAAGCTGCCGATGATCCCGGCGCGGCATTGCGCTATCACCAGTTCCGGCCCGGAGATTATGAACAACGGTGACCCGATGACCGGGATCGACAGGCGGTTGTGGAAGGCGGCAGGGATCGACATGATGTTCAGGGCTCCGACGTAGTTACCGCTTACGTTAGCCGGGCTTTGGCGTCATGGCCACTATTGGCTTTGTGGAGCGATTGCCGCAGTCTGATCGGCGCACGGCGCACGGCGCACGGCGGAGGGACGGTGATGCGCGTGATGGTGCTGGTCAAGGCGACGACGGACAGCGAGGCCGAGCTTGCCCCTGGTGGTTCTTCGGCCGAGGCGATGGCGGCGATGGATCGCTTCAACGACGAACTTGAAGCCGCCGGGGTCCGGGTCATGGCGGCAGGTTTGAAGCCGAGCCGGATGGCCAGCCGGGTCAGCTTCGACGGGAGCGACCGCCGGGTCATGAACGGGCCATTTGCGCCTGCCCATGAATTGGTCGCCGGCTTCTGGCTGTGGGATGTCAAGGATATGGCCGAAGCAATCGACTGGGTGAAGCGCTGCCCCAGCCCGATGCCGGGGCCGAGTGTCATCGAAATCAGGCCGCTGTACGAGGCTGCCGATTTCGCCTGAAGGCGGCGGAGTCAGTCGTCGTCGTAGATCGCCACGGTTGCGGCGCCGTCCGCCGTCATCTGTCCGCGCAGCATCGAAGGCGTGTTGAACGACCAGCCGAGGCTGCCGTCCCGGCCAACGAAGATGATGCCGCCATCGCCATCGACCGCGCGCAATTCGGCGAGGACATGATCCGCCGCTGCCTGGGGGGTCTCACCGAGCAGGCGCACCCGCGCGCCGATCTCATGGGCTGCGGCCAGGCGGATGAAATCTTCCCCCGATCCGGTGGCGGATACCGCAACGCTGCGGTCATCGGCCCAGGTGCCGGCGCCGATCAGCGGCGAATCGCCGATGCGGCCCCAGCGTTTGCCGGTCAGCCCGCCGGTCGAGGTCGCGGCGGCGAGATGCCCGGCGGCGTCGCGCGCGACCGCGCCGACGGTGCCGTATTTCAGCGTCTTGTCGAACAGCGATTCGCCGCGCGCCGCCGCTGCCTTCATCGCCTGTAGCGCCTGCCAGCGCTCCTCGACGCGGAACCAGCCGGGCTCGACCTGGTCGAGCCCCTGTTCGATCGAAAAAACATCGGCGCCTTCACGGGCCAGCAGCACATGCGGGCTGTGTTCCATCACGACCCGCGCCAGGCTGATGGGGTTTTTCGTGCGGGTGACCCCGGCGACAGCACCGGCGGCGCGGGTGGCGCCCGCCATAATCGCGGCATCAAGCTCGTTGCGGCCTTCGGCGGTAAACACCGCGCCGCGCCCGGCGTTGAAATGCGGATCGTCCTCGAGCACGCGAACCGCAGCTTCGACAGCCGATACCGCATCACCGCCGCTCGCCAGCGTCGCACCGCCCGCGTCGAGCGCGGCCTGCAACCCGGCGCGATAACCCTTGTCGGCAGCTGGCGCGGTGGTGTCCCGCGTCATGCGGCCGGAGCCGCCATGGACGACAAGAGACCAGGCAAGGGGACCGGACATGAGGCAAAGCCCCCTCGACATGGTAGCAGCGGGCAGATTTGAACTGCCGACCTCCGGGTTATGAATCCGGCGCTCTCACCAACTGAGCTACGCTGCCATGTTGCCAGTGAGGCGCCCCTATAGTCGGGGCTGCCCGACAGGGTCAACCGGCATCAATAAGAATAAACCAGCGTGATGCGGCTGGTGGTGTCGGAATTCTTGCGCCCCGGCGGTGGGTTGGATTCATTATTGTACTGGAACGAGGCCCGCGCCGACAGCGCGCCGCCGAGCTTGGCGGTCAGCGCCGTGATCGATTGCACCGAGGTGTTGAAGCTGTCGTAGAAGATCGTGGCGTTTTCGGCGAAGGTCAGCGACGGCGAAATCGTCCAGTTGAGCGAGCCGGCGCCGCGGGCAGCAAAGGCGTTGTCATAGATGCCGCTGGTGTACTGCGTCTGGCGCAGTGCCGGGCCGCCTTCGATCGCCAGCTTGATGCTGTCGGTGTTGATCAGCTTGTAGCCGAGGCCCAGCGATTCCGAAAAGCGGCGGTCGAATCCCGAGAAACGGTCCTTTTCATAGGCGAGGGTCGCCAGTGCGTAGAAGTTCGGCGTGATATTGTAATTGCCTTCATAGCCGGCGAAATAGCGTTCGCGCGTCGTCACGCCGTCCTGGCGCTGATAGTCGACGAAGCCGCGCAGCGAATGTTTCCACGATCGGGTTTCCTTGACCAGATTGGCACCGATGGCGACTCCTTTGGTACTGGTGTTGCCGCTGGAGATGAAGCCGCCGGCTTCGCCCGAACCGCTCCAGCCCTCGAAAAAGTCTTGCGACGCCATTTTCTCTTCGCGCGCCTTCGCCTGAGCCGTGGTGAAGCCGGCTACCCTGGCGTCGATTTCGGTGGCCGATTGCGGATTGGTCTTCTTGGCAATATCGGCCACGACCTTCAACTGCGCCGCATCGCCGGCTGCGGCATCGATCATGGCGGCGATGGCGTCCGGGATGGGCGCTGCCTGCGCGGCAGTTGCGGCCATCAGGCCGGCTGCGAAAAGGCTCCTCTTCATCATCATTCTCCCCCGAGACGTTTGAAACGAGCCGCGCCTAGCGCAGTCGCCTGTGCAAGAATAGCGGATTTTCTCCATTTTGACCCGCAACGGGGCTGTTGCTGACGCAGCACTTGGGGCAAAAGCTGCTCATGTATTTTGCCGATATCCAGCCGATTCCCCTCAGCCTCATCGATCATGATCCGGCCGCTGCCGCAGCACGCTTCGGCGATGCCTTTGCCCGCACTGGCTTTGCCGTGGTGTCCGACCACGGCATCGCGCCGGACCTGATCGACCGCGCGCTGGCGGCGACCCGCGCCTATTTCACCCTGCCAGAGGATGCCAAGGCCGCTTATGTCATCCCCGGCGGCGGTGGACAGCGCGGCATGACGGCCTTTGGCGTCGAAGCTGCCAAGGGCGCGCTGCGTTCCGATCTCAAGGAATTCTGGCATATCGGTCGTGATCTGCCGCCGGGGCATCGCTTCGGCGCGATCATGCCCGACAACATCTGGCCCGCCGAAGTGCCGGATTTCAAGCCGGCGGTATCGGCGCTGTTCAAGGCGCTTGACGACGCCGGCAACCGCATGCTGCGCGCCATCGCCATTCACCTTGGCCTAGCGCCCGATTTTTTCGCAGGGCCGGTGACCGACGGCAATTCCATCCTGCGGCTGCTGCACTATCCTCCCGTCGAACCGGGCGCCGATGCCATCCGTGCCGGGGCGCATGAGGATATCAATGTCATCACCCTGTTGCTCGGCGCCGAGGAAGCCGGGTTGCAGCTGCTCGACAAATCGGGCGAATGGCGGAGCATCGCGGCGCCGCCGGGCAGCCTTGTCTGCAACATCGGCGACATGTTGCAACGCCTGACCGGCGGCCGCCTGCCGTCGACGACGCACCGGGTCATCAATCCGGCCCCCGATCGTGCCGGCTTTGCGCGTTATTCGACGCCGTTCTTCCTGCATTTCCGCCCCGATTACCTGATCGAAACGATGCCCGGCGGCCCGCAGGACTGGCCTGCCATCACGTCGGACGATTATCTGCACGAGCGACTGCGTGAAATAAAACTGCTGTAATTGCGGCACCACGGACTTTGGGAGACTGATGATGCGGACCCTGATCGCGGCGCTGTTGCTGGGCTTTGCCGCCCCGGTGCTGGCGGCACCGGTGCTCGACACGCCGGTCAAGGATGATTTTTGGGTTGCCGGGCGCGCGGCGCTCGCCGAACGACTGGCTGTCGCCAACCGGCCGAAGCGCGCGAAGAACGTCATCCTGATGATCGGCGACGGCATGGGCATCGCCACCATCACCGCGGCGCGGATCTATGACGGCCAGAACCCGGGCGACGGCAAGCCACGCCGCTCGGGCGAAGAAAACAGCCTCAGCTTCGAACGCCTGCCGCACACCGCGCTGGTCAAGACCTACAACAGCAATGCCCAGGTGCCCGACAGCGCCGGTACGGCAAGCGCGATGAATACCGGCGTTAAGACCCGCATCGGCACGATCAATTTCGGCCAGAACCAACGCACCGATAGCTGCGCGACGCCCGACAGATTGCCGCGAACCATCGCCGAGATCGCCAAGGGGCAGGGCATGGCCGTGGGCGTGGTCACCACGACGCGGCTGACCCATGCCACGCCGGCTGCCGTGTACGGCCATGTGCCGAACCGCAACTGGGAAGGCGCCGACCGCGCCTTTCCGACGGTCGATCGCAAGGCCGGCTGCGCGGATCTCGCCAGCCAGCTGGTTGGCTTTGGCCCCGGCGGCGGGCTCGACCTGGCACTTGGCGGGGGCCGGGCGCGCTTCCTGCCGCTCGCCGGCGGCGGCTTGCGCGATGATGGCGTCGATCTGGTCGCCAAATGGCAGGCGCACGCCCCCGGCAGCCGCTATGCCCCCGATGCCGCCTCGTTTCGTGCGCTCAAGCCTGGCGGCGGCCCGTTGCTCGGCCTGTTCGCCACCGATCACATGACCTTCGAGGCCGACCGCGATGCCGGCAGGGAACCAAGCCTGGCTGAAATGGCGAGCTTTGCCATTGCCGACTTGCAGGCGAACAGCAAGGCACGCGGCAACAAAGGCTATTATCTGATGATCGAGGGCGGTCGCATCGACCATGCCCACCACGCCACCAATCCTTATCGCGCGCTGACCGAGGCCCAGCAGTTCAGCCGGGCGGTCGCAGCGGTATTGGCCTCGGTCAATCTCGATGACACGCTGGTGCTGGTCACCGCCGATCACAGCCATGTCATGACCATTGCCGGCTATCCCGAGCGTGGCAACGACATCCTGGGCTATATCAAGAATGCCGCCGAAGGTGAAGGCGGCGGCAAGACCAGCAAGGAAGGCTGGGCACTCGATGATCATGGCCAGCCGATGACGACGATCGGTTATGCCAATGGCCCGTTTTCGGGTCCCGGCCTGTCACGCCTGCTGCCCCCGACCGACAAGAATTACCTGTCCGACAAGCTGCATGGCACCGATAGCGAAAGCCATGGCGGAGAGGATGTTGCCCTGTTTGCCGATGGCCCACGGTCGGACCTGGTCGGCGGGGTCATCGAGCAGAATGTGATCTTTCACATCATCGCCGAAGCCTTTGGCTGGCGCTGAGCTATTCGGCGCTCTGGCTGGGCGCCGTGGCGCTGGTGAAGCCGACGGCCACGGTTGCCCCGCCGAGCACCCCGACAACAAGACCGAGCAGCCAGAGCCAGCGGCCGAGTTGCCCGCCGGAATTTTGCTGCCGGCCGCTGTTCTTTTCTTTTCCCGGCATCGTGAACCCATTCGGTCGATCATGGTTTTGCCAACCTTGACCTTTGATATAGCAAGAAACATGCCATCCGGTTCCTCGACGTGAAGCAACTGGATTCACTTGGGTGAGCAATTGATACTCGTTAGCCGGTTGTAAAGTATTCCGACACTCGGCCTGCAAAAATCAGGGATAATGCGCCGCGACGAATGTCAGTCCGTCCGGCGGCGCATTCAACCCGAGTGCGTGGCGATCGCGGGCTGCCAGCGCCGCTGACAGGTCATCCGCCGACCAGCGGCCTTGTCCGACCAGTTTGAGACACCCTGTCATCGAGCGCACCTGATGGTGCAGGAACGACCGGGCATCGGCCTCGATGATGATGTCATCGGCTTGCCGGGTGACGGCCAGCCGCGCCAGGCTTTTGATCGCCGATGCAGACTGGCAATGGATCGACCGGAAGGTGGTGAAATCATGCGTGCCGACCAGCCGTTGCGCCGCGGCGTGCATGGCTTCGGCATCGAGTGCCGCCGGCACCCGCCACGCCAGCCCCGACTGGAAAGTGAGCGGCGCGCGGCGATTGATGATGCGATAGCGGTAGGACCGGCCGATGCAATCGAACCGGGCATGAAAGCCCGGGGCTTCGGCACAATCGATGATCGCGATCGGCAGCGGCCTCAGCAGGCCGTTTATCGCCTCGATCAGTCGGAACGGCGTGAACGGTTTTTCCATGTCGAAATGCCCGACCTGGCCGCCGGCATGGACGCCGGCATCGGTACGCCCGGCGGCATGCACGGCAATGCGTTCGCCGGTGATGGCGTGCAGCGCGCCCTCGATGCTGCCCTGTACCGAAGGCTGGCCGTTCTGGCGCTGCCAGCCGGCAAAAGGGCGGCCATCATATTCGATGGTAACGCGGTAACGAGTCATGCCGGATTGACGGGCGTACCGGGCGGAACCGGCCAGCCGTTGAGCAGGTCACGCACCGCCATAGCCGGTTTGCCCGGGCGCTGGACGAGCAAGGGTTGCAGCACGCCATCGGCGGTCCCGATGGCGAGGCCGGCACCGGTGACACCTGCGGGCAAGGTGCCGGGTTCGACACGCGCGGCGAGGATCTTGAGCCGATCCCCCATGATTTCGCACCAGGCGCCGGGTGCCGGATTGAAGGCGCGGACGGCCCGTTCGAGTTCGGCAGCGCTCCGCTTGAAATCGAGCCTTGCTTCGGCCTTGCTGATCTTGGGCGCCAGCGTTACCCCGGCATCGGGCTGTGGCGTGGCGACCCAGGGCTCGGCGAGCGTGGCCACCATCAAGCGGGCGCCCATGCGCGCGAGTTCATCGGTAAGGTGGCCCGCCGTCTTGTCGGCGATCGGCGTCGTGTCCCGACGGATCATCGGCCCGGTATCGAGCCCGGCCTCCATCTGCATGATCGTTACCCCGGTTTTGTGATCGCCCGCCAGGATCGCCCGCTGGATCGGCGCCGCCCCGCGCCAACGCGGCAGCAGCGAGGCATGGATGTTGAGACAGCCCGACCGCGGCGCATCGAGCACGGGCTGCGGCAACAAGAGCCCATAGGCCGCAACCACTGCGACATCGGCGCCGAGCGCGGCGAATTCGACTTGTGCAGCGCTATCGCGCAGCGTGCGCGGCGTGAAGATCGGCACCACCATCGCTTCGGCGGCAAGATGGATCGCCGATTTCTGCAAGGCCTTGCCGCGATTGGCCGGCTGTGGCGCGCGGGTATAAACCGCGATGATATCGTGCCCCGCGGCTGCAAGCGCGGTGAGCGCCGGAACCGCAAAGGGCGGGGTGCCCATGAAAATGATCCGCATGCCGGCTGATTAGCGCCAAAAGTGCTGGCAGGGAACCCGCTGGCAGCGCCTGCCAACCCTCCCCCGAAAAGGGGAGGGCAGGGCTTGTCAGTTGGCGACCACCGAAACCGCGCGGCGGTTCCGGGCATAGGCCGCTTCGTCGGTACCTTCGGCTGCCGGGCGTTCCTTGCCATAGCTGATGGTCGTCATGCGGCCGGGATCGACCCCTTGCGCGGCGAGGAAATTCTTGGCGGCGGAAGCGCGGCGATCGCCCAGGGCGAGGTTGTATTCGCGGGTGCCGCGTTCATCGGAATGGCCTTCGACGGTCACGCGCACCTGCGGGAAGCGCGCCAGCCATTCGGCCTGCTTGCCGAGAATGGTGCGCGCTTCGTCATCGAGTTCGTAACTGTCATAGCTGAACAGCACATGATCGGACCCGGACTGCGCAATGAAATCGGCCGCGGACCCGGGGATGAGCGCCGAACCGACGCCGGCAACGGGTGGCACGCCTTCGTTTTCGGGGGGCGGAGTCGTGGTCGTGGTCGCCGGCGGGGCTTCGCTGGTCACCGGTTGTGGCGGCAAGTCCTTTTTCTTCGTGGCGCAGGCCGACACCGTCAGCGCCAGCACGGCGATGAGGGGCAAAGAGAGCGAACGCTGAAACATGCCGAAGACCTTTCGAATGGACGTTACAACCCCCAAGCCACCTTTCTAGCCGCTTGGGACAACAGGGCAAGCCTTACGGCAGCAGCGGCGACCAGGCCGGGTCCGACCCGTCGAGCGGCGTCGGCACCTTGCGCTCGTTCTGCCCCGACAGATCGACCGACCAGAGATCGACCGGCCCGCCGCGCGCCGAGCGGAAGAACAGGATGACGCGGCCATTGGGCGACCAGGTCGGACCTTCGTCCTGATAGGCGTTGGTGAGCAGGCGTTCGCCGCCGCCATCTGGGCGCATGACGCCGATCGAAAAGCGCCCGCCGCCAAGGCGGGTGAAGGCGATGAGATCGCCGCGCGGGCTCCACACCGGGGTGGCCGCGCGGCCATCGCCAAAGCTGATGCGCTGTTGGCCCGAGCCATCGGCGGCCATGACGTAAAGCTGCTGCGAGCCGCCACGGTCGCTTTCGAAAACGATGCGGCTGCCATCGGGCGAATAGCTGGGGGCGGTGTCGATGCCGGGCTGGGTGGTCAGCCGCGTCAGGCGGCGGGTGGTGATGTCCATGCGATAAATGTCGGTATTGCCGCCGACTGCCATCGAGAAGATGAGGTTGCTGCCATCGGGCGAAAAGCGCGGCGCAAAGCTCATGTTGGGGAAATCGCCGATCGCCTGCTGGCGACCCGAACCGAGCGTGTAAAGCCAGACGCGCGGGCGATTGCCCTCGAAGCTCATATAGGTGATCGTCTGCTGGTTGGGCGCGAAGCGCGGCGTCAGCACGAGATTCTGGCCCTGGGTGAGGAAGCGGTGCCCGGCGCCATCCTGGTCCATTACCGCCAGCCGCTTGATACGGCGGGTGCGCGGCCCGGTTTCCGAAACATAGACGATGCGGCTGTCGAAATAGCCGCTTTCGCCGGTCAGCCGGCTGTAAACGAGATCGGCGCATTTATGGGCGGCGCGGCGCCAGCCGGCGGCGGTGGTGACAAAGCCCTGGCGGGTCAGTTCCTCCGCCGAAAACACGTCATAGGCATAGCAGCCGACAGTTATGCTGCCATCGGCATTGACGGTGACATTGCCGGTCACCAGCGCCTGTGCCGCGATCGTGCGCCAATTGGCGAATTGCGGCCGGGTCACATCGGCGGCGCCGACCGTTGTCGTATAGGCTTGGGGGTCGATCGGCCTGAACAGGCCCGATGACTTCAGGTCATTGGCGATGACCTGCGCAATGCGGCCGCCCAGTTCCGCCGTCGATCCTGCCTCGGTCGATTGCGCTGCCGTTGCGGCAAAGCCCGGCACGGCAATGGGCAGTGGCTGAGCAATGCCCGAATTGATATCCACCCTGATCGGCGCGCCAATCGCCGGGGTGGCAAGAAGCGCGGCAGCAAGGAACAGGATACGCATGGGCAGCACCTTATCAGCAGAGGGAGCACGAGGCATCAGGTCATGCTTTCCGGATCGAAATTGATCTCGGCGGATTTCCACAGGTCATACTGCTTGGCGGGCAGCTTGAGCGGCGAGCAGCGCAACAGCGCCCGCCGCGCGGTTTCGGCAAAGGCGCGTGAATAATCGGCATTACCGGCGGTCACCCCGGTCTGGCTGACGATGCTCGGCACGCCGACCAACCGGCCGTCGCGGGTGAAATCGGCGCGGATCAGCACGGTCATCTTGCGGACATCGGCGCCGCCGATCGGCGGGTTCCAGCAGGGGGCGACCTGGGCGCGGATCGCCTGGGCGATGGTGGCGGCAGCACGCGGATCGATGGCGGCGGCCCTGGGCGCCGCGGCTTCGATGGTGGTTGCCAGTTTCGATGTATCGAGCGGCTTGGTGCGCGCCTTGGGCAGGGCCTTGTCGATCAGGTTCGACAGTTTCGACATGTCGAGCGGCTTGGCATCGGCAGGCGCTGCGTCGGCCTTCTTCGGCGCCTCCTTGGGCTTTTCCGGCGGCGGCACGGCATCGGGAACCGCCTCGGGTTCGGGTGTGGCAGCAGCTGCAGGCGCCGGTGCGCTGGTCTCCTGCGGCGCTGCCTCCATCGACTTCCTGGGGGCTTCGGTCACGCGCGGCGCGTCGGCAATGTCGACGAATTCGACGGCGACCATCTCGTCGGCCGGCGGCAGCGCCTGCTGGCTCCATTCCCAGCCAAGGCTGAGCGCGGCGAACAGCATGATGTGCGCCACCCCGGCACCGATCAGCGCTTGCCGCTCGGTCATGGCGCGCGCTTCTCCGGCCGGCTGTCGCTGACCAGCGCGACCTTGCGGAAGCCCGCGGCCGATATCTCGCCGACGATTTCCATGACCCGGCCATAGTCGAGGCTGCGATCGGCGCGGACATAGACGCGGGCGTCGTCGCCGGCACCGGAACGGGCTTCACGCAGTGCGGCCAGCTTGGCGGGCAGGCTGGCCGCGGGCACACGCTGCTGGTCGATGAATACGCTCCCCTTGGCATCGATGCTGACCTGGATCGGCGTGTCATCGGCCTTCAGGGCCTTGGCCTTGCTGTCGGGCAGGTCGACCGGCACGCCGGTGACGAGCAACGGCGCCGTCACCATGAAGATGATCAGCAACACCAGCATGACATCGACCATCGGCGTGATGTTGATATCGGACATCGGCTGGCGCTTGCCGCGACGCGTGTTGAGGCCCATCGCCATCTACTTCTGTTCCATCCCGTCGAGCTGGCGCGACAGCAGCCCCTGGAACTCCTCGGCAAAGGCGCCCAGCCGGGCTTCGAGCCGGCCGACATTGTGGAGGATGCGGTTGTAGCCGATGACGGCCGGGATGGCGGCGAACAGCCCGATGGCGGTGGCGAACAGTGCTTCGGCGATACCCGGTGCGACCACCGCGAGGGTGGTGTTCTGTGACGCGGCGATGCTGGTGAAGCTGCGCATGATGCCCCAGACGGTGCCGAACAGTCCGACAAAGGGTGCCACCGAACCGATGGTGGCAAGGATGTTGAGGCGATCGCCGAGCTCGTCGATCTCGCGCTGGATGCTGACCTGGGTGACGCTGGCGAGCCGGGCGCGCACGCCTTCGCGGTCGATGCGGCCGCGCGCCAGGCTGCGCCGCCATTCGTTCATGCCGGCGATGAACAGCTTGGCGCTGGGGTGGCTGGCCTTGGCGGCGGGATCATAGAGCGCGTCGAGGCTTTCGGCCTTCCAGAACCAGTCTTCGAACTGCTTTGCCTGGGCATTGATCGCCCTCAGCCGGCGCGAGCGATCGAAGATGATCGCCCAGGACCAGACGCTGGCCGCCAGCAGGCCGAACATGACCAGCTTGACGACGATATCGGCTTCGAGAAACAGCGCCCAAGGTGACAGGTCGGCGGCGGCTTTGGCGATCGGATCCATGATGGTCAGGCGGCCTGTTGCATGAGGAGGGTGAAGCGGTCGTGCCACAGTTTCGACTGGCGGCGCGGCCGGCCTTCCATGTCGAGAAAGGCGGCGGTGACCGAGGCGCTGCACAGCAGTTCGTCGCTGCGCATGACATTATGGACGAGGCAGGTGGCGGCGGCGCGCACCTTCGTCACATGGCTGACGACGACGAGTTGATCGTCGAGCCGCGCCGGTCGGTGCCAGGTGATGTTCATTTCGTGCACAGCATAATATCCCGTACCCTCTGTCATCATCTCGGTATGAACGACACCTGAAAGCCGCAGCATTTCGGTGCGGGCGCGTTCCATATAGCGCAGATAATTGGCGTGATAGACGATGCCGGTGAGGTCGGTATCTTCGAAATAGACGCGCAGCGGCAGGTAATGCCGCCCGGAATCGATATGGCCGCAGGTCGGCAAGGCTTGCGATTCAGGCATGGACATACTGCCGTCTTAGGTCATGGCGTGGGCAGGGGGAAGCGCCGTCCGCCGCAGCCTGGCCACCGACCGGCCGTAAAACAGTCATCCCGGCAGGTCGTGTGACCTGCCGGGATGCATGTTGGCCAGAAAGTGGCGCCGGCTGGATCAGCTGGCGGCGTCTTCCTTGACCGGACGCGGCAGGCGCTTTTCGACGATACGCGCCGACTTGCCCGAACGACCGCGCAGGTAATAGAGCTTGGCACGGCGCACGACACCGCGGCGGACGACTTCGATGGCTTCGATCGACGGCGAATAGAGCGGGAAGACGCGCTCGACACCTTCGCCGAAGCTGATCTTGCGAACGGTGAACGACGAGCCCATGCCGCAATTGCTGCGGGCGATGCAGACGCCTTCATAATTCTGGACGCGGGTGCGTTCGCCTTCGACGACCTTCACCCCGACGCGCAGCGTGTCGCCGGCGCGGAACTGCGGGATCGGGCGGATGGCGACCGCCTTGGCAATGTTTTCGGCTTCGATCTGCTGGATGAGATTCATCTCATTCCTCCTTTTTCTGTCGTCGCGCGGCAGAGGGCGGCTGACCCGCGGCGTCGGAATGACGCTGCCAAAGGTCGGGCCGCCTTGCCCGAGTGTCCTGTTCGGACCGCGCCAATCGCCATGCAGCGATCTTTGCGTGATCCCCCGATCGCAACACTTCGGGGATCGTACGGCCTTCCCATTCAGGAGGCCGCGTATAGTGCGGGTGTTCGAGGAGGCCGCTTTCGAAGCTTTCGTCCACACCGCTCAAGGCCGCGCCCATTACACCGGGAAGCAGCCGCACGCAAGCATCGAGAAGCACGGTCGCGGCAACCTCGCCCCCCGACAGGATATAGTCGCCGATGCTGACCTGTTCGATGGCACGGGCTTCGAACAAACGTTCGTCGAAACCTTCGAAACGGCCGCAGAGGAGCGTGACGCCGGGGCCGGCGGCGAGGGCGCGGACTTTCGCTTGCGTCAGCGGCGTGCCGCGCGGCGTGAGGGCAATGACCGGACAGCCGTTCGCGACGCCATCGACAGCCGCCGCCACGACATCGGCGCGCAGCACCATGCCGGGTCCACCGCCGGCCGGGGTGTCATCGACGGTGCGATGCTTGTCCGTCGCCCAGTCGCGGATGTTGCGCGCACTGCACGACCAGATGCCATCGGCCAGCGCCCTGCCAGCGAGGCTGTGGCCTAGGCTGCCGGGGAACATGTCGGGGTAGAGGGTGAGGACAGTGGCGGCCCAGGTCATCAGATCAACCAGTCGGGATCGATCACCACGCTTGTGTCAACTGCCGGCACGGCCGGCGGCCGGAAGGGCACCATCACCGTCTTGCCATCGGGGTAGGTAATTTCCAGAATGTCGCCGGCATTGTAGTTTTCGATGGCGGTGACCGTACCGATCGGGTCGCCACCGATGGTTATGACCGGCAGCCCGATGATGTCGGCGTGATAATATTCGCCTTCGCCCAGCGGTGGCAGACTGCTGCGCGGCACGCTAAGCAGCGTGCCGCGCAGGCCTTCTGCCGCCGTCCGGTCGCTGATTTCGGCGAAGCGTGCCACGGCGCCGATCTTGTCGGGGCGCAGTGACTTCAACGTCAGCGTACGGCCGCCTGCATGGAAGACCTTGTGGATGGTCAGGCTGTCGAGCCCCTGGCCGAACAGCTTCAGCCTTACCTCGCCGGTGATGCCATGGGCGCCGGCGACGGCCGCGAGGGTGACATCGGTCATCTTGGCTTCTTTACGACAATGAGTTGCGGCCAGCATAAATAGAGCGCCGCAAGCGCGGGCAGCAACAGGCTAGCAAGTTCCGGCAAGGGCGCTGCGGCCAGCCAGCGTGATGACAGGCGATACGACAGCGCCAGCGCCAGCACAAATGCGACGCGGCGGTGCACCGGGGGGATCAACAAACCGATCGCCGCCCCGGCACAGGCCAGGGCGGCGATACGATCGTTCAGAACGACTGCCGGGTTTGCCCCCGACCGTGCGACATGTTCATAGGCCAGCCAAGCCATGGCGGCGGCCAGCGCCAGCGCCACGGTCGGGGCAGCCCTGCGGATCAGGCAGCGGTCTCGTCGGTAGCGTCGGCGGCCGGTGCTTCTTCAGCAGCAGGCGCTTCTTCGGCCGGCGCAGCAGCCGCTTCGGCGGCAGCAGCGGCAGCTGCCTCGGCCGCTTCCTTGGCGTCGACGATCGCCTGGGCGGCAGCCGCTTCGGCTTCGGCGATCTTGTCTGCAGCGACCTGGGCACGTTCCTTGGCCTTGTCGCCGGGTTCACCCTTCTTCAGGTTGACACGCGCTTCACGGGTCCGCACGCCAGCGGCATCGAGGAAGCGGGCAACGCGGTCCGACGGCTGGGCGCCGACCGACAGCCAATGCGCAGCGCGCTCGCTGTCGAGGCGGATGCGGTCGGCCGAATCCTTGGGCAGCAGCGGGTTGTAGGTGCCGATCTTTTCGATGAACTTGCCGTCGCGCGCGTTGCGCGAATCCGTGACGACGATGCGGTAGTAGGGGCGCTTTTTCATGCCGCCACGTGCGAGGCGAATTGCCAATGCCATTGTCTTGTCTTCCTTCGTTGAAATCTAGCGTTTGGTGAACTTGTCGAAACCGGGGGGCAGGGCGCCGCCGCCGCCGAGCAGGCCGCCAAGCCCGCCCAGACCGCCGCCGCCTCCGCCCATCTTGGCCATCATCGATGCCATGCCCTTCATGCCGCCCATCTTGCGTAGGCGCTTCATGGCATTGGCCATTTCCAGCTGCATCTTGATGACCTTGTTGACTTCCTGCACCGTCGTGCCGGCACCCTTGGCAATGCGGATCTTGCGCTTTGCGGTCAGAATCTCGGGCTTGGTGCGCTCCTTGGGAGTCATCGAACAGATGATCGCCTCCATACGCCCGAGCGCCTTTTCATCGACGGCACCGCTGTCCATCGCCTTTTTGGCGGCGGCCATGCCGGGGATCATGCCGGCCAGCGCGCCGAGGCCGCCCATCGCCTTCATCTGGCGCAACTGGCTGCGCAGATCGTCGAAATCGAACTGGCCCTTGGCGAGCTTGGCCGCCATTTTTTCGGCGTCGGCTTGTTCGATATTGGCGGCGGCGCGTTCGACGAGACCGACGATATCGCCCATGCCGAGGATGCGCCCGGCGACCCGTTGTGGATCGAAGGCTTCGAGCATGTCGAGCTTTTCGCCGGTGCCGGCGAACTTGATCGGCCGTTCGGTGACGGCGCGCATGCTGAGCGCCGCGCCGCCGCGGGCATCGCCGTCCATGCGGGTCAGCACGACGCCGGTCAGCGCGACTTCGGTCTTGAAGGCCGTCGCGACATTGACCGCGTCCTGGCCGGTCAGCGCATCGACGACGAGCAGGATTTCATCCGGCCGTGTGGCGGTGGCGATCGCTGCCATTTCGGCCATCAGCGCGACATCGACGTTCAGGCGCCCGGCGGTATCGAGCAACACGACATCAAAGCCCTGCAGCAACGCCGACTGGCGGGCGCGTTCGGCAATGGCGACGGGCTGTTGCCCGGCGATGATCGGCAGGGTGGCGACACCGGTCTGTTCGCCGAGCACGCGCAACTGTTCCTGCGCTGCCGGCCGCGCCACGTCGAGCGACGCCATCAACACCTTCTTGGCGCGCTTTTCGGTCAGGTACTTGGCAAGCTTGGCCGTCGTCGTCGTTTTGCCCGAGCCTTGCAGGCCTACCATCATGATGACCGCCGGCGGCGTCACATCGATATTCAGCCCGGCGGCTTCGCTGCCCAGCAACTCGACAAGCGCGTCATTGACGATCTTGACGACCTGCTGCCCCGGGGTGACCGAGCGCGTGACTTCAGCGCCGATGGCACGGGCGGTGACATCATCGACGAACTGCTTGACGACCGGCAGCGCGACATCGGCCTCGAGCAGCGCGATGCGCACCTCCCGCATGGCCGCACGCACATCGAGTTCGGTCAGCGCA
The DNA here is from genome assembly GCA_044373875.1 of Polymorphobacter sp. Classification (GTDB taxonomy): domain Bacteria; phylum Pseudomonadota; class Alphaproteobacteria; order Sphingomonadales; family Sphingomonadaceae; genus Sandarakinorhabdus. The sequence continues at coordinate 22,521 of JBILPK010000024.1, forward strand.
CCGCGCCCCCGGAGTTTCTCGAATACGCTGCCAAGGCGTTCTGAAAGGCTGTCGAACAAGCTTAACCCTCTCCAAACGAAATTACGCCGGCGGGCGAAAACTCGCCGGCCGGCGTGCATCCGTGGACGCGCGCCCCCCGAATTCGGGGACATGGTGGCATTAGGTGAGGGTACGAAGGGTGTCAAGCATGGCTGGACCAGTCGCGCGTTAAACAAGTTTTAACGAAATATTGAGAAACCTCACGGCTGAATTGCACCTCGCCGGGCAGTCACCTTTGTGCCCGGGGGCGATGGACAGTTTCAGGACGGCAGATTAGACTATGATTATGGCCGATTTGAGCGATAGCTTGGGGAACGAGGACAGCCGGACTGCTTCCGTCTCGTCGGGATTGCGGCATGTGCTTGATGATCCGTTGCCGCCACATCTTCGTGGTTTGTTCATAAATGGATTGGGGTCATTTTTCTGGCCGATTATTGTGGGTGGCCTTGTCTGTACGGGAATAGAACTCGGGCTTGCATTCGATCTTGGCGGCATCCTGCCGCTGGTCATGGTTGCTGTGGCTGCGGTGGGTTTCCTGCTTGGCGCCGGCTGTGTCGGTGTCGCCCGCAACCATCGTAGTTTCGACCTGCAACTGATTGAAAAACTGGAACTGAGCTTCTCGCTTTCAACGGTCCTTGTGGGAACCGGCGTTGGCGGCATGACGTTTCTGGTGCTCACCGGTGCGGTTCGACCCGAAATGCATTTGCTGGCGTTCGGTGTCGCCATCGCTACCCTTGGCATAACCAATGGCGCCGGGGCGAGCCGGCCCGTCATTGTTGCCATCGAGGCATTGTGCATCGCCGTGCCGTCGGTAGCAGCCTTTCTCATTCATCTCGATGGTTGGACCGCGATGGCGGCAGCCCTCGGTATCGCCACTTACGCCCTGATCAGCACCGTGACAGCGCGCAAGGCCTATCTGGTGCAGATCGAATCGATTATGGCGCGCGATGAACAACGCGCCGAACGTGCTCGCATGGAAGCGGCCATGGTGCATCTGCCACACGGGCTCGTGATGCTGGATCGTGAAGACAGGGTCGTGGTGATGAACGATCGGTGCCGCGCGCTGCTCGGCTATGACGATGCGGCGTTACCAACGGCAGCCAATTTCGGCCAGGTCATGGCCAATGCGCCCAATATCGGACTGGCGACCCCGGCAGCGCGCGAGGCCTTTCTAGAACGCGCCGCGGTCTTGCGCTGCGCAGCGCAGCCCTTCGATACCGTAATCCGGCTTGCCGATGAACGGGTCATCGATGTCCAGGCCCAATCGATCCCCGACAAGGGCTGGGTAGTGGTCATGCGCGACACGACAGGCGAGCGTGCAGCGCTGGCCGAACTCAACCGCGAGGCGCGGCGCTGCACCTTGTCGGGCCTGCCAAACCGCCGGGCCTTCATGGAAGAACTCGATGAGCGGTGCGGGCGCGAGGATGTCGAGGCCAATCCCTTCTCGTTGATCCTGGTCGATCTCGATGATTTCAAGCTGGTCAACGATCGTTATGGCCATTCGACCGGTGATCGGGTGATTGCTGCCATGGCGTTGCGACTGCGGACCGCATTGCCGGGCTTGTTCGTCGCGCGGCTCGGGGGCGATGAGTTTGCGGTGCTGGTCGATAGTGCCGATGACGCGGCCGCTGTGCGTGTCGCCGAAGCCTTGGCGAGCACCACGGTCCAGCCGCTCACCATGGGCGATATCGTTCTCAACATCGAACTGGCGGCAGGCATCGCCCAAGTTCCCGATGTGGCGCCGTTAGCTTTCGACCTGATGCGCGCCGCCGATCTGGCGCTGTTGTCGGCCAAGCGTGGCCCGGGCCGGCCAATCATGGTGTTCGAGCCCCGGTTGCTCAGTGAAGCCGAGGAGCGATCGAGCACCGAAGTGCGCGTTTCGGCGGCCATTCGCGGCGGGCGGGTCGATGTCGCCTATCAGCCGATCATCGACCTGCGTACCCGGCGGGTCTCGGGCATCGAGGCGCTGGCGCGCTGGCAGGATGATGGCGAGGAGCGCATCAGCACCGAACGCCTGATCCGCACCGCCCACAACAAGGGGCTGCTTATCGATCTGCGCCGGGTCATCGTCGCGCAGGCGGCGGCCGTTGCAGCGCGGCAGCCGTTGCCCGTATCGTTGTGGATCAACGTCTCGGCTCTCGACATGCAAGGCAGCACGCTGGCGCCCGAACTGGCCGATGCGCTCGCCACCGCCGGCTTGCCGCCGACACGCCTGGTGGTGGAAATTACAGAGACATCGCTGATGACCGACATGTCGGCCGGTCTGGAATCGATGCAGCGCCTGCGCGCCATGGGCATTCGGGTCGCGATGGACGATTTCGGCGCCGGCTTCTCCTCGCTCGATCGCCTGCGGCGGCTACCGCTCGACGAATTGAAGATTTCGGGAACGCTGATAACCGGCAGCACGGCGGATGCCGCCGCCGCCAGTGTGTTCAGTGCCGCCGCCATGCTGGGCCGCAACATGGGGCTGACGGTCACGGCCGAAGGCATCGAGACGGCCGATGACCTGACCATGGCGCTGCGCGCCGGAATCGATTGTGCCCAGGGCTATTTCTTCTGCCACGCGGTTGGCGCCGACGCCCTGCCGGCCGCCATTGTTTCGGCCGAACAGGTCATCCGCAACATCGTCACCCCACCCGGCGGATTTGATCGTCGCGAGCCACGGGTCGGCTATGGGGGGCCGGAACGCCGGCGCCGACTGCTGCGCTAAAGGTCCCGGAACGCCGCTCGCCGCGGCCCCAGATAGCCGAACAGAAAGGCAGCGACCTTGCGGATCTGGATTTCCTCGGCGCCTTCGGTGATGCGATAGCGGCGGTGGTGGCGATAGATGTGCTCGAACGGCTTGTGGCGCGAATAGCCGATGCCGCCGTGCACCTGCATCGCGCGGTCAGCGGCTTCGCAGACGAGGCGGTTGGCCCAATAGTTGCACATGCTGACCTTGTCCGAAAGTTCGCGTTCGACGGCCTTGTGCTCCATCCGGTCCATCTGCCATGCGGTCTTGCGGATGAGCAGTCGCAGCATCTCGACCTGCGTGGCCAGTTCGACCAGCGGCCACTGGATAGCCTGGTTGTCGGACAGCGGCTTGCCGAAAGGCTTGCGGGTGCGGGCATAGCGCACCGATTCCTCGATGCAGAAATGCGCGGCGCCCAGTGATGAGGCCGCCTGGCGGATGCGGTTCTGGTGGACGAAGCTTTGCCCGATGCCGAGCCCGCGGTCGATCTGGCCCCAGAAACTGTCGTGCGGCACCCAGACGTTCGTGAAGCTGACGCGCGGGTGATCGGTCGGCATGTTGAAGGTCCAGAGATATTCCTCGACCTTCACGCCTTCGGCTTGGGCCGGCACGATGAAGCAGGTGATGCCGGTGGCATCGCCGACCTTGCCCGATGTGCGCGCAAAAACCATGGCGTGGGTGGCGACATGCATGCCCGTCGACCACATCTTCTCGCCGTTGATCAGCCAGCCGTCGACGCCGTCGCGCGTTTCCGGCACGGCGACGGTCTCCATGAAGGTCGCGTCGCTGCCATGGTTGGGCTCGGTCAGGCCGAAGACGGTGCGCATGGCGCCCGACATCACCGCCTCGCCATCGCGGGCATATTGTTCGGGAGTGGCGAATTCCTTGAACAACAGGATGAAGGGGTTGTTGCCGACGATCGAATGTTCGTTCTGCAAATCATTGTGGAGGCCGAGGCCGCGCGCCGCCAGATGTTCGCGGATGACCGCCATGGCGAGGTTGCTGCCACCCTTGCCGCCCATGCTTTCGGGCCAGGCGAAGCGATAATGGCCGGCCTTGTCAGCGACGGTACGCGCCTCGGCGAGCAGATCTTCCCATTCGACACGCGGCAGGCCGCCATTGTCCCAATCGGTGCGGGCATGTTCACGGCGATGATCGAAGAAGCGGATATTGTCGTCGCGGTTCTCGATCGGCTTGATCTCGGCCTCGATGAAGGCATCGAGTTCGGCGAGATAGGCAACGAGTTCGGGCGGCAGGTCGAAATCCATGGGCGGCGTTCCTTGTGAGACGCCAGCATAGTGCGCGGTTTGGCGGGCGAGCGCGACCTGATAATCAGGGTAGCGCCGCCGCTATTCCCCGACCAGCGCCCGCCCGAAATCTTCCGCCGCGAAGGGCCGCAGGTCGTCCATGCCTTCGCCCACGCCCACGGCATGGATCGGCAGCCGGAATTTCTCCGCCGCCGCCACCAATACGCCGCCGCGCGCCGAACCGTCGAGCTTGGTCATCACCAGCCCGGTAATCTTGGCGACCGCGCCGAAGACCTCGATCTGATTGAGGGCATTCTGGCCGGTCGTCGCATCGAGGACGAGAATGGTATCATGCGGTGCCGCCGGGCTGAGTTTCTGCAGCACGCGCCGCATCTTGGCGAGCTCGTCCATCAATCCGGCCTTGTTCTGCAGGCGCCCGGCGGTGTCGATGATCAGCACGTCGGTGCCCGCCTCGCGCGCCTGCTTCAGCGCTTCATAGGCCAGCCCCGGCGCATCGGCGCCCTGTTCGCCCGACACGACCGGCACGCCGATGCGTTCGGCCCAGATCTTCAACTGGGCAATGGCGGCGGCGCGGAACGTGTCGCCGGCGGCGAGCATCACCGTGTAATCCTGTTCGGTGAAGCGCCGCGCCAGCTTGGCGATCGTCGTCGTCTTGCCCGAGCCGTTGACGCCGACAACGAGGATGACGTGCGGCCGCGGAAAGGCGGTGACGGCGAGCGGCTTGGCAACCGGCGCCAGCACGGCGGTGACTTCGGCGGCAACCGCGGCTTTCAGCCCGGCTTCGTCGATCCCCTTGGCGAACTTGGCATCCGCCAGCCGCGCCCGGATGCGGCCGGCGACGGCGGGGCCGAGATCGGCGGCGATCAGCGCTTCCTCGATTTCGTCGAGCCGTTCGGCGTCGAGCGGCAGGGTGCCGGTGGCGAGGCCGGCGAGACTGTCGCCAAGCCGCGCGGTCGAACGGGTCAGGCCCGTCTTCAGCCGGTCGAACCAGCTCATGCGAAACGCTCCAGATCGATGCTGCCGGTAAAGGCGAGGGTGGCAGGGCCGGCCATCAACAGATGGCCATTGTCGGCGCGGGTGATGACCAGGTCGCCGCCGGGCAGGGTGACGGTAACGCGGGCGTCGGCAAGACCACGGCGCTGCGCCACCGCAACCGCGGCAACGGCACCGGTGCCGCAGGCGCGGGTCAACCCGGCGCCGCGTTCCCAGACGCGCAGGATCATGCGATCGCGCGCCGGCATGGAAGCGACACCGACATTGATGCGATCGGGAAACACCGGGTCGGTTTCGATGCGCGGCCCGAGTGTTTCGAGCGGCACGGCATAAGGATCGGCAACGAAGAACACGACATGCGGATTGCCGACATTGGCGGCGCCGGGTTCGGTCAATTCATCCCAGGCCAAGGGCAGGGTGCGCGTGTCCATCGGATAGGCGAGCGGGATCGCCTCCCAGTCGAAGCGCGGCGCCCCCATGTCGACGGTCGCGCCATCGGCCGCCGCTTCGGCATTCAGGGTGCCGCCAGCGGTTTGTATGGTGATCGCGCCGCCGACCAGCGCCGCGACCGCGCGGCTGCCATTGCCACAGGCGGCGGATTCGCTGCCATCATGGTTCCAGAAAGCGGCGGTCACGGCATCGGCGCTGCGGCCCGGACCAATAACGATCAACTGGTCACAGCCGATGCCGGTGTGACGATCGGCAAGCGCGCGCGCCAGCGCCGGGGTCATCGCCAGCGGCGCTTCACGCGCATCGAAGACAATGAAATCATTGCCAAGGCCGTGCATCTTCAGGAACGATCGCGCCGTCATCAGCGCGATGTAGGGGAGGGGGCCAGGATTGTCACGACCCGGACGTGATAGCCGTTAGGTTGAAACGCCTGATCCGTTCGGGATGAGTGGGTTGCTGCACGTCGAATGCGATCGGGTCCGGCTGCTGTTGGTCGCCGTGCAAGGATTACCGGATATTAAGAAAGTCACGAAAGTCACGCCGAACGCAGTTTGCGGCGACCAAGATATATCTTGTCGAAGATGCGGCGGGTTCTCACGATGTCAAAGAGCAAAATTCGCTCCTCAATAACCTATTTGGTGATAAATGTCCAGCGTCGTTCATAGTGGTGGCGAAGCGCTCCGCTCGCGCAGGAGAGAGAGAGCCGCTGCTGCCAAACTGCAACCGACGCTAGTGGTCAAAATCTGACGTTTGGTGCCTGGCTCGATGGGTCAGCGAATGACGCGAATTAGTGGGAAGCCGCCTTTATGGGATCCGCTCGCGGAACGTGATGGCTCGTCCGTAGCAGCGGTTCAACTTCGTAGCTGGGTAAGCAAAGGGATCATGCTCAATTACCAGCTTCGATTGCGTCCACGTTAGATCAATACGCGGGTCTGATTCGAACATCAGCGCTCGACAGCCGACAAGCAAGTCGAACGGCCAAACACGCGGGAAATATTTGGGAAAGACCCAAACAGCGCCGGAATAGTCTGACATCGCGCCTGCGTTCAGAAGCGAAACCTCGGCCGTCAACAAGCCCGAGCTAGCCCGGATTATTCATCAGACGGGCCATTCTGGGTTGGCGAGCGTAGCTTAACCTACTGATTTGGTG
>JBILPK010000295.1:0-3307 GCA_044373875.1 Polymorphobacter sp.
GGCTTCATGCCCGCCCGCCGCGCCGCCGGACTCGATCCCATCGAGGCGCTCCGGCATGAATAACCACGGCCTGCAACTTATGAAACCACTGTTGATCACCCTGCTCGGCGCGACTGTGCTTCACGCCGTTGAATCCATCGATCTATCGGGCACGTGGAAGTTCGCGCCCGATCTACCGGATGCCGGCCTAACCGCCACGCCCGCGCAGTGGGAGTTTCCCAAGAACATTCAGCTTCCCGGCCAGGTTGCCGCGCAGGGATTTGGAGAAAAGCCCTCGATGGCCACCCAGTGGACAGGCGTCGGTTGGAAACATCGGGATTTGTTCAAGGAGTGGCAGGCGGCTGACAATTTCAAGATCCCGTTCTTCCTCCAGCCGCCGCTACGCTATGTCGGTCCGGCTTGGTATCAGAAAGAGATCGGAATTCCCGTCGACTGGCAGGGCAAGCACGCGCTGTTGCACCTCGAGCGGGTCCACTGGCAGAGCATCGCCTGGGTGAATGGCAGGCAGATTGGCAAAAGCAACTCGCTGGGCACGCCGCACGAGTACGATCTCGGCGTGCTGCCGCCCGGCAAACATTCGCTCACGTTGCGCATCGACAACCGCATCGTCGATGTGGACCCGGGTCCTCTGTCCCATAGTATGACCGATCACACGCAGGGGAATTGGAATGGCGTGGTCGGAAAGATCGAGCTGCGTGCGGTCGCCGCGTTGCGTGTGGAAGAGGCGCGGATCGAGGCATCACACGCGGAGAAATCCGTGAAAGTGATCGTGACCGCGAATGGAAACCAGCAGGGCAAGGTCACTGCGAAGGTTGGATATCTCGGCCCCTTGCGCGATCATTTCGAAAGCGCGTCCGTTAGTGCGGATCTCATCGATGGCAGGGCGGAGTTGACCGTTCCCATGGACCGCGAGCCACGCGTATGGAATGAATTCACCCCACATCTCTACAACGCGGAAATCACGCTGGAATCCCCGTCCGGAAAAGATCTCCGCAGCGAGACCTTCGGCTTCCGGGATCTGAGCAGAAAAGACGGGCGACTCGCCATCAACGGCGTGCCGATTTTCCTGCGGGGCACATTGGAGTGCGCCATCTTCCCTCTCACAGGCTATCCGCCTACCGGTCTTGATGCGTGGCGGAGGATCGTGAAAATCTGCAAGGCGCATGGGCTGAACCACATCCGCTTCCACTCGTGGTGTCCGCCCAAGGCTGCTTTCATCGCAGCGGACGAGGCCGGGTTTTACTATCAGGTCGAGGCTTCCTCCTGGGCGAACCAAGGTGCTAACATCGGCAGCGGCAAATTGCTCGATGCGTGGATCGACGATGAGACCACCCGTATGATCCGGGCATACGGCAATCATCCTTCGTTTCTGATGATGGCATACGGCAACGAGCCTGCCGGCCCGAACCATAAGAAATGGCTACAAGAATGGGTGGCCCGCTGGAAAGCGAAGGATGCCCGACGCTTCTGGACCACGGCTGCCGGTTGGCCGCTCATGGCGGGAAGTGATTACCACAACGTGCAGGAACCGCGCATCCAGCACTGGGGGGAGGGCATGAAATCCATCATCAACGCCGAGCCACCCCGCACGGACTTCGATTGGTCTGACCCTGTGAAAACCCATTCCGGCGCACCGCTCGTATCGCATGAGATCGGGCAATGGTGCGCGTATCCGAACTTCGGGGAAATCCCGAAATACACCGGGTTTTTCAAAGCGAAGAACTTCGAGGTCTTGCAGGAGATGGCCAAACGCAATGGCTTGTTGCCGCAGGCGAAGGACTTCCTCATGGCATCCGGAAAACTTCAGACGCTGTGCTACAAACACGACATCGAAGCCGCGATGCGCACGCAGGCTTTCGGTGGATTTCAATTGCTGGATCTCCACGATTTCCCGGGGCAGGGCACAGCGCTCGTCGGCGTGCTTGATGCTTTCTGGGATTCCAAGGGCTATGTCACAGCGGACGAATACGCGCGCTTCGCCGGGCCGGTCGTGCCGCTCGCCAAGCTGAAAAAAATGATCTTGCAAACGAATGAGACGTTGGAAGCGGAGCTTCAGCTGTGCCACTTCGGTCCTGCGGATTTCAAGGGAATGGAGGCCACCTGGAGACTAACAGACAGAGAATCCGTTGTCGCCGAAGGAACGCTGCCGGTCCGCGATGTTGCCGCGGGTGGACTCCGTGATCTCGGAAGCATTCAAGTAATGTTAGGCAAAGTCCAGGCACCCGCGCAGCTCAAGCTCACTGTCGGCGCGCGGGGTCAGAAATTTTCCAACGACTGGAGCATCTTCGTCTATCCCCGGGAAACACCCGCTGCGCCCCCGAACGTGACCATCACCCGCTCGCTCGACGAGGCGCTGACGGCATTGAACCAAGGCAAGAGCGTGCTATGGATGCCGACCGCCGCCGATGTGAAGGACGACCTGACCCGACCCCTCACCGCCGGTTTCTCCACCATCTTCTGGAACACCGCATGGACGGATTGGCAACCACCACACACGTTGGGCATCCTCTGCGATCCCAAGCATCCCGCGCTCGCGGCATTCCCCACCGATTTCCATTCGAACTGGCAATGGTGGGAACTTCAGAAGGACGCCCGCCCGTTCATCCTCACCCGGCACCACGACCTCCGCCCCGTCGTCCAGCTCATCGATGACTGGGTGACCCACCGGAAACTCGGCTACGTCTTCGAGGCGAAGGTGGGACAAGGGAAACTCATCGCCTGTTCCTTCGATCTCGATTCCGATTTGAAAAATCGCCCTGTCGCCCGGCAAATGCGGTCATCTTTGGTAGCCTATCTTTCCAATGATCGCTTCACACCGAAACGGGCGATGGATAAGGCCGACCTCGAAGACTTGGTGAAGACCAACCGCTGATCGCCGGACCGAATCGTCTTCGTCGTCCCATCAGCTTCCAACTCCCGCTTTGACATCAAATCCATGGCACCGTAAAATTTCCGGCATGACAAAGACGCAAATTCAAGTCCCGGAGGAGCTCTTTCGCGAAATCAAGTCCTTCGCCAAGGCCCGCGAATGGTCGCTCGCCGAAACCTTCCGCCGCGGTGCCGAGCTTTTGCTGGAAGTCTATGATGCGGACCCTGTTTCGCCTGCCACGCCATGGACACCGCCCGTCTCGGCGGCGGTGGGTTGGCAAGGCCTCAGCCCCGAGCAATTGCGCGCCGCCGCCTTCCAGGATGCGGAACCGATTCTCCAACTGCCATGATCTCCATCGACGCCAACATCCTGCTCTACAGCTACTCGGCGGCTTCCCCCTTTCATGCGCCTGCCAAAAGCTTCCTTGAAGAACTTTCC
>JBILPK010000135.1:0-9391 GCA_044373875.1 Polymorphobacter sp.
ATAGCCCCAGGCCAGTTGCGCATTGAAGCCGCCGCCGGCTTCCGCGAGCGCCAGCACCCCGCAGATCGCGTAGAACAGCACCGGCTGTTCGACGAGGTGATTGTAATTGTGCATCTTCCATTGGGCACCGTCGGCGACGATACCATCAAGGCCGCCGGGCTTGCTGCCGCGTACGGTTTTCATGTCGGCACCGATCCGCTTCAATTCGGGAAAGCGGGCGATGACGGCCCAGACGAGCATGACGAGCGTCCAGCCGACGAGAACGACGACCGGCGCGAGAATTGGACTGTGCATGTGAAAAGACCCCCCGTTCGTGAACGGAGGGTCTATTCTTCTGATTGGCAGTGTCAAATGGGGGAGGGCGTTACCCCTCTCCCGGCTCGCTTTGCGAGTCCGACCTCTCCCTCAAGGGGAGAGGTGGATCGATTTAGGCGAACATCTTGCCCCAGGCGCGCTTGGCACGGGTCTTCCAATAGCCGCGATGGTAGGCGTCCGACGCGAGCAGCGGCATCACGCTGCCGGCTTCGGCAAAGACCATCTGCTCGATGCCGGTGTTGACCTTCCCCCAGCTGGCGGCCTCCTGCAGCGTCGACGACGAGCAGGCGCCGTCGCGCACATCGGCGACGGTGATCTGCACGGCATATTTGTGCACCTGTACATCGTCGTGACCGAGGATCTCGGCGCAAACGACAGTGTCCTGGATGAAGTTCTTCGGCACGCCGCCGCCGATCATGAGCAGGCCCGTGGTGCCGGCCTTGATCTTGATGTCGGTCAGTTCGCGGAAGTCGGCGATGGCGTCGAGCACCATGTATGGCTTGCCTTCCTTGGCGCGGTCGACCTGGTGCTTGACGAGACCGAAGCCAGCCGAGCTGTCGACGAACGCCGGGCAGAAGATCGGCACGTCGTGCTCATACGCCAGCTTGACGAGGCTGTTGGCCTTCTTGCCATGCTCGGCGAGATACTTGCCCATCTCGCGGATGAAGGCACGGCTCGAATAGGCCTTGGGCTCGAGGCTATTGGCGATCTCGAGGATCGTGTGGTCGCAATCCTGCAGTTGCTCTTCATCGATATAGGTGTCGTAGATGCGATCGATGAGCAGCGAGCGCAGCGTGTCGTCATCGGGCACTTCGAGCGCCTGGTAATGCTTGTGGCCAAGGCCTTCGAAGAAATCCATGTCGACGATGCTGGCGCCGGTGGCGACGATGCCATCGATCATGTTGTTGGCGAGCAGCTCGGCATAAAGATCCATGCAGCCACCGGCGCTGGTCGACCCGGCGATGACCAGGAAGATCGAGCAATCGGGGTCCTGCAACATCTGGTTGTAGATGTCGGTGGCGCGGGCGAGATCACGCGAGGTGAAGCTCATCTTGGCCATGCCGTCGATGATCGGGCGGGCATCGAAGCTCTTGATGTCGATATGCTCGACAAGCGTCGAAAGCAGCTCGGCCTTGCGCTGGCGGTTGATCTGGTCAGTCATGAAAGTGCCTCCAGTGGCGTGTCACTGGCACGACGCTGGCAACAGCGTCGCCCGCGGCCGGATCATTCCGGCGCCGAGCGGGTTTTGAACTGCCCCGGCACGCGGGCCGGGGCAGGGATTAGCGGATGCTGATAACGCGCGACGGCGACTCTTCCGTGACACCATACACTGTGTCCATCGGTTCATCGCGGGCGATAACAGTGGCCCCGGCGGTGAAGCCGTTGAAGCCGGTGCGCATCGCCGAGCCATAGGCGCCGAGCATGCCGATTTCGACATAGTCGCCGGCCTTGATATCGGCCGGCAGTTCGAACGGCCCGCGCATGAAATCCATGTCGTCGCAGGTCGGGCCGTAAAAGCTGAAACCCATCGGCTTGGCACGTGATTCGGTTTCACGCACCAGCGCGACCGGGAAGCGCCAGTCGATATGCGCCGCATCGAACAAGGCGCCATAGGCACCGTCGTTGATGTAGAGCACATCGTCCTTGCGGGCTTCGACGCGGACCAGCACGCTGGCATATTCCGCCGACAAGGCCCGGCCCGGCTCGCACCACAGTTCAGCGGAGTAGCTGATGGGCAGCGATTCATAAGCGCGGCTGATGACATCGAAATAGGCATCGAGCGCACCGGGTTCCATGCCCGGATAGACCGACGGGAAACCGCCGCCGACATCGACGACATCGACCGTGACGCCGGCGCCGACGATGGCAACGCGCACCTGCGCCAGTGCTTCGGCATAGGCCTGCGGGCTCATCGCCTGCGAACCGACGTGGAAGCAGATGCCGAGCGCATCGGCGACCTGGCGGGTGGCCATCAGCAACGGCGCGGCTTCATCGGCGGCAACGCCGAACTTCGACGCCAGGCTGAGCATCGAGTGCGACGACGACACGCGCAGCCTGACGCACAGCGTCAGGTCGGTGGCATCGACACCATCGCGGCGGGTGGCCACGACGATCTTGTCGAGCTCGGTCAGCGAATCGAGGCTGAAGGTGCGCACGCCATGGACGTGATACGCCTCGGCAATGGCTTCCTCACCCTTGATCGGGTGCATGAAGCACAGGGTTGCCTTGGGCAGCAGGCCACGTACCAGCCGCACCTCGGCAATCGAGGCGACGTCGAAGGTCGTGATTCCGGCATCCCACAACGACCGGATGAGGTCGGGGGAGGGATTGGCCTTAACTGCGTACATCGACGTACCCGGAAATTTCTCGAGGAAATAACGGGCAGCGCGGTGCGCGGCGTGCGGGCGAACCAGTGTGACGGGTTGTGTCGGCTTGTGGCCGAGCGCTACCCCCAGCGCGTTATGGTTTTCGTGCAATTCAAGGGACCTCCAGGGTGAGCAAAGTTGCCGGAGAAGGCCGGCACCAAAGCTGCCTTGCGGTGGAAGTCCCATGGGGCAGCGGAGGGCGTATCTAGGGTCGTGTTGCCAACGTGTAAAGCAGTTTTTTGTTACACGAAAAAATGATGTTTTCGCTTGGCCTTTCAAAGGCTTGCCTATAGCCTGTTTGAAACTGGAAAAGGCCATTTTTCAATGACTTCCACCGTCGTACATGACGATATCGTGACTGCGGCGGCGCGCATCGCCGGTGTGGCGGTGCATACGCCGCTGCTGCGGTCGGACGCGCTGGATGCCGCAACCGGCGCGCGGATATTCCTCAAACCCGAGAATCTGCAACGCACCGGCTCGTTCAAGTTCCGCGGCGCCTACAACCGCTTGTCGGCGATTCCGGTCGATCAGCGCGCTGGCGGGGTGGTGGCCTTCTCGTCGGGCAATCATGCGCAGGGCGTGGCGCTGGCGGCAAAACTGCTCGGCATGCTTGCCGTCATCGTGATGCCGAGCGATGCCCCGGCGATAAAGGTCGAGCGTACCCGCGGCCATGGCGCCGAGGTCGTTTTCTATGACCGGCTGACCGAGGATCGCGACGCGATCGCCGCCGGTATCGCGGCGACACGCGGCGCCGTGGTGGTGCCGCCGTTCAACGACCCCTATGTCATCGCCGGGCAGGGCACCGCCGGGCGCGAGGCCGTGGCCGATCTGAAGGCGCAAGGGGTCACCGCCGATCTCGCCATCGTCTGCTGCGGCGGCGGCGGGTTGGCGAGTGGCTTTGCTGCCGGGTCGCAGTTGCCGGTGATCGCCGTCGAACCCGAAGGCTATGACGATGTCGTGCGCAGCCTCGCGGGCGGGGTCATCGTGCCGGTGGAAAACCCCGGGCCGACGCGTTGTGACGCGCTCCAGACGCTCAAGATGGCGCCGCTTACCTTCGCCACCCTGCGTGCCCATGGCGCGACGGCGATGGCGGTAAGCGAGGCCGAAGCGGCGCGCGCCGTCGCCTTTGCCTTTAGGGAACTCAAGCTCGTCGTCGAACCCGGCGGCGCCGTGGCGCTGGCGGCGGCGCTGTCGGGGCGCGCCGATATCGCCGGCAAGACGGTCATCGTCATCCTGTCGGGCGGCAATGTCGAAGCGGCGGTGTTTGCGGAATGCCTGGCCGAGGCCGGCCTCGGCTGATCCGCTACGGTTTGTCTTCGGGTTCTTCGGTAAAGCTGATCCTGATCCGCACCCAGCTGCCGATTTGCGGACGGCCATTGATGCGCGGCGGCAGCACGCGGAACTGCCATGCCGCCTGGCGGATGGCCTCGCCCATGCCCGATCCGGCCGGGCCTTCGCCGATGGCGACGCAATCATCGACGCGGAAGCGTTCGACGGTGCGGCAGGCGATCACCGCCCAACTGTTGCGCGGCGCGCCGCGCGGCAGATAGTAATTCAGCTCGGCATTGGTCGGCTCGCGCTGCCATTCGGCCTGATAAAGCGTTTCACCTTTCGGGCCGCCACCGGGGCCAGAGACCGCGACACTGTCGCTGCGGCCGCTGCCCTCGCTGACGCTTGCGTCGGCGTTGGCGAGTTCGTCGCGGCGGTTGGGCAGCTTGGTGATGTCGATCGCTTCGAACAGATGCACGCTGAACGGCCGCGTTTCAGGCGTGTCGGTAACATCGACCGGCGGCGCCTTGGCAACAGGTGCCGCCGATTTCGGCGCGGCCTTGGCGGCCTGTTGCGGCTTTTCGGCGGGTTCCGGAGTCGGCTCGCTGATCGAAATGGCTTCGAACAGCTTGGGCGAAGCCGCCATCTTGGCGAATTCGGGCGCGAGGGTGAGCAGCATCAGCGCCAGCAACGCATGGATGCCGACGACGATGATAAACGCCACCAGCCGCCGCGACACCGGCATCGGCGCCAGTTCGACAGCGGCTTGCGGGCGCCAGCGTTCGCCGGCCAGGCCCGGTTCGGGCTTAAACACGCCGGCGCCCGGTTCGGGCCGCACCGTGTCAGCCCCCCGGGGTGGCGAAACGATGGGTCAGCGGCGGTTCGGGTTCGGTCGGCCCCGGTGCCTCGCCGAACCAGCGCGCCACATCGGCCTTGCCGGCATTGCCGATATGCAGCCCCATCTTGGTGCGGCGCCACAGCACGTCATCGGCGCACACCGCCCATTCGTTGCGGACATAATGGTCGAGCTCGGCTTCGAACATCCCGCCGATATTGGCGCCAAGGCCGGCATTCAGCAGCGGCTCGGCGGCGGTGCCCAGCGTCAGCGCCAGGCGGCGCACCAGATTGGGATCATAATTTTCTTGGGCGGCGACAAGATTGTCGAGCCAGCGCTTGAACGCCTGTTGCCCGGTTTCGCCGCTGAGCTTTTCGACCGCGCCGCCGGGCAGGGGGGCCGTTGCCGTCCACGGCTTCGATTTCGGCGCGATGCGCTTCAACACGTCTTCGGCGAGCACGCGATAGGTGGTGATCTTGCCGCCCACCACGGTCATCGCCGGCACGCCATCATGTTCGACCAGCCGATAATCGCGCGTCGTTTCGCGATCGCCCTTGCCCTGTTCGAGGATCAGCGGGCGGACACCGGCAAAGCTGTGGACGATATCGGCGCGATTCAGCGGCCGCGACAGGTAGCGATTGGCGGCAGCGAGCAGGTAATCGCTCTCCTCCGGCGTGATCGCGGCGGCTTCGGGGGTGGCGATGTCGCGCTCGGTCGTGCCGATCAGCGAATAGTCGCGCTCATAGGGGATGACGAAGATGATGCGGCCATCGGGCTGCTGGAACATGAAGGCGTCGCGGCCGAGATGGACGCGCTTGGTGATGATGTGCGAACCCTGCACCAGCCGCAGTGCCGGGGCATCGTTGCGGCCGAGCACGGTGCGCGCCACGTCGGAGGCCCAGGGGCCGGCGGCGTTGACGATGCGCCGGGCCTTCAGGCTGGTGCCATCGCCAAGCTGGAGCGTCCACAACTCGCCATCGAATTCAGCACGGACCACGCGGGTACGCGGCAGGATCAGCGCGCCCTTGTCCCGCGCATCCTGCAGATTGGCGATGACCAGCCGGGCATCATCGACCCAGCCATCCCAATAGCGAAAGGCGCGGGTGAATTGTGGTGCCAGCGCCCGCCCGGCGCGGTCCTGCCGCAAATCGATGCGCGCCGACCCCGGCACGATCTTGCGGCGGGCGAGGTTGTCGTAGAGGAATAGCCCGGCGCGCAGCATCCATTCGGGCCGGTCGCCAGGCGAATGCGGCAGCACGAAGCTTTGCGGCCAACTGATCTGCGGGGCGATGTCGAGCAGCACCTCGCGCTCGGCGAGCGCCTTCCTGACCAGCCCGAAGGCATAGAATTCGAGATAGCGCAGCCCGCCATGGATCAGCTTGGTCGATGCGCTCGAGGTTGCGCCGCCCAGATCATGGGCTTCGATCAGCGCCACGGTCAGGCCGCGGCCGCTGGCATCGCGTGCGATGCCGGCACCATTGATGCCGCCACCGATGATGGCGACGTCGTGAATGCGGGAAAGAAGGGCAGGGTCTGTCATGCGCGGGCTTAACTAGTCGTCGTCGGCGGTTTAGGGAAGGCGGCATGATGCCCGATCTCATTCTCGTCCTCGACGCCGGCACGACCTCGACGCGTGCCATCGCCTTCACCACCACAGGCGATATCGTCGCCAGCGTTGGCCGGCCGCTGACCCAGCATTATCCGCAGCCGGGCTGGGTCGAGCATGACGCCGCCGAAATCTGGCGGATGAGCCGCGATTGCCTGATCGAAGTCGCCGACAGCGTGGGTGCGCCGCGCATCGCCACCATCGGCATCACCAACCAGCGCGAGACGATGGTGTTCTGGGACAAGGCCAGCGGCGAACCGCTCGCCCCCGCCATCGTCTGGCAGGACCGGCGCACCGCCGAGATCTGCGCCGCGCTGAAGGCGCAGGATCATGAACCCGCGGTGCAGGCCAGGACCGGGCTGCTGCTCGACCCCTATTTCTCGGGTACCAAGATCCGCTGGGCCCTCGACAATTGGCCGGCGGTTGCCGCCGCGCAAGCCGAAGGGCGGCTGCTTGCCGGCACCGTCGAAAGCTGGCTGATCTGGAAATTGTCGGCCGGCAAGGCCCATGTCAGCGATGCGACAAACGCCTCGCGCACGCTGCTGATGGATCTCGAAAGCTGCGAGTGGGACGATGGCCTGTTGGCGCTGTTCGGCGTGCCGCGCGCCATCCTGCCGGCGATCGTCGATTGCGCCGGGCCGCTCGCGACAACCGCGCTGTTGGGCGGTGAAACCCCGATCACCGGCAGCGCGGGTGACCAGCAGGCCGCCGCCATCGGCCAGGCCTGTCTCGAGCCCGGTCGCTTGAAGGCAACCTATGGCACCGGCTGCTTCCTGCTCGCCCATGCCGGCGCTGTGCCGCCGCGTTCGACGCACCGGCTGCTCTCGACGGTGGCGTGGCGGCTCGGCGGCGTCCCGGCCTATGCGCTCGAAGGCGCCATCTTCACCGCCGGCGCTGCGGTGCAATGGCTGCGCGATGGGCTGGGCATCATCGCCAGCAGCGCCGAAAGTGAGGCGCTGGCGCAAAGCGTGCCCGACAGCGGCGGGGTGGTCTTTGTCCCGGCGCTGGCCGGCATGGGCGCGCCGCATTGGCAACCGGGGGCACGCGGGCTGATCAGCGGCATCACTGGCGGCACGTCGCGGGCCCATATCGTGCGCGCCGCGCTCGAAGCGATGGGCCAGCAGACCGCCGATCTCGTCGATGCGCTCGCCGCTGATGGCGTGGCGGCGGCGGCGCTGCGCGTTGATGGCGGCATGGTCGCCAACAACTGGCTGTGCCAGGATCTTGCCGATAGCCTCGGCATCGCTGTCGAACGCCCGCTCGTCATCGAGACAACGGCTCTGGGCGCGGCGATGCTCGCCGGTGTCGGCGCCGGCATGTTCGCCAGCCTTGGGGCGGCTGCCGAGGCCATGTCGGCACCCGATCGGCGGTTCCTGCCGCAGGCTGATGAAACGGCGCGCTCGGCGCGGCGCAAGGCCTGGCACCGCGCCGTCGACCAGGTGCTGGCAGGAGTCCCGGCATGAACGAAGCACCGTCTATCCTGTTCGGCCTGTCCGCCGCGGCGGCCTTCGCCTTGATGGCGATGGGAATCTGGTTGTTGCGGCAACCCTCCGGCAACAAGGTCAAGGCCGGGCTCATGATCGTGGCGGCCTTTGTCATTCTGTTCAACGCGTGGATCAACACGCTACCCGTGCCGGTCGGCTGACCGAGAACCCGTGCCGGTCGGCTGACCGGGGACCCGTGCCGGTCAGCTGACCGGGGGCTTCATGCCCGCCACCTGAGACATTCAAGCGCTTGCGGCGACGCCGCGGCTTGCTACTGTATCCCAACGAAAAAGCCGATGGGGATGGGTTATGCGGATCAGGAACACTGTCAGCGTGCTTGCGCTGGCCGGAGCGATGTGGGTGCTGCCGGGACATGGCGATGCCGCCGGGCCGATCCGCCATGCCAGCATCAACGCCGAGCGGCTGGTCAATGCCGCGTCGGAGCCCGGCAACTGGATGACGCATGGCGGCACCTATGCCGAGCAGCGCTATGCCAATCTCGAACAGATCAGCGACGCCAATGTCGGCAAGCTCGGCCTCGCCTGGTCGTATGAATTCGACAGCAATCGCGGGCAGGAAGCGACTCCGCTGGTCGTCGATGGCGTCATGTACACGACCTCGGCCTGGTCCAAGGTCATCGCGCTCGATGCCGCCACCGGCGCGGTCAAATGGACCTATGATCCCGAAGTGCCCAAGGATCGCGGCCATTCGGCGTGCTGCGATGTCGTCAACCGCGGGGTCGCCGCCTGGGGCGGGATGATCTTCGTCGGCGCGCTCGACGGCCGCTTGATCGCCCTCGACGCCGCCACCGGCAAGGTGAAATGGACCCAGCAGACCTTCGACCAGAAACAGCCCTATACCATCACCGGCGCGCCGCGCGTGGTGAAGGGCAAGGTGCTGATCGGCAATGGCGGCGCCGAATTGGGCGTGCGCGGCTATATCACCGCCTATGATGCCGCGACCGGCAAGAAGGCGTGGCGTTTCTACACCATCCCCGGCGACCCGGCGAAGGGCCCCGATGGCGAGGTCTCCGATGCTGTCCTCAAGGCCAAGGCGGGTGACACCTGGTCGGGCAAATATTGGACGGCGGGCGGCGGCGGCACGGTGTGGGATGCCATCGTCTATGATGCCGAGCTCGATCATCTGTATATCGGCGTCGGCAACGGCAGCCCGTGGAATCACCAGATCCGATCGGAAGGCAAGGGCGACAATCTGTTCCTGTCGTCGGTGGTGGCGCTCGATCCGAACACCGGCAAATATCTCTGGCACTACCAGGGCACCCCCGGCGAAACCTGGGATTTCACCCAGACCCAACCGATCATGCTGGCGACGCTCAATATCGACGGCAAACCGCGCAAGGTGCTGATGCAGGCGCCCAAGAACGGCTTTTTCTATGTCATCGATCGCGAAACCGGCAAGCTGATCAGCGCCAAGGGCTTTGTGCCGCAGACCTGGACGACCGGCGTCGACATGGCGACCGGCCGGCCGATCGAAATACCCGAGCAGCGTTATCGCA
>JBILPK010000025.1:0-29005 GCA_044373875.1 Polymorphobacter sp.
ACGGGGATTTCACTTTCGCGCTGTTTCTTGAAGGCCTCGCCCGCCGCGCCCATGCTGGCGAAATAGCCGTCGAGCGGCGCGCCGGCCATCCAGCCCATCAGCGCGGTGTTCATGCGGATGCCGCTGCCCGAAAGCTCGACCGCCATGTGGCGCGTCATGTGGGCGAGGCCGGCCTTGGCCATGGCGTAACCGCCTTCACCGCGGTGTGGCTTCCTTGTCGCCAGCGTCGAGATGTTGACGATCGAGCCCGATTTCTGCAGCCGCATCTGCGGGATCACCGCCTGCGCCATGCGCAGGCCGCCGAGCGCGTTGACGTTGAAGGCCTGCGCGACATCGTCGATCTCGGCGACTTCCAGATCGGCCCAGGGCGGGTGGAAATAGGCCGAGTTGACCAGGCCATCGATGCGCCCGAACGCCGCCAGCGTCGCCGCCGCCAGTGCCTTGCACTGCGCCGTGTCGGACACATCGGTCGGCACCGCGATGGCTTCACCGCCGGCTGCCTTGATGTCCGCCACAATCGCTTCGATGGCGGCGGCCGAACGCGCCGACACCGCGACCTTCGCGCCTTCGAGCGCCGCGCCGCGGCACATCGCCTGCCCCATGCCGGGGCCGGCGCCGGTGATGATGACGACCTTGTCTTTCAGAATCATGTTGGCGTCTCCCCTTGCAGATATTCTTGTGTGTAGAACGCAAAATCCCGCGCGATGGCAGCATCGTCGAGCCCGAAATCGGCCGCCGCATAGCGGTGCGCCGGGCGTTTTTCACGCGCGTTGCCGGCGACACAGGCCTGCATCGCGGCTTCGTCGGCCGGCGTCGGCACCACCCCCATGGCGGCCAGCACGCGGCGCCCAGTGCCGACCGGATCGGTGACCGTATCGCTGTAATGCACGTCGATGAAGCGGTCGGCGGGCAGCGTCGCGCGCAGCGCCATCAGTCGCCGCAAGCCATCGGCAAAGCGCCGCGACCAATGCGCGCCCTGTTCGGCCCGCACATAGGCCCCCGATTGCGCCACCGTCATCGATTCGCACATGCTGCAATAGCTCGGCAGGACCTGCGCGACATCGCGGTGAGTCATGACCAGTTTCGCCTCGGGAAACACCGCCAGCAGCCCCGACATGCCGCCGAGCAGATGGTGCGGCGTCTTCAATATCCAGCGCTTGCCGCGACGATCGGGCGTCTGGCTCTGGATGACCTGCAACCAGATCTTCAGCTCGCGATAGGCGCGTTCATGGTCCTGTTCGGCTTGCCAGAAGCCATAGCCCGGCACGTTGAGCATCGAATCATAGGTCGTCGACAGGAAGCTCTTGTCGAGCAGGATGACTTCCTCGGCGACTTCCATCGCGTCGATGGGGTCGATGCTTTCGAAATTCGGCCAGGCGGCGAGGAAATCCTGCACCGTCTGCTTGGCCAGCGCGTGGCGCGGGCTGGGGTCGCCGGGTTGTTCGCCGGGCAGCGGCAGCGGAAAGGTCACCTCCCACCACCACGGCGAGGTCATGCCCGGCAGGCTGGCGAGCAGCCGGTGCAGCATCGTGCTGCCGGTCCTCGGGAGCCCGATGATGGCGGCGGCGACATCGATCTTCTCATCGAGAATTTCGGGCCGGCGGCGGACGAGATCGGTGACCACCAGCCGGTCCATCAGCGCATAGACGATGCGGTCGATATGGCCGCCATCGTGCAGCAACCCGGCCTCGGCATTGATGCTGGCGACAAGCTTTTCAAGCGGCACCAGGAACCAGTCATCACCGAAATCGGTCAGCCCCGTTGCGGCGCGCGCCTTGTCCAGCAGTGCCGATGTCTCGATCATGCCGCATCCTCTGCCATGGTCACGACCGGTCCCTCGCTCAAGCTGCAGAAATAACGCCGCGCCGCCACCCGCCATCCCGCCGGGGTGCGGACGAGATCGTCATCATAATGGCCCCACATCGTGTAGAGCGCCCCGTGCAGCCGCCCGGCGCCCTGGTGCACGGCATGGTAATTGACCCGCGCCTGTGCCTTATCCCCCGCCAGCGTGATGCGGAAATTGCCGACATCATGGTGGGTGGCGCCGCACAGCGAGCCGACCCCGAGATTGCGGTGCATCGAGGCGATCAGGCTGGCGCGATCGGGGCTGATGACACCGGGGCCGAGGGCTTGCGTGTAATCGCCGGTGGCGTCGGCGGTGAAAACCTCGTCCATCGCATCGAAAGTCTTGGCGTCGACGATCTCGCAATAGCGCACATAGACCGCCTCGATGGCGCGGCAGTCGACAAGATCGGCGAGCGTCATCCGCCGGCGACTTCGAGGAGCAGCTTGCCGCGCACCCGTCCGGCTTCGACGAGCCGGTGCGCCGCTGCGGCCTCGGCGAGCGGCAGCAGCGTCACCTCGGGCGCGACGACCTGCCCCGCGGCGATCGCGGCGACCAGCCCGCGCAGCTGCCGCCCCTGGTCGGCAAAGGTCGATGATACCGGCAGGATGCGCACGCCGCGCGCCGCCGCGAGATCGGCGTCATGCGGCGCTTCATCGGCGATCAGCGTCGCGATCGGCGCGACGGTGCCGCCCGGTCGGACCAGCGCGACCGCGTCGGGCAGGCTGCCCTGCCCGACGGTATCGACAACCAGGTCGACGCCAGCCGGTGCCCAGTCGCGCACCGGCGCCGCGATATCGCCATGCCGGTCGATGGCGCGCTCGGCACCCAGCCCGCGGACATAATCGGCATTGCCCGGGCTGCA
Organism: Polymorphobacter sp.; assembly: GCA_044373875.1. GTDB lineage: Bacteria > Pseudomonadota > Alphaproteobacteria > Sphingomonadales > Sphingomonadaceae > Sandarakinorhabdus. The sequence continues at coordinate 2,709 of JBILPK010000025.1, forward strand.
CGTCGCCGCCACCCGCGCGCCGGCCAGCCGCGCCAACTGGATGGCAAAGCTGCCGGTGCCGCCGGCGCCGCCATGGACGAGCACCCGGCCGCCGGCGACTGCCGCGCCCGAGTCGATCACCGCCTGCCACGCCGTCATCCCGGCGGTCGGCAGGGTCGCGGCGGCCGTGAGTTCGACATGATCGGGCAGCGCGACAACCCGTTCCGCCGCGGCGATGACATAGTCGGCATAGGCGCCGTTCTGGCCCATCCCCTGGTTCGACGCGGCGACGACGCGATCGCCGGGCGCGAGGCCGCTGACGCCATCGCCCACCGCCGCCACCCGGCCGGCAACATCGAAACCCGGGACAAAGGGAAATTGATAGTCGAAATAGCGGCTGAGCCAGCCGGCGCGCGTTTTCCAGTCGGCAGGGTTGACCCCGGCATAGCCGACCGCGATCAGCACTTCGCCCGGGGCAGGGCGGGGAATGGCGAGCATGGCCAGCCGCAGCACATCGGCGGCACCGAAACGATCGAAAACGATCGCCTGCATCATATCGCCTGCATCATCCGGCAGCGCTGTTGGCGCGCGCGGCGTTGCGCCCGGGGCTGTAGTTGGCCCGAGCCGCGTTGCGCCCGGCAGCGCGGCCGAAGAAGGTGCAATCGGCGAGGCTCATGCCGCTGCTGTAGCCATGCCCCCAGGCCGGCAGGCCCGAGGTGCAGCGCCCGGCGGCGAACAGCCCGGGGATGGGCTGGCCGGCGCGGGTGAGGACTTGCGCATCGGCGGAGGTTTTCAGGCCGCCCAGCGTGAAGAACGAAAAATAGCTCGTCTCGAAATTCAGCTCGAGCGCGATGAACGGCCCCTGGTCGAGCGGCACGAGGATCGGCGGCTGCTTGTCGAACAGCGGATCACGGCCTTCGCGGGCGTGCGCGTTGTAAAAATCCATCGTCGGGGTCAGCGTGCCGGGCAGCATGCCGAGTTCGCCCTCGACCTCGGCCCAGTCATCGCCGGTCGCGGCAATGCTCATGCCGGCAAACTCGGGCGCCTGCTGGTAATGCGCCGAATCGAGCAGCAGATAGACGCAGTGGCCCGGCTGGTCGACCATCGTCCGGCTGACCCGGCCATGATAGCAATCTTCGTTGATGAAGCGCTGGCCCTTCACATTGACGAAAACGCCCTTGGCGTGGCTTTCGGGGATCGTCCACGGGCAGGTGGTGAAGAACTGGTCCATATGGATGGCGTCGCCGCCCGCCGAAATGCCCATTTCGATGCCGGTGCCGTCATCCTTGTCGCCGATCGGGCTGTTGATGCGGAAGGTCTGCGGCGCATATTTGCGGCGCATCGCCTCGTTCATCACAAAGCCGCCGGTGGCGAGGACAACGGCGCCGGCCTTGACGAAGCGCGGCTGGTTGTCGATGCGCATGACGACGCCAACGATGCGGTCGCCATCCTGCACCAGCGCCAGCGCGCGGGCATCGACGACGACTTCGACGCCAAGCTCGCGGGCGCGTTTTTCAAGGATATCGACGAGCGGCCGGCCGCCACCCCAGCCCATGTGCTGGATGACATGGCCGCGCGGCGCCGGCTTGGCGAGGTGGCGGAACGGCGTCGCCGCCTCGCTGCCCGACCAGATCAGCGTGTCGTCGCCGGTCGGCTCGATGATCTTGCCGGGGAGATAATTGCCGCGATACGGCACCCCCTGCGCCTTCAGCCAGGCGAAGTGATCGAGCGCGCCGGCGGCATAGGCATCGCATTTCGCGTCGTCGGCACACGGCCCGCCGGCGGCTTTCAGATAGGCGGCGAAATCCTCGGTCGTGTCGGTAAAGCCCGCGGCGCGCTGCACATCGGTGCCGCCATTGCCGCCGATATAGATTTCACCCCCCGAAAGCCCCGACGCGCCGCCACTGCCCGAATTGCGTTCGAAGAGCATCACCTTGGCGCCCGCCCCGGCGGCTTCAATGGCGGCGCACGCCCCCGTCGCGCCGAAGCCGATGATCGCGACATCGGTTTCCATGTCCCACGCCGCGACCTCGGCGGCGGGATACGGCTTGTAGAGCGAGATTTCCGTCATGGTTCAGGCCGCCATCCGCCGCGCCGCGAGCAATTCGCCGGTTGCCTTGGCCGCCGCGGTCATGATGTCGAGATTGCCCGAATAGGGCGGCAGATAATCGCCGGCGCCTTCGACTTCGAGATAGATCGCTGTCTTCAGCCCCGAAAACTCGCCCATGCCGGGGATTTTCAGCTTGTTGTTGTCGCCATAGCGTTCGAACTGCACTTCCTGTTTCAGCCGATAGCCCGGCACATATTTCTGCACCTCGGCGACCATCGCGGCGACCGACGCGCGGATATCGGCTTCCTCGGCATGGTCCGACAAAGTGAACACGGTATCGCGCATGATCATCGGCGGCTCGGCGGGGTTGAGAATGATGATCGCCTTGCCATGCGTCGCGCCGCCAACAGCTTCGATGGCGCGCGCCGTGGTGCGGGTGAATTCGTCGATATTGGCGCGCGTTCCCGGCCCCGCCGAACGCGACGACACCGAGGCGACGATTTCGGCATAATGCACCTTGGCGACGCGCGAGACGGCGGCGACCATCGGGATCGTCGCCTGGCCGCCGCAGGTCACCATGTTGACATTGGGCTGGTCGAGATTGGCCGCCATGTTGACCGGCGGGATGGTGAACGGCCCGATCGCGGCCGGGGTCAGGTCGACGATCTGGATGCCATCGGCACGCAGCGCGGCGTCATGCGCCTTATGGGCGTAAGCCGAGGTCGCATCGAAGGCGATGCCGATGCGGCTGTAGCAGTCGAGCTTCTTCAGCCCTTCGATACCCTCGGCGGTCGTCGCCAGCCCGCGCTCGCGCGCCATCGCCAGGCCTTCGGAGGCCGGATCGATGCCGACCACCGCGAGCAGCTCCATATTCTGCGGATATTTGAGCATCTTGATCATCAGATCGGTGCCGATATTGCCCGAACCGATGATGACAGCGCCGACGGGTCTGGCCACAAATGCTTCCTTCAGGTGAAACGCGCGGTGCAGCCGCCGATACCGTGCAGCACCATTTCAAAGACATCGCCCGCCACCGCCGGCGCCAGCGGCACCAGCGAGCCCGACAATATGACATCGCCGGCATCGAGGCTGACGCCATAGGCACCGAGCGTATTGGCGAGCCAAGCGACCGCTTCGGCGGGCGAGCCTTGCACCGCGGCGCCATAGCCTTCGGAGAGCGGCTGGCCGTTCTTGGTGACGGTGACGTGCAACGCCGGCAGGTCATGCGCGCTGGCGTCGGCGCGCGCCTCGCCGATGACGAAGACCCCGCAGCTGGCATTGTCGGCCACCGTATCGACGATGCCGATCTTCCAGTCGGCGATGCGGCTGTCGACGATCTCGAAGCAGGGCGCGATGCTCTCGGTCGCGTCAATGACATCGGCGGCGGTGACGCCGGGGCCGACGAGCTGCGATTTCAGGATGAAGGCGATCTCGGCCTCGGCGCGCGGCTGGATGAGTCCGAGCGCTTCGATGTTTATGTCGCCCGTCACCCACATGCGGTCGGTCAGGAAACCGAAATCGGGCTGGTGGACGCCGAGCATGTCCTGCACCGCCTTCGACGTCACCCCGATCTTCTTGCCGACGACACGCTCGCCATCGGCCTGGCGGCGGGCCAGCGCATCGAGCGAAATCGCATAGGCATCGGCGATGGTCAGCGCCGGGTCGCGCGCGATCAGCGGCGCGACGGTGCGGCGCTCGCGCAGCGCGCGGTGGAGTTCCTCACCGTAATGCGCAACTTTGTTCATATCGCCTCCGGCGGCTGGGGCCATTGGCCCCAGACCCCGATAGCTGTGCCGGTCCACGAAATGGGGTGCAGGGCCTCAGGCCCTGCCTGCCGGAGGCTCCTCGTTATCATGCTGCCAGAAACGCCAGCGTATAGGCGTTGAATTCCGCCGCACGCTCGACCTGAACCCAATGCCCGGTGCGCGCGAAGGTCAGCACCCGCACATCGTCGCAGGCATCGAGGAACAGCCGGCCATGGCTTTCCGGGCAGAATTCGTCGTTGAGCCCCCACATGACGAAGATCGGCTTTTTCAGCTCGTGGAGCCGCAGGCCCAGATTGGGGGTCTTCATCCGCGCCAGCACATCCTTGGGCTGGGTCCGCGCCACGGCGAAGCGTTCGGCGACCAGGCTTTCGGGGATCTTGTCGGCATAATCGGGGTGAAGGAGATTGCCGATCAGCCGGCGCTGTTCATCGAGGTTGAAATCCGGCCCGCCAAAACCCGACACCATCTTGGCGATGCCCGGCATGGTGAAATAGCTCATCTGCTCGGCGACCGCGCCCGGCGCCATCAGCACGAGCTTTTCGGCAAAATCCGGCGCATTGAGCGTCATCTGGATCGCCACCCCGCCGCCGAGCGAATTGCCGATCAGCGTTGCGCGCGTCACGCCATGCGCCACCAGCGCTTCGTGCAGCGTGTCGGTGAACAGATCGAGCGTGTAATCGATGCCCGTCGGCTTCGACGAAGCGCCATAGCCGACCAGATCGGGCAGGATGACGCGATAGCCGGCGGCGACGAACGCATCGATGTTCTGGCGGAAGTTCGATGCCCCCGAAGCGCCCGGCCCGCTGCCATGGATGAACACCACCGCCGGACCGGCGGCGTCGCCCGCTTCCTGGATGCAGATCTCATGCCCGCCCGATACGGTGTAACGCGCCGTCTGCAATGCCGTCATGAAATCCCCAAAGATGCTGGCGCCGCGCCCGTTGCGGGTCTTTTGGCGCGTGTCGTCACATGAACATGAACGTCGGCGGCTGCCCCATCAAGCTGCCGACGACATCGCCGGCCATGTTGTTGGGGTCGTTCGCCACATGCGCCCGCGCCGCGCTGATATCGAGCCAAGGCTGGACGATCGGGCTGCTCATGTAGATCGCCCGGCCACCCAGCAAGGGCAGCATTTCGCCGACGAGGTCGGCACAGCGCCGTACCACCGTCGACGAATGATAGCGGTTCATGGCGCGGCGTTCGAGCGTCAGCGGCCGGCCGGCGGCGGCGCCGTCCATCATGTCATCGAAACTGTGGCGCAGGACTAGTTCCATCTCCTCCATCTGGGCATAGGCCTTGGCAATGCTCGCCATCAGGATCGGATCGGTCTTCGATACCTTGCCGGTGTTGGTCGAAACGCGGTCCTGCGCAATGGCGACGGCGGCCTTGACCGCGGCACGGGTGCCGCCAAGCGCGGCGGTCGACACCGAGCGCAGGAAGATCTGCGCCCAAGGCAGCGAGAACAGCGGCCCGTCATTTTCTTCCTGGCCGGGGTTGGTGCACAGGAAACCATCGGCGGCCTTGTGGGTGCGGTAATCGGGCACAAAGACGCGATCGACGACGATGTCATGGCTGCCGGTGCCGCGCAGGCCGAAGGTATCCCAGGTCTTGTCGATGGCATAATCGGCGCGTGGCACCAGGAAGGTGCGCATTTCGGGCGGGCCGCCCTCTTGCTGCGACGGCACCAGCGCGCCGAGCAACACCCATTGGCAATGTTCGGAGCCCGAGGAAAAACCCCAGCGTCCTGTCAGATAGAAACCGCCCTCGGCATGCTCGACCTTGCCGACCGGCTGGTAGGAGGAGGAAACCAGCACCGAATCATCCTCGCCCCACACGTCGCGCTGCGCCTGATCGTGCATCAGCGCGATTTCATAGGGGTGGCATCCGACGACGCCGAGCACCCAGCCCGTCGACATGCAGCCTTCCGATACCAGCTTGAGCACGTCGAAAAAGACGTTGGGGTTCATTTCATAGCCGCCCCAGCGCTTGGGCTGGAGGATCTTCCAGAAACCGGCTTCCTGCATCTCGGCGATGCTTTCGTCGGGCACCTTCACATCGGCGATGCATTGTTTCGCCCGCGCCTTCAAAACCGGGATCATCGCGCGGGCGCGATCGACCAGTTCTTCGGCGGTGGGGGTGGGCCCTGCCTGGGTCCGGATCGCACGCACTGTTGCCACGACGAGGCTCCTTCACTTGTCTGCAGCGACTCAAGCCATATCGAGCCGCGCAATTCGTAAAAAATCTTCGCCGAAAATACGCAAACCGTCAATCGAAAACTGACTTGCTGCTGTTACCCAGTGTCGCAGGGGGGAGGGAGTTTCTCAGCCGAAATTCCAGTCATGCCCCCACAGGCTGTCGATCGTGCTGATCGTCGGCACATAGGTCGCCCAGTCGGGCTGCCAGCCGCCAAAGCCGAATTCGACATCGAACCCGCCCGGCGAGCGGACATAGAAGGAGAACACCCGGTCATTGGCGTGCTCGCCAAGCGTCGCCGAGATATGATGCCCCGCCGCCTTGGCGCGATAATAGGCGCGGCCGACATCGGCCATGGTGAGCGCCTCGACCATGATATGCACCGCCCCCGACGGCGCCGGCATGTCGGCGAGCGCCACCGTATGATGGCGCGGGTTGCCGCAGTGCAGGAAGCGCACGGTGATGGCGGGGCCATCGGGATCGGGGGTCACGGGCACGCTGATCCGGTCGGTATCGCCGAAGCCGAGCACGCCCTTGTAGAAATCGACCGCATCGCCCAGCGCCAGCGCCGGCAGCACGGCATGGCCGAGGCCGAGATTGCCGGTCAGGAACCCGCTGACCCCGGCCGGCGAGACGAACGGCGCGTAATCGGTCATCCGGCCGTGATAAAGCTCGATGGCATTGCCCGCCGGATCGGCAAAGCACGCCAGTTCGGCGACACAGCGGCTCTTGGCCAGCGCGGCATCGCCAGGCGTCACCGCCACCCCTGCCGCCGTCACCTTGGCCAGCGTCGCGCGCCACGCCGCGGCATCGGCGCATTCCAGCCCCATGGCACCGAAACCATCCGTAGCGCCGGGCTGCACCAGCAAGCGGAACGGCCGGTCATCGAGCCGCAGCGCCAGCGCGCCATCGACCCGCGCCGCGCCGGGCATCAGCCCCAGAACATCGCAGGCAAAGGCCCGCCAATGCGAAAGATCGGTCGCCGATACAGTGACATAGCCCAGGGCGGTGATGCTCATTCTGCTCCCTCGTCCGGGCGGCACCACCGCGGCGTCCCCGAACGCGGCGATTAAAAGCGAACACGTCGCCAAAGCACAAGCAAATTACGCATATCGACGCTGAAAATCGCGTTTTGCCTCGCAATGCGGATAGTGGGCGGGCGATTGCGAGCGAGAGATGCTCTTCCCCTCCCCACTCTACCGCTTGCGGTGGTGGGAGGAGGGGGAGGAAGAGTCCCCTTCTCGCCTCACTCCCCCCGCCACACCGGCTTGCGCTTTTCGCGGAACGCCGCCGGTCCTTCCTGCGCGTCCTTGCTCCGATACGCCGGCCCGAACGCCGCGCGCGCCGCTTCGCGCGCCTCGCTCAGCCCCATTTCGGTGGCGAGCCGCACGATTTCCTTCGCTGCCGCCACCGACAGCGGCGCCCCGGCGATGATCTCGCGCGCCAGGTCGAGCGCGGCGTCCATCAGCGCTTCGGGCGCCACCACCTTGTTGACCAGCCCGATTTCATAGGCCCGCGCCGCATCGATCGGGCGGCCGGTGAGGAGGATTTCCATCATGACCCGCTGCGGGATCATGTGGAGCAGCGGCACTGCCCAGGGCGCGCCGCGGCCGACCTTGACTTCGGTGATGGCAAAGCGCGCCGTGTCGCTCGCCACGCACAGGTCGCAGGCCTGGGCGATCAGCCAGCCACCGGCAAACGCCACCCCGTTGACCGCAGCGATCGTCGGCTTTGTCACGCGGATATTGTCGCCGGGCACCGGGAACATCCCCGGCGGCGGCTCGGCGAGCGCCATCTCGGCCATTTCCTTGAGGTCGCCGCCGGCGCAGAACGCCTTGTCGCCCGCGCCGGTGAGGATGGCGACGCGCAAGGCCGGGTCGGCCTCGAAGCGCGCCCACGCCGCGAACAGTCCGTCGCGCACGCCCTTGCCGAGCGCGTTGCGCGCCTCCGCCCGGTCGATGGTGATGACGGCGATCGCGTCCTCCACCACCGCAAATGTCACATCGTGCAGTCGTTCGACCATCAGAACCCCCGTTTCACGATCCGCCACGCCGCCTCCGCCAGCCCGTCCCGGAACGCCGGATCGGCAATCGCCACCAGCCGCCGGGCGCGCTCGGCGAGCGTTTGCCCGTGCAGATCGGCGGCGCCGTGCTCGGTGATGATGACATCGACATCGCTGCGCGGCGTCGTCACCGGGCCCGACAGTGTTTCGACGATGCGCGACACGCTGCCGCCGCGTGCCGTTGCCGGCAGCACGATGATCGCGTGCCCGCCCGGCGCCCGCGCCCCGCCGCGGACATAATCGCCCTGGCCGCCGGTGGCGCCCATATAGGCGGCACCGGTGGCTTCGGCATTGACCTGGCCGGTGAGATCGATCTCCACCGCGGCGTTGATCGTCACCAGCTTGTCGATGCTCGACAGCACGGCTTCGGCATGGGTGAAGCGCGAATCGCAGAGCCGCAGCGCCGGGTTTTCATGCGCGAAATCATACAGCCCGCGCGAGCCGATCAGCGCGCCGGTGACCGTTACCCCCGGCATCCCCTTCTTGCGGGCATTGGTGACGACGCCGCGTTGCATCAACTGCCAGACGCCATCGCCGATCATGCCCGAATGGACGCCGAGGTCGCGGCGGTCGGTAATCAAGTGCGACACCGCATTGGGCACCGCGCCGATGCCCATCTGCAGCACGCTGCCGTCTTCGATATAGGCGCCGACATGCGCGGCAATCGCCCGGTCGATATCGCCCGGTGGCGGCGGCACCATCTCGACGAGCGGCCGCGAGGTTTCGACCATCACGTCGATCTGGTCGGGCATCAGCAGCGCGTCGCACGGGCTGAACGGCACCTGGTCGTTGACCTCGGCGATGACCAACCGCGCCCTGGCCACCGCCGCCTGGGTATAATCGTTGATCAGGCCATAGCTGTGGCCGCCGCCCGGGCCGCGCGCGCTCACCTGCACCATCGCGACATCGCAGCCGATGCGGCCGCTCGCGATCAGCGCGCCGATCTGCCCGCCATGGCAGGGGATGATGCCGAGCACGCCGGCCTTGGCCAGCCGTGCCAGCCCGCCGAGCGCGCCCATGCTGGAAAAGGCGATGTGGTCGGCGTGTTCGGGCTGCAACAGGTCGGAAAAGGCCGATCCGACAAAGGCCGATACCCCGCCCAATTCGCCGCGCCGGGCGAGCAGCGCCTCGATCAGCGTCGTCGGCTCGCCGGTGCCTTGCCCCCAGACGATGCGGTCGCCCGGGCGGATCTGGTCGATACCCGCGCTCACATCGGCCCGCCGTAATAATCGGGGCGCGGGATCGTCCATTGGTCGCCCCACAGCTGCTGGCCGCCGTCGATGGTCAGCACCTCGCCGGTCATGAAGCCGGCGCTTGCCAGGAAGACGATGGCGTCGGCAATCTCCTCGACCTCGCCGAAGCGCTTCATCGTGTTGGTGCCGGCGAACGCCGCCTGAACTTGCGGCGGATAGGCATTCATCCCCTCGCTGGCGATGACGCCGGGGGCGACGCAATTGACGCGGATGCCCAATGGCGCCCATTCGACCGCGACGGTTTTCGACAGATGGATGACCCCGGCGCGCGCCGCACAGGTGTGCGCGACGCCGGGCATGCCGCGCGACACGCCGGCAACGACATTGACGATGGCGCCACCGGATCCGGCATCACGCCACAACCGCGCCGCGGCCTGCATCATCCAGAACGGCCCGTTCAGGTTGGTATCGATGACGGCGTTCCAGCCCTTCACCGAAAAATCGATCGCGCCTTGCGGGAACTGTCCGCCGGCATTGTTGACCAGCACATCGAGCCGGCCCCATTCAGCGGCGATGCGGGCGAACAGCGCGGCGACGGCCTCCGGGTCACGGATGGTCAGCGGCTGCAACATCACGCGATGCCCGTGCGCCGCCACCGCGTCACCCGCCGCCGCCAGCCTTTCGGCATTGCGCCCGCACAGCACGACATCGGCCCCCAGCCGCGCGAACCAGTGCGCGCACGCCCGGCCGATGCCGGTGCCGGCGCCCGAGATCAGCACCACCTTGCCCGCGAAGGCGCCGGGCGCCGCCGCGATCGGCAGCACGGCCAGCTCGGCATCGCTGCGGCCGTAGCGCGCCGGCCCGCTCATCGGCGCATCGCCAGCACCGCTTCGGCGCGGCGCAGATGCGGCAGGTCGAGCATTTCGCCCTCATAGCCCAGCGTCCCCGCCCCCGGGTTGGCGGCGAACAGCGCGACAATCGCCTCGGCGCGCGACACTTCCGCGGCGCTCGGCGCGAACGCCGCGTTGATCACTGGCACCTGATCGGGGTGGATCGCCATCATGCCGCGAAACCCCGCCCGCCGCGCTGCCTGCGCCACCGCCGCCAGCCCGTCCGGGTCGCGATAATCGCCATGGATCGTCTCGATCGCCGCGACCTTCGCCGCCGCCGCGCCGGCCAGGCACAGGGTGCGGAACAGTTGATAGGGGAATTCATAGGCGCCGCTGGCATCGCGGTTGCCGGTCGCGCCAAGCGCCGTCGCGCTGTCCTCCGCCCCCCAGGTCAGCGCCGCCAGCCGCGGCGTGCCGGCGTAATCGCCCAGCCCGAACAGCGCCGGCGCGGTTTCGGTGGCAACGACGATGAGGCGGATACCGCCGCGCTTGCGCCCCGCCGCGATCTCCAGCGCCTCCAGATAGCGGTGCAGCGTATCGGCCTCGGCGCGCGTCGCCTTGGGCAGCATGATGCCCGCCGGCCCGGCGCCGACGATGGCGGCGAGATCTGGCAGGGCGTCGGCGGTATCGAGCGGGTTGATGCGCACCCACAGCGGCATCGGCGCTCCCGCCGCGAGCGACGCCGCGACCAGCGCGCGCGCCTCGGGCTTGTTGGCGGCGACGACCGAATCCTCCAGATCGAGGATTACCGCATCGGCATCCGACGCGATGGCGCGCGCGATCTTCTTCGCCGAATCGCCGGGGGCGAACAGCCAGGAACGCGGGGTCATTACCGGGCCTCCGGCGGCTGGGCCCCCAGGCCCCAGACCCCATTCGATTTCCCTTCAAAACCCGACATCATCGCCGCCCTTCAACCCCAGCATCGCCCGCGCTTCGGCCGGCGTCGCCACTTCCAGCCCCAGCCCTTCGATGATCTTGCGTACCTGCACCACCTGTTCGGCATTGCTGCCCGCCATGCGGCCCTTGCCGATCCACAGCGAATCCTCGAGGCCCACCCGGACGTTGCCGCCCATCGCCGCGCCCATCGCCGCCACCGGCATCTGCGCCCGACCGGCGCCGAGCACCGACCAGACATAATTGTCGCCGAACAGCCGATCGGCAGTGCGCTTCATGTGCAGCACTTCATCGGGGTGGGCGCCGATGCCGCCGAGCAGCCCGAACACCGTCTGGATGAACAGGGGCGCCTGAACGAGGCCGGCCTTCCAGAAATAATGCAGATTGTGCAGGTGGCTGGTGTCGTAACATTCGAATTCATAGCGCGCGCCGGTTTCGTTGAGGGTGCGCAGCGCGAATTCGATATCCTTGAACGAATTGCGGAACACCAGGTCGCGGCTGGCCTCCAGCATCTCGGGCTCCCAAGGGTGCCTGAAGTCCTTGAAGCGATCCAGCATCGGGAACAGCCCGAAATTCATCGACCCCATGTTGAGGCTAGCCACCTCGGGCCGGAAGCGCGCCGCCGGGGCAATGCGCTCGGCCACCTGCATGAAGGGCGAGCCGCCGGTGGTCAGGTTGATGACGACATCGGACGCTTGCTTGATGACCTTGAGGAACGGCTCGAACGCCTCGGGGCTCTGGTCGGGCCGGCCGTCATCGGGGTTGCGTGCGTGCAGATGGACGATCGCCGCGCCGGCCGCCGCTGCGCCCAGCGCGGCCTCGGCGATCTCCGCCGGCGTCACCGGCAGATGCGGCGACATCGACGGCGTGTGGATCGACCCCGTCACCGCGCAGGTAATGATCACTTTCGCCATCGCGCTCCCCCATGAATCCGATTCATTTTGGCGGATGCTAGTGCAAGTCAACCGTGAAGGGAAAGGCAGCCCGTCACGGCGCCGACGACCATCTGGTCGATGAACAGCGCCAGCTCGGCATCGCCGACATTTTCAAAACGCATCAGCGCCAGCGTATGCGCGCCCCCGACAAACAGCCGCGCCGCCGATCGGGTGGCGGGATCGTTGGGACCATCCTGCCGCAGCACCCCCTCGACAAGGTCGTGCAGCCGCTGTTGCAGGACCAGGAACTGCGGCCAGACATCGGCGCGCACCCCGGTGCTCCAGTCGAGCCAGACACGCACCGTATCGGGCGCTTCTACCGCCATGGCAGCGGTGCTGGCGGCGAGCTGGGTCAGCACCGCGACCGGCGGCCCGGGGCGGGCAGTTTCGGCGGCAACCATCGTCACGATCGTCGCCGCCACGTTATCGAGCACCGCGCCAACCAGATCGGCGCGCGTGCGGAAATAGGAATAGACCGCCGACACCGACACGCCGGCGCGCTGCGCCACCTGCGCCTGGGTCACCCGCGCGATCCCATGGTCGGCACAGGCGGCAACGGCATGCGCCAGCAACTGCGCCCGCCGGTCATCGGGGGCCAGCCGGGTGCGGGCGGGCTTGCGGGGACTGGTCATGGAAGAAGCCTAGCCGCTGTTATTGACAATTGCCACATTAACGCTATTGTGCGTTATATCAATAAGGGGGGTCGATCACCATGTCCCATGCACTAGCCACCGTCGCCCCGCGCATGACCGTGCGCCGCATCGGCTTTCGCTTCCCGGCCAGCCTCGGCGGCATCTGGAACCGCCAGCGCCCGGCATTCAGCCACATCGTCAACGCCGGCTCGCTGGCGATGCCCTATCTCGAACCCTATCTCATCGACACCATGCGCCAGGCGCGGGCGAAGCTGACCGATCCGGCGCTGATCGCCGATATCGACCTTTATATCGGGCAGGAGGCGGCGCATTACCGCCAGCACCAGCAGTTCAACAAGCGCCTCGCCGAGCTCGGCTACGCCAGCGTCCCGCGCATGGAGGCGGTGCTCAAGGCCGATTACCAGCGCTTTGCGCGTGAACGCTCCTTTGCCTTCAACCTCGCCTATGCCGAAGGTTTCGAGGCGATGGCGCTGGCGATCGGCCATATGCTCGTCGCCGACCGCGACTATCTGTTCCGGGATGGCGAAGCCGCGGTCGGCTCGCTCATCCTGTGGCATTTCGTCGAGGAGATCGAGCACAAGAGCGCGACCTATGACATCTTCGCCGCGCTCGATGGCCGCTACATCTGGCGAATCTACGGGCTGCTCTATGCCACCATCCACATCATGGCGCGCACCCGCCAGGGCTATGCCGCGATGATGGCCGAAGACGGGCTTTGGGCCAACTGGCGCCAGCGGCTGGCGCTGTACCGGCTACTGCTGCGTATCGGCGGGCGGCTGCTGCCGCGCCTGCTGCGCATCATGGTGCCGGGCTATGATCCGCGCCGCGTCGCCGATCCGGCCTGGGTGGTGGCATGGTGGCAGCAGTTCGCGGCCGGTGACGGCAACATGGCCGAACTCGACATGGCGCGGATCGGCGAGGCGCGCCCGGTGGCGGCGGCATGACTGTCATGTCGGCCCGGCTGCGGATGCAGCCAATGCCAGAGCGCACGCGCGCGCTGCTTTTCCTTAACGGCGTCGGGCTGTTCATCTTTGCGCTGTTCACCGGCTGGCACTGGTTCATCGCGCTGCTGGGGGAGATCGTCGCCTGGCCGCTGATCCCCGCCATCAAGGCGCAGGTGCCCGGCGATGCCCGGGCGTGGCGGATGGTGCATATGGAGGCGATCACCCATGGCCTGCTGTTGATGGCCTGGGGGCTCGGCGGGCCGTTCATCCGACTCAGCACGCGCGGCCACCGGGTGTTTTTCTGGAGCGCGCTGGTCACCGCCTGGATGTTCGCGGTGCCGCCCTATTTCAACGCGCTGTTCGGCACACGCGGCCTCGCCATGGGCGGCGGCCCGTTCAAGGGCGGGCTGGCCAATGACATCATCTTCCTGTGCGGCTGGCCGCCGCTGGTGGCGGTGCATGTGACGCTGGTGCTCGCCGCCATCGGACTGTGGCGCACGGCACAGGCGCTGCCGCGCGCGTAGGAGTCTTGTCAGCGCCGCAAAGCCTGTGCATGCACCGCGCAGCAACACCGGGGGCCAGCACGTGCGTTACGACGGCAAGATCATCCTCGTCACCGGCGGCAGCCGCGGCATCGGGCGCGACATCGTCACCGCCTTTGCCGATGCCGGCGCGCGCGTCTTCACCTGCGGCCGCACCCCGCCCGAAACCCCGATCCCGGCCGAATTCATCGCCTGCGACGTGCGCGATGCCGAGGCCGTAACCGCGATGATCGACGCCATCGGCGCTGAAACGGGCCGCATCGATGTCGTCATTAACAACGCCGGCGGCGCGCCGCAGACCGATGCCGCTACCGCCTCGCCCCGATTCTCCGAAAAGATCATCGCGCTCAACCTGCTCGCCCCCATCCATGTCGCGCGCGCCGCACACCGCTGGATCCCGGCCGGCGGCAGCATCATCAACATCGCCAGCGTTTCCGCCGTCCGCCCGTCGCCCGGCACCGCGGTCTATGCCGCCGCCAAGGCCGGGCTGCTCGGCCTGACCCGCAGCCTGGCGCAGGAATGGGCACCCGGCATCCGCGTCAACGCCATCATCGCCGGGCTGATCGAGACCGAAACCGCCGATTTCACCTATGGCTCGGCCGCCGCCCGCCACGCGCTGGCCGCCAGCCTGCCGGCGGGGCGACTCGGCACCGGGCGCGATATCGCTAATGCCGCGCTGTTCCTCGCCTCCGACATGGCGAGCTATGTCAACGGCGAGGCCCTCGCGGTCGATGGCGGCGGCGAGCGCCCGCCGTTCCTCGGCATCGTCGCCGCGCATGCGAACAAATGAACCGCTCGACAAGGCTGCGCTTGCCCGGCTGATCGCGTCGCAGCCGCCACCGGAGGCGTTCGGACCCGACAGCGACTCACCCGCACTGTGCCTCGAGGCCGCCGCGATCACCTCGCGAAGCGCCCGTTGGCTGCGCGCGTTGCCCAGCCCGGTGATCGCCATCGGCCCCGCAACCCCCGCGCAAGCGCGCGGTTGCGACGTCATCATTGGCGATTCATCGGCACTTCCCTCGCTGCTGACGGGCATTTCGCACGCCCCGATCGCTGCGATGGTGCTCGTTCAACTGCTGCGCACCACGCACAAACTGCCGCTTGCCGACGCGCTGGCGATGGAAAGCCTTGCTTATGCGACGCTGCAACAGGGGCCCGAATTCCGCCGCTGGCAGGCCCAGGCGCCGCTTTTGCCGCCGCTGGCGCCGCCCGAACCGCCGCTGCACAGCGAATATCATGGCGAAACCCTGGCGCTGACCCTCGCCGACCCGGCCAACCACAACGCCATCGGCACCCGCATGCGCGACGCCTTGTGCGAAGCGCTCGACCTCGCCCTCGCCACCAACGCGCCCGTCCACCTCACCGCGCAAGGCCGCAGCTTCTCGCAAGGCGGTGCCGTCGCCGAATTCGGGCAAGTGTCCGACCCCGCGACGGCGCACTGGCTGCGCAGCCTGCGCCTGCCCGCCACCCGGCTGGCCCGCCTCGCCCCGCGGCTTTCGGTGCATGTCCAGGGCGCCGCCATCGGCGCCGGCGCCGAAATCGCCGCCTTCGGCACCCGCGTCACCGCCGCCCCACGCGCTTGGTTCCAGCTGCCCGAGCTCAAATACGGCCTCATCCCCGGCGCCGGCGGCGCCGCCAGCCTCACTGCCCGCATCGGCCGCCACCGCACGGCATGGATGGCGCTGACGATGGCACGCGTGCCGGCGCGGACGGCGCTGCAATGGGGGTTGGTCGACGCCATTATCGGCTAGAAAAGAGCCTCCGGCGGCTGGGGCCTTGGCCCCAGACCCCTTTTGGGGGATGGCTGGCATTGCTTGCAGCGCCCATTTTGCGCCACGTAGCGCAATGATCTCGACTCCTTGCTGCGCCCGAATAGCCGAAGACCTCAACCACATTTGTGCCATTCACGTTGATCGGTCGGATTGCCCGGATGCGTTCGTGGCAGAAATAAACGGCGGCTACGGGCTCATGGTTCATGATGGCGGGAACAGCGCAATCGAGATCGCTTTCTGCCCATGGTGCGGCGCGAACCTGCCGCGAATGGACCGGTGAAAGGGGCCTTGGCCCCAAAGCCCGTTTTGCGGCAGTCCTTGCGCTCATCCACAAAGCCCGCCGATTACCAAAGCTGAGGCGCAAGCGGTCATTCAAACAATCGGGGTCTGGGGCCCGCGGCCCCAGCCGCCGGAGGCAATCTCTCCCGCCACCAACGTCACGCGCACCCCGACAGCGCCGAGATCAGCTCGCGCTGCTTCCCAACGCCGGTCGAGCACGCACAAATCCGCCGCCGCGCCCACGGCCACTTGCCGCGCAGCGCCGCCGGGATCGTCGGGATCGCCCAGAAACAGCCTCAATGCCGCCTCCGGCGTCAATGCTTCGCCCGTGCCGAACCCCGGCGGGCGGTTCACGGCTGCCGCCATCGCCGCCCAGGGGCTGATACCACCGAAGGGGGCATCGCTTCCCGCTGCCAACCGCACGCCGGCATCGCTCCACGACTGCAACCGATAGAGCAACGGCACGTCTTCCACCGCCACTTCATGGGCATATTGCCCGCCGCGTTCGGCGAGGAAATGCGGCTGGGTCACCACCGTCAGCCCCAGCCGCGTCACCCATTCGACCGCTTCATCGGGCGCCACCCCGGCATGTTCGATGCGGTCACCGGGGTGCGGCCCCGCCATGTCGATCGCTGCCAGCGTCAGCAACAGCTCTCCGCGCGTCACGCAATGCGCCGCCACTGGCCGCCCGGCGGCGTGTGCGCGCGCGATTTTGGCGGCCAGCGCGTCGAGATCAGGCAGATCATGATCATGATAATGCAGTTTCACCGCCCCGCGCCGCGCTTTCCCGACCGGAACTTGCGCATCCAGCGACGCCCCGCCCATCACCAGCAGCCGCTGCGGCATGCCCGCCGCCGCATAGCGCGCGAAATCCGCGGCATCGTTGCGCGGCGTCACCTCGGTCACCCCGGTGATCCCCAGCGCCGCCAGCCGCCCCCCGAGCGCCGCCAGATCGGGCGGCACCCGCCCCAACCGCGCCGCGACCAGCGCGTCGCCGTCGATCAAGCGGCCATCCGCCGGCACGCCACTGCCGATTTCGGCGATGGCGCGGCTGTTGAACACCCACATCCGCCCGCCGCGATGCTGAATGCGCAGCGGCCGCGCCGGGCCATGCGCATCGAGCCAGGCGCGATCGATGGGCCCGATACTGTCGTGATAGCCGACCCCGCGCAGCCAGCCGCTGCCCGGCGCGGTCGCCAGCGCCGCCGCCAATGCGTCAAGGCTCGTCACCTCTGGCGGGCCGCAGCGCAGCGACAGCAACGCGGCGGCCGTCGCATCGAGGTGGATATGATGGTCGTGGAGGCCCGGGAGGAGCGCGCCGCCGTGCGCTTCGATGATGGTTTCGCCGACTTCGGGTCGCAGTAGCGGTGCAATGGCGGTGATGATTCCGCCGCCGATGCGCACATCGCAGCGCTGACCGGCCACTTCGGCATTCCTGATCAGCATGGGATGCGCAACGGATAGAGCGCTGCCGTGTCGGCCTCGGCCAGCGTCTCCCATGACCGCACGTCACGCGCCCGCCCGGCGCGCGCCGCAAACGCCACCGTCCGCCGCAGCGACACGTCGATCAAGGCGCCGCGCCCCGCCTGCCACGCCTGCCAGCCCGCCAGCGCTGCATGAATCCCCGTCAGCGGATCGGCAATCGCATCGCCGGCGAAAAGCGGTTCACCCCAGCCCGCCGCCATCGCGCTGGCCAGTCCGCCGGCCACTGCTGCATCATCGCCGAAGCCGACTCGCAGCGCATTGGCGCCATCGCGGCCATGGCCGGTAATGCCGATCCACACCGCGCCGCGCGCCACTTCGCGCCGCGCGTCGATGCCGAGCTGTTGCAGGGCACGCGGGCGCGAGCCTTCGATGATGAGATCGGCCTGCGCCACCCGCGCCGCGAGCCCCGCGCGATCACCGAAATCAAGGCTGACATGCTGCTTCATGCCGTTGAGCAGCGCGAAGAAGCCGGCATGGCCGCTACGCGCGCCATCGGGACGAGTGAGGCTTTCGAGCTTGATGACATCGGCTCCCAGCATTGCCAGCAACGAACCCGCGAGCGGTCCTGCCCAGAGCGACGAGAGATCGAGCACCAGCGGGTGCGTTTTGGCCCGCACTGGCCCGCCGGGGCGCGTGCGGCACCAGTGGCGCGGCGGCCGCACCGGGCGGTCGGCGGCGATGGCGAGGCCGAGTTCCACCCCGCGTGCTACCAAGGCAGCGCTGGACCAGTGGCGCAGTTGCGCCGCCAGACCGGTCCAATCCGCCACATCGGCCTCGACCAGCGCCGGCAGCAACCCCCAGTCATCCTCACGCGCCAGGTTGATCGCCACCCGCCCGTCGGCGCTGTCGAGCAGCCGGCACGACCCATTCGCCGAGGTGCGGCCCTGCCGCGACAGGCCGAGCAGCCGCGCGCGTTCGCCGAGCAGCAGCGCACCGCCCAGCGGCAGCGGCGCTTCGGGGGCAAGGTTGCGCAGCGCGAGCAGCGCACCATCGGCAGCGCTGGTGAGGGCGAGGGGGCAGACAAGGCCGGGGCCATCGGGATGGCCGGTTACCGCCATCAACCCGGCGCGGCGCCAGGCGAGGGCGGGGTGGTCACGCGCTACCTCGTCTCCGGTGCTGTCACCCAGCAACAACCCCGCATAACGCGCCGCCCACAACCGGGGGTCCGGGGCCTCAGGCCCCGGAATCCTCTTCACGCCAGCTGGTCCCGCACCACCCGGCGCAGCAGCTTGCCGGTCTCGTTATACGGCAGCGCTTCGACAAAGCGCACCACCGTCGGCACCCGGCTCGAGCGCAACCGCTCGCGCACCAGCGCCTGCAACGCCTCGCCGGTTACTGCCGACCCCGGCGCAAGCACGACAACGGCGGCGACGGCTTCGCCCCATTGTTCGTCGGGCACCGCCACCACCGCCACGTCGCGCACGTCGGGGTGGTCGGCCAGCACCGCCTCGATCTCGCCGGGCGAGATATTCTCGCCGCCGCGCACGATCACATCATCGGCACGGCCATCGAGGAACAGATAGCCATCGTCATCCATCCAGCCGCGGTCGCGCGTCGGGAACCAGCCTTCGGCATCAAGCAGACTGCCAAGGCCATGATATTCCCCTGCCACCTGGTCGCCGCGCACGAAGACAAGCCCGGCTTCGTCCGGCGGCAAAGGCGCCCCCGCTTCGTCGCGGATGGTGATTTCCACCGTCGGCAGGGCGCGCCCGACCGAACCCAACCGCGCCCGTACCGCCGGTTCGCTGGCCTCGCGTGCGGTGCGATGGTCATCCGGATCGAGCAGCGCGATCGTGCTGCTGGTTTCGGTCAGGCCATAAGCGTTGGTGAAATCGACGTGGGGCAGCAGGTCCATGGCGCGTTCCACGATGGCGGGCGGCATGCGGCCGCCGCCATAGGCCAGCGCGCGCAGCGCCGGCAGGGCAGGCGGCGTGTCGCCGAGATGCTCGACGATGCGTTGCAGCATGGTTGGCACCAGAAAGGCATTGGAGATGCGGTGCCGCGCCGCCAGCGCCAGCCAGGCCGCGGGCTCGAACGCCGGCAGCTGCACCATGCGCCGCCCGGCATAGACCGAGCTCAGCACCGCCGAAATGCCGGCGACATGATAGGGCGGCACGGTGACGATGGCGGCATCGTCCTCCTCGGCACCCATGAAATCGACGCTACCGAGGATGTACGACATGAGGTTGTCGTGGCGCAGGATCGCCGCCTTGGGGGCGCCGGTAGTGCCGCTGGTGAAGAGTTCGACGGCGATGCCGCGATCGTCGTCGGGGGCATCGCCTTGGTACAGCAGGTCTTCGGCGAGGAATGCCAGCACACTGACGATCGTCACCCCCGGGTCGCCGTCGCTCGCATTGGCCCAGCCGGGCGTTTCGACATCGCTGACCAGCAACGCGCCGGGGATACGCGCCAGCAGCGCCGCGATCTCGGCATCGGTCAGGCGGTAGTTGATCGGCACATAGGGCACCCCGGCCAGCGCCGCGCCGAACAGCGCCACCGGCGCCGCCGGGCCGTTGACCGCGAGATACGCCAGCCGCGTTGCCCCCGCCGCGCGCACCCACGCCGCCGCGCGGCGTGCCGCGGTCAGCAGCTCGGCATAGGTCATGTCGCTGTCGCCATGGCTGATGGCGATGCGGTCGCCCATCGCATCGGCGGCCATTTCGAGCAGGGTGAACAGGTTCACGGGCTCAGTCCGACGACGGCAGCGCCTTGGCCGCCTTGATGCCGAGCGCGGCACCATCGACGCTGATCGTCCCGGCGCCCGCCTTGGTGCACAGGAATTCCATGGTTTCGGCTTCATCGGTATAGCGCTTGCCGGTCTGGATGCCGCCCGACAGCGCCGGATCGATGGCGGTCTTGTCGCCCGCTGCGCTCGCCAGCACCACCGGCGCGCCGCCGATGCGCAGGTCGACCGGCACGGCGGGGACGCGCAGCACCAGGATCTGGCCGTCGCATACCGTGCTCGCCAGCTTGGCCCCGGCTTTGTACTGCACGCTCATTCGCTCTCCTCCGGATGGGTCGCCAGCCAGTCGGCCAGCCGTTGATAGAGCCGGGGGGCGCCCGGCGAGACAAAGACATGGTGCCCTGAAGCCTTGACGACATGCAATGCCAGGTCGGGACAGGCAACCGCCGCCGCAGGCAAAAGGTGCGGTGGCCCGGTCATGTCGCGATCCCCCGCCGCCATGAAGACCGGCACGGTAACGCGCGCAAGTTCGGCGGCGACATTGCCGGGCGCCATCGCCTGCATGGCGATGGCGGTGACGACATGGTCGTGCACCTTGCGCATCGCGTCGGCCGCCGGCGTCTGGCGCGGATCGGGGAGCGGCGGCAGATAGGGGGCGCCGAACTGGTCGGCGGTTATTGCCACGAGATCGGCGCGCAGGGCGGTTAAATCGGCGGCGCGCTCGGCAATGCCGGGCTTGAAATACTGCGCCAGACCGTTGGTGCCGAAGCAGAGCAGCACCAGCGCGCCGAAATCGGCGAACATGTCGTGCTGCACCACCGCCAGCATGGCGCCGGCGCTGTGCCCGACCGCCACCGCCGCCAGCGCCGGATAATCCGCCCGCACCTGTGTCAGCACCGCGTGCAGCGCCTCGGCCATCACGGCGGCCGACAGGGCATAACCATCCACGGGCCGGGTCGAATCGCCGACACCGGGCGGATCGACGAGCACCACGACATGCCCGGCCGCGACCATGGCACCGGCGAAATCAAACCCCGGCATGACGAAATAGCCGCGGTTAACGCCGCCGCCGGGGATACAGAACAGCAACCGGCTGCCACGCGACAGCGCCGCCGGGGGCAGCACTTCATAGGCAACATCCCCCGCAAAGGCGTTACCGGCCGTGACCGCGAGGCGCTCGCTCACCGCCCGATGATCGCGCCCGCGACTCCCGAGCACATGAACACCGTCTCGACATTCTTCACCTGATTGGCCGCCGTGCCGCGTAGCTGGCGCACACCTTCGGTGATGTTGTTCATGCCGTGGATGTACGCCTCGCCGATCAGCCCGCCATTGGGGCTGAGCGGTGATTTGCCATCGAGGTTCATATGGCCGTCGGCGACGTAATGCTTGCCCTCGCCGGGCTTGCAATAGCCGAATGCCTCGAGCTGGCGCAGCACCTGCGGCGTGAAATTGTCGTAGATCATCGCGACATTGGTCTCGGCCGGCGACACCCCCGCTGCCGCGGTCAGCCGTTCCTTGACGCGGACGCTGTTGGCGAGCTCGGCGAGATCGCCTTCGTAGAAGTCCGAAATGATCTCGTGGTTGAACAGGAACGCGTATTCGGCGCCGAGCAACCGCGCCGGAATCTGCTTCAAATCCCGCGCCCGGTCGCGCCGCGTCACGATGATCGCCACCCCGCCGTCCGATTCCTGGCAACAATCGAGCAGCTTCAGGTGCGGCGGCACGATCCAGCGCGACTTCTGATGGTCCTCGAGCGTGATCGGCTGGCCATAGAACCACGCCGCCGGGTTGGTCGCGGCATTCTGGCGGAACAGCACCGAGATGCGCCCGAGGTCTTCCGACGTCACGCCATAGCGTTCGAGATAGGGCGTCGCCGACAGCGCTTCCCACGCCGCCGGGGTTTGCGCCCCGAACGGCATGCACCATTCCATGAAGGTGCTGCTCAGTCCCTTGGGATTGACCGCGGTGTGCGGCTGGCCGAAGCGATATTGCGAGCGCTCGTTCATCGCCCGCCAGATCACCATGACATCGCACAGCCCCGATTCGACCGCCTTCTTGGCATGGACCAGCGTCGTCACCGATCCGGCGCCGCCCTGCGGTGTGCGCATCGAGTATTTCATCTCGGGGGTGCCGAGGTTGCGCATCAGGTCGACCTCGTCGCTGTTGTCGAGGTCGAAGGTCATCGCGCCATCGATGTCCTTCGGCGACAGGCCTGCGTCCTCGCACGCCGCCAGGATCGCTTCGGCGCAGAGCTGCTGCTCCGAGCGGCCCGAGGCGCGCGAAAACTCGGTCTGGCCGATGCCGACGATACAGGCTTCGTTGCCGGGATTGGGCATCAGACTTCCTCCGCCGGAACGAAAATCGGCACCTGGTGACCGCCTTTGGTGCGCGCGAACGCCACTTCGACCTTCAGGCCGTTCCTCATCGCGCGCGGGTCGATGCCCTCGACATTGCTGACAAAGCGCAGGCCTTCCTCGGTCTCCACCAGCACGACGATCGGCGGCGCATCGAAACCATGCGCCGGCGGGTGCACCGGCATGATCCAGCTCATCACCGTGCCGCGCCCCGACAGGTCGTGCGCGTGCTTTTCCTTCGACAGGCACTTGGGGCAGATTGGCCGCGGCGGGTGCCACAGCGTGTCGCAACCCCCGCATTGCTGGGCGACGAAGCGGCCTTCATCGGCGGCGGCCCAGAAAAAGGCCGTGTCGATGGTCAGCACCGGGTCGGGGCGATGCGGGTTGGCGGACGAGATTCGGGTCATGGGGCCTGCCTCACTGCCACGGCGATTTCAGGGTCTGCTGCGACTTGCGCGGCGGTTCGGACATCACGGCGCCTTCGCCGGCCAGCGCATCGATGCCATCCTCGTCGAAACCAAGCTCGCGCAGCAACTCGTCGGTCGAATCGCCGACGAGCAGCGGCGGCCGCTGGATGACACCGGGCGTGGCCGACAGATCATAGGTAAGCCCGATTTGTTCGAGCTTGCCGACGTACGGATGCTGATATTCCGCCGTCCAGCCCTTCGCCTTGAACGCCGGATTGTCGAAAAGGCGCAGAGAAGCCTGCGGATCCGACAGCTCCGCCGGCACCCCGGCGGCGGCCAGCGCCGACAGCGCCGAAGCGCTGCTTTGCCCGGCGAAATACGCTTCCGCATCACCCGCCAGCACGTCGAACGCCGCCTTTTGCGCATCGGACACCGCTGCCACCTGCACCCAGCCGTCCTGCGCCGCATACAGCCGGTAATGGCGCGAATAGCCGGTCTGTTCCTTGTCGAGATGCGGCCGATCGACCGCGCTGCCATCGGGCCTGGCCACCGCATAGCTGGTGTTGAGCAAACAGGCGTTAACGATCGAGGTGTCGACAAACTGGCCCTTGCCGGTCCGGTCACGCTCGGTCAGCGCGTTCATGATGCCGATCGCCGACAGGAAGCCGTTGCCGGTGTCGCCGAGCGAGGTCAGGCTCCACAATGGCTTGCCGCCGGCGGCAATCGCGCCATCCTCGTGCTGGATGCCGGCGAGGCAAGCGCCGGTCTGGTCATTGCCCGGCAGCCCCATGCGCGGGCCCTTTTCGAAACCGCGCGTGTGGCAATAGATCAGCCGCGGGAACTCCTTGGAGAGCGTCTCGTAATCGATCCCCAGCCGCACCGCCGCGTCGTAGCGCATGTTGTGCTGCACCACGTCCGCCGTGGCGATCAGCTGCTTGAGCACCGCCATCGCCTTGGGGTTCTTGAGCATCAGCGCGATGCTGCGTTTGCCGCGGTTGGCGATATAGGCGATGTGGGTCGCGTGCCAATATTTGTCCCACAAGGTGTTGATCTTGATGACATCAGCACCAAGATCGGCGAGCAGCTGGCAGCCGAACGGCCCGGCGATGGCGAGCCCGAGATCGAGGACGCGAATGCCCTTCAACGGCGCGTCGCCGCTGACCGCTGGCGCTGCGCCGGCCACCGGATCAGGAAGCGCCGCCGCTTCCGCTTTCACCGCCGCCGTATCGGCGCCGCGCGCGTGCGTCGGCCCCGGCACCTGCGTCGGATTCGCCGACAGCCGATAGGTGATGCCGACCTGGTTGATCGGCCCCAGCTCGGGATCATCGATCGTCGCCACGCATTCGTCATCGATCAGCAGCTGGTCTGTCAGCGATTCCTCGATCGAGCGGCATTCCTGCATCGTCATTTCGGCGATGCGGGCTGCCTCGACCCATTCCGCCGCGCTGAATTTCTTCAAGGCATCGGCGAGGATCGGCTGGTAATGCGCCATCACCAGCAGCTCCTCGGGCCCGATGCCGAAGCGATCGGGATCGTTCTGCACGGTCAGATCGGGCGAAGCATCGAGCGTATCGCCCGCCGAGGCCTGCAGGATGAAGCGCGGGTTGGGCACCCAATTGTGCACCCAGCGGCCATCCTTGCACTGAAAATGCCCCTTGGGGCTGTTCGACGCGAGGATCCAGGTGTTGAAGCCCGGCGCATCGGGATCGTCCATGCGCTGCCACACCCCCGTCCCGCACGCCATCGCGCCTTGCAGCAGCGAGGTCTGGACATGCTGGCCAGCACCGCTGCGGCTGCGCGCGAACAGTGCGGCGGCAATACCGGTGCTCGCCGAAAAGAACGCCCCCAGCGACGGCCAGGGCGAGGCAACGAACAACGGCCCCTCGCGGTTGGCACCCTGCACCCAGTCGGGATCGATCTCGGCGGCCTCGACGAACGGATTCTCGCGGCCGGTCATGTGCCAGACCGCACCTTCCGGCCAGCCGCGCTGTTCATATTGCAACCCCGATCGCGCCGCGACCAGCGCGTCATAGCCCGGCCGCCCGGCATCGGGGCCATCGGCGCCATAGCCGGTGATCGAGCACATGATGAGGCGCGGGTTGATGCGCGACAGGCTGGCGAAATCGATGCCCAGTTTTGCCGTCACCCCGGGGCTGAAGCTTTCGACCAGCACATCGGCATCGGCGACCAGCCGCAGGAACAACGCATGGTCGCCCGAGTCCTTCAGATCGAGCACCGCGTTGCGCTTGCCGCGATGCCAGACCTTGTAGCCGAGCAAGCCGGCAAACGGGTCGCCCTCCGGCCGTTCGATGCGCGTCACCTCGGCGCCATGATCGGCGAGCAGCATGCCCGTCATCGGCCCCGCGATCCCCCAGCTGAGATCGAGCACCTTCAATCCGTGCAGCACACCCGCCATGGCCATCCTCATCCCCAATTGGTTCAAGACTAACACGCCCGATGCCATGCGCAATGATTTGCGGCGTCAAAATTACGCACAATCGACAGCAGCACCACGAGCGGCAGGCATTTGCGTATAAATTCCCGGCTTTGAGTTTGCCGCCCTGCTTGTCGTGAGCCGGCAAAGCCGATAGGTCTGCGCCATGCAGGGCCAGGCGCCCGGTATGGGGAACAGGATGATCACGCTGACCGTCACCGATCGCGAAGGCGTCAGCAGCACGCTGGCACCCGGCGCCGAAAAGACGCTGATGACGGCACTGCGCAGCGCCGGGCACGACGTTGCCGGCACCTGTGGCGGCAGTTGTTCGTGCGGCACCTGCCATGTCTATGTCTCCGCCGCCGATCTCGGCAAACTGCCGCCGGTGGGCGAGGACGAGCGTGACATGCTCGACGCGCTCGCCGATGTCGTGCCGGTGACGGCGGGTTCGCGGCTGGCCTGCCAGTTGCCGATCGATGCGGCGCTGGCGGGCATCAGCATCGAAATCGCCCCGCAACCCTGATGCGTACAGGCGCGCTTCGGCTGGTGTTGCCACCGGACAGCGATGCGCCCGGTCTGACGCTGCTCGCCGACCTGTACCGGCCCGATATCAGCCCACGCGCCCTGCTGTTCTGCGTCGCCGGTGGCGGCGCCAACCGCGGCTATTTCAACCTGGGCGATGCCGACAACCGCGCCTTCAGCTTTGCCGAACGGATGACGGCGCTGGGTTTTGCCGTTGCCGCGATCGACATTCCCGGTGTTGGCGGCAGCGACACGCC
>JBILPK010000296.1:0-3300 GCA_044373875.1 Polymorphobacter sp.
CTTGTCGGTCGACAGGCCATGGCCCGAGGCCTCGATGCCGATCATGCGCACCGACGCATCGTCGAGGAAGGGATGGAACAGCCCGATGGCGTTGGAGCCGCCACCGATCGCGGCGACGAGCAGATCGGGCAAGCGGCCCTCGGCTTCGAGTATCTGTGCGCGGGCTTCGGTGCCGATGACGCTCTGGAAATCGCGCACCAGCTCCGGGTACGGGTGCGGGCCGGCGGCGGTGCCGATGATGTAGAAAGTGTCGTGGACGTTGGTGACCCAGTCGCGCAGCGCCTCGTTCATCGCGTCCTTCAAGGTCCGCGAACCGCTTTCGACCGCGCGGACTTCGGCGCCGAGCAGCTTCATCCGGAAGACGTTGGGCGCCTGGCGCTCGATATCGCGCGCGCCCATGTAGATGACGCAGGGCAGGCCGAAGCGCGCCGCGACGGTGGCGGTGGCCACCCCATGCTGGCCGGCGCCGGTTTCGGCGATGATCCGCGTCTTGCCCATGCGCTTGGCGAGCAGGATCTGCCCGATGCAATTGTTGATCTTGTGCGCGCCGGTGTGGTTGAGTTCGTCACGCTTGAGATAGATTTTCGCGCCGCCCAGATGCCGGGTCAGGCTTTCGGCGAAATACAGCGGGCTCGGCCGGCCGACATAATGTTTGAGCAGATAGTCGAACTCGGCCTTGAACGCCGGATCGGCCTTGGCGGCGGTGTAGGCCCGTTCGAGATCGAGGATCAGCGGCATCAGCGTTTCGGCGACATAACGCCCGCCGAACTGGCCGAAATGACCGTTCGCGTCAGGACCAGCGCGCAGCGAGGGCGAGTGCACGTTCATGCGCCGCGCACCGCTTCGGCAAAGGCCCTGATCTTGGCAACAGATTTCACGCCCGGACTATCCTCTATCCCTGATGACACATCGACGAAGGCCGGTTGCAACACCGCCAGCGCCGCCCCGACATTGCCGGCATCCAGCCCGCCCGACAGCCCCCATGGCAACGGTGGCTGCACGCCTAGCATCAACCGCCAGTCGAATGCCACACCATTGCCGCCGGGAAGGTCGCTAGTCCCCGGCGCAGCGGGCGGCTTGGCATCGAGCAAAAGCTTGTCCGCCGGCCCCGCCCCGGCGATTGCCGCCGCGATATCGGCACGCGTCGCCACGCCGCGCGCCGCCCAGACTTGCCGTCCGGTGCGCGCCTTTACCGCAGCGATGCGTTCGGGCGTTTCGCGGCCGTGCAGCTGCAACGTGTCGATGCCGGCAGCAAGCACCGCGTCGATCAGCGCGTCATCGGCATCGACGAGCACCGCCACCCGGCCGATGCCCGGCGGCACATCGGCGATCAATGCCGCCGCCCGCGCCGGTTCGAGATGGCGCGGCGAGCGCGGGAAAAACACAAAACCCAGCCAGCCCGCCCCGGCACCCACCGCCGCCGCCACCGTTTCCGGCGTCGACAACCCGCAGAACTTGATCGGAATCATGCCAACAAGCTGGCCGCGATCGCCGCCGCCGCCGCCGCCGGATCGGCCGCCGCGGTGATCGGCCGGCCGATGACGAGGACGCTCGCGCCGGCCGCCAACGCATCGCGCGGCGTCATGACGCGCTTCTGGTCGCCGACATCGCTGCCCGCCGGGCGAACCCCGGGCACGACGATCGTCGCCCCCGGCCAGGCGGCGCGCACCGCCGCGGTTTCGTGGGGGCTGGCAACGACGCCATCGAGCCCCGCGGTGCGCACCACGCCCGCCAGCCGCGCCACCTGCGCCGCGGCGCCGCCGGCGACGCCGGCCATGGCGAGATCGCCATCATCAAGGCTGGTCAACACGGTGACCGCAACGACTTTCGTCGCCGCCGGCGCTGCCGCGCGCGCCGCCGCCAGCATGGCGAGCCCGCCGCCCGCGTGCACCGTGACGATCGACGGGGCCAGCCCGGCAAGCGAATGCAGCGCCCCGGCGACGGTGTTGGGAATATCGTGGAGCTTGAGATCGAGGAACACCGGCAGGCCCTCGGCGGCGATCGCGGCGATGCCCGCCGGGCCGTTGGCGCAGAAAAATTCCAGCCCCAATTTGATGCCGCCGACATGGGGGCCGACGGCGCGCACCAGCGCGCGCGCTTCGGCGATGGTCGGTGTATCGACCGCAACGAAGATCGGGTTGGCCATCAGGCGCCCGCCGGCGGCACGATGGTCGGTTGCGCTTGCGACGGCAGCTTGCTGGCCCCCGGTACGGTGTCGATGCGGCCGGTGCGGGCCTTGCGCTTGAAATTGGCCATAACGCCGAGATGATAAAGCCAGGTCGGCAGCCAGCCGGCGACAAAGGCCGCCCCCAGCAGCAGCGGCAGGCGCAGGCTGATCACCGCGCCATCGGGCAGGCGGAAAGGCACCGGCGTCCAGTTCGCCACCGACAGCAGCAGGAAGGCGACGAGCAGCGCCGTCAGCATGATCCACCGCAAGATTGTCATTGCACCTCCCGAAACCCTGTCATCGGCAGCACAAGGCCTAACACACGCCGGGGTGGCAAGGCCATGCGCAGGCGATGTGCCGTCGCGATCAGATTTCGCCATCGACGGGCGCGATGCCCAATTCGGCGATCGCTGCCATCAGCGCTGTCGCCACCGTCGCCAGCAGCGCCGTATCGGTGGCGCGGATGACGAAGTTGGCGCCGGTCTTGCCTTCGCGCCAGAACGGATAGCTGCCGATCTGCACCCCGGGGTGGGCCTTTTCGACAGCGCCGAGCGTGGCGGCCACGGTCGATTCCTGCGTCCAGGCGGCAACCGTGCGCGATAGCACCGGCGCGCCGCCCGGCAATTGCCCGTCGAGTGCCGCCAGCATGCCCTGGGTGATCATCGGCACGCCGGCCATGATGAAGATGTTTTCGACGCGAATCCCCGGCGCCTTGGTGCGCGGGTTCTCGATCAGGCTCGCCCCTTGCGGTGTGCGCGCCATGCGCAACCGGGCATCGGTCAGCTTGTCGCCATAATGTTCGGCGAGGATGGCGCGGGCATCGGGGTGGACGATCACCGGCACACCCAAGGCCGCCGCAATCGCATCGACGGTGATATCGTCATGCGTCGGACCGATGCCGCCGGTGGTGAACAGATAATCGTGCTGCACCCGCAGCGCGTTCACCGCGGCGCCGATGGCATCCATGTCGTCCGACACGACGCGCACTTCCTTCAACCGGATGCCCTGCACCCCCAGCCATTTTGCCAGATAGGCGATATTGGCATCCTGGGTGCGCCCCGACAGGATTTCATCGCCGATGACGAGCAGCGCGGCAGTCCAGATACGAGAATTGTCCATGGCCCTCGACTAGC
>JBILPK010000136.1:0-9345 GCA_044373875.1 Polymorphobacter sp.
TCGTCAAGTTCAGCGGCCTGGCCCGGCAGGACGACGTCGATGCCAAGACGGCCGCGTTGTCGCGCTTTGTGAAGGCCCAGCACCTGAACGCGACCGGGGCACCGTCGCTCGCGCAATACGACCCACCTTGGACGCTGTGGTTCATGCGCCGGAACGAGGTGATGATACCGGTCGCGCTCTGAAGGATCGGTCCGATCAGACTTGGCACTGGTCCCAGCCATTCTGGGTGCTGTCGCCGCCGTACCTGACCCTCAACAGCGTCGATCCCGATCACGCGTTCCTAAGCCCATATGTTCTGCCCATGTTCTCGCCATGGGCGATCATCGAGTCACACGCATCTGGCCAATTTATGCGCAGTCGGTCGGGCAAATGCGCGATCATCAGGTGCGCGTCGTCGCCGTCTGTTCGGAGTGCCGGCAATGGCAAAAGGTCGACCTCGATGCCATCATTATGATGCGGGGCCGCAGCTTCTGTCTGATCGATCAGCGAGGGCCGTGCCGGATCTACCAGTGCGACGGCTCGGCATTCTTCATGTGGAGCACCGGCGAAAGCACACCGTATCAGCCGCTGACGACCGAGCGCGGTGATCGCGCCCGGATGTTCGGCAAAGGACAGGGGGGTGTTCCGCCACCCGATGACGAGCCGCCGGAACCGCTGCCGCCGGCGCCGGCAGGGATTTCGCGGGATGCATGGGCGAAAGCCGACAGCTATGAGGGCGAGAGCTTGCTTCGCCAGACTCGTGTGTCAACGACGGTCAGATTCCAGGCCAGTATGGCGGAGTAAAAGCAGGCCATTGATAGCGCGGTGCAGCTGTTTGCAAAAAGGCCCCCGATCGGGGGCCTTTTTGCAAGACGGCCTCGGCGAGTGGGGTCAGCCCTGGGTAATTTCGCCCGTATCGCGGTCGACGGCGGTGGCCTGGTTTTGCGTCGCCCCGGCCTTGCTAGCCGCGGCGCAGCGGCGGCCATCGGCTTCCTTGAGGCGGTAGCTGTCGCCGTTCATGATGAGGATGCTGACGTGGTGGGTGAGCCTGTCCAGTAAGGCGCCGGTCAGCCGTTCCGACCCCAGCACCGAGGACCAGTTTTCGAATGGCAGGTTCGATGTGACGATCGTCGAGCCACGTTCGTAACGCTGAGGGAAAATCTCGAACAGCAGTTCGGCCCCGGTGGGCGACAAGGGAACGTAACCGAGCTCGTCGATGATCAGCAGCTTGACCAACGCCAGGTCGCGCTGGAGCTTGAGCAGTCGCCGTTCGTCGCGCGCTTCGAGCAGCTGGCTGACCAGCGCGGCGGCGGTGGTGAACGCGACTGTGAACCTCTTCTGGCAGGCTGCCAGGCCGAGCGCGAGGGCGACGAGGGTCGCTGTTGCCCAGCGCAATGATGTTCTCGCGGCGCAGGATATATTCGCAGCGGGAGAGCTCGAGCACGATCATCTTGTTGAGCCCGGGGATGGCGGCGAAGTCGAACGTGTCGAAGCTCTTTATGGCCGGGAACCGAGCTGCGCGGATGCGCCGTTCCACCGTCCGGCGTTCGCGGTCGATCAGTTCGAGCTCGAACAGCCGCAGCAGATAACGCGGATGGTCGACGCCATAGCGGGCGCATTCGCGGGCTACCTTGTCGTATTCGAACAATACCATCGGCAGTTTCAGCTGCTTGAGGTGATGGGCCGGCAGTACCTGTGGCGTGCCGCTGGTCGTGCCCGGAGGTATCGTGTCGTGCATCGTCGTGTCGGTCCTGCCGCCATCCTCGGTACCAGCGCAGCATAATCGGCGGCGCGCGTCGTCTGCACCGTCAGCCTTGGCAGGTGCGGATAGGCCGCCAGATCGAGCCGCACCGGTCGCCGCTCGATGCGCGCCAGCGCGATCAACTTAACCGCGTCAAAGCCGATGGCGCCCAGATGGATGGCCTCGGTCACGGCACAGCTGACAACATCTTTGGGCATTGCCTCGAGCAGCCGCAGCACCTGGATGAACTCGCGCTTGCCCTTGTTGCCCATCCGCGCCTCAAGCAGATCGCGCAGATGCTGGAACACCTCCGGCAGGTCCCAGTTCTGCAGGGCCGCCGCCTGGTCGAGCGCGTTCGGCTTCATCTCGATCAGCGCCAGGTAATGCAGCGGATCGGCGACAAAGGCGCCTTCGGCATAGGAGCGCGGATGCCGCGCCACGACCTTGCCGGAGCGCGTCGGCAACGAGTAATCGTTGCAACGAACCGGACCAGCGCCGTCGACGACACCCGCGCGGCACGCTTCTCGCCGATACGGCGGCGCCGCCGGCAGCGCGCGCAGCGCCGCCGTATCGGCGACAAGCCGTTCGCCGATCGTCTCGGCATGGCGGCCAGCGCGCTCGGCCTGGCGCTGCCGGCACTGCGCCTCGAGCCGGGCGTTGAGTTAATCAAAGCTCGCCGCCTCGCGGATCGGCACCATGAAGTTCAACTGCGCATGCTTGACCAGCCCCTCGACGTTGCCCCTGTCGTTCCCCTTGCCCGGACGCCCGAAGCGGTCGGCGAATAGATAATGGCTGACCAGCTCGGTGAAAGCCCAGGTGCGCTCGCGCTTGCCGTCGCCGCAGATCTTGGACACCGCGATCTTGAGATTATAATGGAATAGCGAGATCGGCACGCCGCCGAAGAATGCGAACGCCGCCACATGGCCGTCGAGGAACGCCTCGATCGTCTCGCGCGGATACGCCTTCACAAAGCATGCATCCGAATGCGGCAGGACCATGCAGAAGAAGTGGATCTTCTGCCGCACGCCGCCGATTACCGCGACCGCTTCACCAAAATCGACTGGGCCATGCCCGGGCGGATGCGCCAGCGGCACGAAAGTCTCGCGGCCGCGTGCCCGGCAGATGCGGACATAGTACTTCACCACCGTTTAGCCGTCGCTGAAGTCATGCTCGTCGCGCAGCCGCTCGAATATCCGCTTCGCCGTGTGCCGCTGCTTCACCGGTCCCGTCCAGTCTGTCTCCAGGATCGTATCGATAACCGGTAGCAGCGCGCTAAGCTTGGGCTTCGCCACCGGCGCCGTCCGCGTGTAGCCCGGCGGCAACGAGAACCGGCACATCTTCAGCACCGTCTCGCGGCTCAGACCAAAAACCCGCGCCGCCTCGCGTCGGCTATGACCCTCGACAAACACGAAGCGCCGAATCGCGGCATAGTTGTCCATGCAAAACAACCCCGGCCGCCCCCAAAGGGACCAGCCTAACCAATGGCCGGGTTTTACACCGCCCTCATCGGCACACCGCACACTCGCGCGCCTTGCGCGCATATTTTTTCGTTGTCTTGCGTATAGCAATTCCTCCTTCTCAAGAGCTTGAGCTTCCGGCGAACCCGGGGCGGTTTAGTCCGGGGCTTGTGAGATTGGGGCGCGATGCTTAGAAGGGGCCATGGCAATACATGGCAGAAGCGCTGAGGGCCGAGCCGTGGCGAGGAGCATTTTCGAGTTGTACTCAATCGGTTCCGATGTCGAGCCACCTATTCGCCGACAGTATATGATCCTGATGCCGCTCATCGTCGGTATATTCTCGTTGCTGGTGCCGACGATACAAGGAATAGCGCAGGTTTCCTGGGCGACCGAGCAGGGGGCTCATGGCCCTATCGTTCTTGCCATAGGCATCTGGCTGCTCTACCGAGCCCGGCCTACCATTCTCGCCCACGCAGAGCATGGATCACCTCTTGTTGGCACTATGGTGTTGGTTCCAGCATTGCTTGTCTATCTCGTCGCGAACATTGTCGGCAGCATCGTCATTCAAAGTGCTGCTCTATACCTGATATTGGTTGCGACACTCTATCTATTTGTTGGATTTAGGGCGATGCTAGGCGCATGGTTTCCAATTTTCTTTCTGTTGTTCGTATTGCCGCCTCCGGGTGGTTTTGTTGCTAACGCAACCCAGCCGCTCAGGCTCCAAATCTCGGAGTGGGCAGTGATCGTTTTGGCCAACTTGGGCTATCCAGTTGCACGTTCTGGGCTTGACATATTCGTTGGCCAATACATTTTGGAAATAAAAGCTGCGTGCGGTGGTCTGAATTCAATGATTAGCCTTACCGCTATAGGCCTTGTTTATGCGTATATGCGCCACAATAGCAATTTCAGGTATAGTGTTTTTTTGTTAGCTGTTATTTTGTTTTTGGCTGTAACCGCAAATTTTATTAGAGTTATAGTGATCATTTTGATGACTTACTATTTAGGAGATAGGGCAGCGCAAGGATTTCTTCATCAGTTTGCAGGTTTGACTATGTTCGTTGTGGCAATGGGCGGTCTTCTATTGTTCGACGAGATCGCCGGTCCGATCCGGCGTAAGCTGGCTTCGAGGTCGACAGAGTGACTTCCTGTTCGAAGACCGTCCGCGGTCTAACCCGGCGAGCAGTTCTGATCGGTTCCGCGCAAATAGTGACTGCGGTAGCGACTTATGCCGCAACGCCTCGTCGCTCCGAGGCACGGCTAGTTAGCTTTCGATTGGAAGATCTTGTCTCCTTGAAAGTAGGACAATGGGGGTTTGTATCACGGGCAGGCGTCGTCGCGCCGCGTGCCGACGGAACGGTCGACGGTTACGACCAAGTAGTGACGCGAGTTTATGAAGCACCTAATCTCCCGGCGATCATGTTGCTTATCGCTTATGGCAGCACTCAGGGGGGAGCTCTCCAGCTCCATCGCCCGGAAACCTGCTACCCGGCGCAAGGCTTCAGCCTATCCGATCCCATGCCTTTCGATCTCGATTTTGGCACAAATGAAATCATCAAGGCCCGCGCGTTTACCGCTCGTCGCGATGCGCGTATTGAGAGGCTCATTTACTGGACCCGTATCGCGGACAGCTTCCCCACCGACACGGCCGAGGAATATCGGGCCATCTTTGGCAGCGTTTTGAAGGGTGTAACACCAGACGGTATTCTTGTTCGTGTATCGACGTTGGGCGCTGACATCGACTTGATGGACAAAGCTCTGCAAACGTTCGTGACTGCATTGGTTCACACCACTATCGATCCGGGTTTGCAGATACTTGTCGGACAGGCAATGACATCTGCGCTCCTTCATAAGAGCGGCACTCTCAAGATTTGAATGGATTACTGATCCTGTCCTGGATTTTTAGCCGGCCAAGATTGATAAACCTAGTCGAGCACAGAACCGGGACAGAGTCATCCCGGGGTTGACCTTAGGGACTTCCGGGGGTGTTTCACGGGGTCACCACAACCGGTCTTTAACGACGATCTGGCGCTGTGGATACAGAAGAAGGCTCTAGGCACGTGAATGCAGACAAAGCCTCGGTGTGCGTCATAATTCCAGCATGGAATGCTGAGAAAACGATCGGTCGCGCCATAAATTCCGCACTCGATCAGAAAGAAGTGGATGAAGTCTTCGTTGTTGATGACGCCTCGACCGATGCGACGGTGGCTGTGGCAAGCGCTTCATGCGATGGAACTCAACGGCTTCGCGTGATCCGGCAGGCACAGAATTCGGGCCCATCCGCGGCCCGCAATCTGGCAATTGCGCAAAGTACAGCGCCTTACCTTGCCATCCTTGATTCCGATGATTTTTTCCTGCCAGGACGGTTTGCGCCTCTCCTGACGTTGCCCGGATGGGACGCCCTTGCTGATAATTTGGCTTTCATCAAAGAAGCGCATGCGCCGTCGTTCGATGCTGCCAAATTGCGTATGTTTGATACGAATCCAAAACGACTCTCGCTCGCCGAATTCGTTCGCGGCAATATTTCTCACCCGAACCGGCCGCGCGCGGAACTTGGTTTCGCAAAGCCACTTATCAAGCGCGCATTCTTGGATAAGCATGATTTGCGCTATGATGAAAATCTTCGGCTCGGCGAGGATTATGCCTTGTACGCCCGTATATTAACCCTTGGCGGCGCATTCTTGCAGGTCCAGCGCTGCGGGTACATTGCGGTTGAGCGCGGATCTTCCCTGAGTGCCAACCATCGCACGGCCGATCTTTTAGCATTACTCGCATTTGACAAAGATCTGTTAAACATCGTGCTTGATGAAGATACTAGATCGGTAATTCATCTGCATATGATTCAGCTGAATCTGAAAGTGAATCATAGAAATTTTCTACATGACAAAAAAATCAACGGGTTTTTGCCGGCGATGTTTAACATCATGGGTGAACCGCAGATGCTGTTCGATGTTGCAAAACTTGTACTGCGCGACAAATTAGAATTTTTAAGGGGTCAATCGACCAGTTCGGCTGAGCTGCGCTATCTTTTTAATTGAAATCTGCATGCCAAGCATCCCGTCCGCAAGGGCCTGAATCGCGATGATCTGTCTTTCCGTAAACCGTGATCGCTTCATCGTCCGTTCCTTTTCCATGGCGGATTCCAATTATTCTTGGGGGAGCGCCAGGGGGGAACGTCACCGATGATCAGCAACTCCAGATCTATCGACGGATGGCGCGCGCGATGGGTCCGCGAATAGTTACTGTGGAGCCAAGCAGCTTATCGATTCCGGGAAACGGCATTTCTCCCCCAGGCGAGTATACGCAACCCAATCAAAGTCTGCACTGATACTGTAGCGCGGATCATCGAATTTTCCGAGCCACGCATCAAGGGCGGATGACCCCGACCAAAGAGTTAGCAGGAACTGGCCTGCAACGCTCGGCGTCATCGATCCGGTTGTCACACGGACCAGATTGCCATTCACGTACCATTTGATCCTGTCCGGAAGCCACTCGAACGCGTAGTTGTTGAACCCAACTGAGGCGTTCGTGTCCAGTGGTTCAAGGCTTTCGTGGCCGCCGCGTGCCGAAGAAAAGTAGTTTAGCTGAACCTTGCTTGGCGTTTTACCAAGAAACTCGAAATCAATCTCGTCGTGCACATTGGTCAGTGGCGGTCCCGAATAAGTGAAGATAGCCGTGTTCAGTCCAGATCCAGCTGCTACGCGAATGCGTGCTTCATAAAGACCAAAACCGAATCGTGCATTCGTACGGATTTCGGCGCATTTAAAGACTCTGAGGTGATTTGGCGCCTTTGTATGAAGAAGCTTCAGAACGCCTCTCTCAAGACGGACATTGTCTCGCGACCAGCTGCACCCTTGATGGTTGCCGTTCACCCAGCCATCCGAGACATACCAGCGACTTGAATCTATCCGATCGAAAGGTTCGAAAAATGATGGGCCAAGTTTAAACGGCGCTGCGGATGCTGGAAAAACCGCAGTGCAACTGACGAAAAGCGTCAAGGCAAAGGTGGCTCGTGTGCGTCTCGACCGACCCACGTTTCGCGCTGCCGATTTATTCTTTACCAAGAAAACTTCCTTGTGCTCAATTTACGTAATATCCCTTGAATTTTCCGTAGTATCCATAGACGTCCTCACTGCCGGTGCTCGCATACTGTTGAATATCGACCATTGTAAGGGCAACACCGGCAATCTTTGCCTGTGAACCAAGCAATAAATCCAGTGCGGCATCTGTAGCGCGGACTGATGTCTCGCGCCAACGGGCCACGAGCACGACAGCATCCGCCTTGCTGGCCACGATACGGGCTTCGGCGATACCCAGCACCGGCGGCGTGTCGAGAATAACGAAATCAAAGCGCTCTCTTAGTGCTTTTAGCAATGTAGTAAGCGAACCATCCGCTAGCAGGTCGCGCCCATCTCTTGGAGATTCCAATGTACCCAGAATAAAAAGCTCGGTCTCTGTATCTTTCAACAAAGCCAACGATACCGGCAGATCCCCTGCCAGTACGTCCAACAGCTTTCCTGGCCGTTCGCCCAGTAGAATATTGCTTGCCGAATGCCGACGTAAATCACAATCTACAAGCACGGTCGAGCAGCCAGCCATTGCCAGCGTGCGTGCCAGACACACGGAGGTGGTGGTCTTGCCTTCGCGTGGAAGCGCAGACGTGATCGCAATGATATTGGGTCGCCGGTTCCCGCGCAATGTTACCGAGGCCCTGAGACCACGTAGAGCCTCGGCGAAGCTCGATAAGGGATGTGAAACGATATAGTTTTCCGGGCTCTCGGTATTTCGGACACGACCAAGCGTCGAACTTAGTTCGGGAATTGCACCCAAATAGCGCATGCCAAGCCGCCGTTGGACATCCTGTTTGGTGCGCATGCCGGCGTCGAAGAACTCTGCTAGGGCAATCGCTATCACGCCGAAGAAAAGCGCGCACACCGCGCCTACCGCAAAGGCGAGCCGCGTGTTTGGCGACGATGGTACCA
The DNA here is from genome assembly GCA_044373875.1 of Polymorphobacter sp. Taxonomy (GTDB): domain Bacteria; phylum Pseudomonadota; class Alphaproteobacteria; order Sphingomonadales; family Sphingomonadaceae; genus Sandarakinorhabdus. Next base: position 8,157 of record JBILPK010000136.1, read on the forward strand.
AGGGTATAATAGCAGAAGAACCGATCGAGGCTCGCGGCTGCTCAATCCCGTCGCGCGCTGCAGTGCCCTTCGAGCGGTTCAGAAATGCCTCATAAATGGTTCGTGCTGCCGTCGCCTTGCGCTCAAGCTCCATGAACCCGACTTGCGCCGATGCGTTGCCTGCAAGTCGAATGCGCGACTGGCTCTGGCTACCGAGCAGCGAGTTGAGGCCGGATGCCGCCACGTTGACCTCTCCTGCAAGGCTCGTCAGGATCCGATCAATTTCCAGCTGGATTTGCCGCTGAATGTCAGTCAGCCGACGTTTTTCCTGGGCGATCGAAGGGTGAAGAGCGCCATATCGGGCGCTTAGCTGCGCCAGGTTGCGGCTACTTTCGGCTTCCTGGATTCGCAAAGATCCGATCGTGCCGGAATTTAGGGCCGAGGTGACGTCACCGCCGCCGCCCCCCTTGGCAAGCTGGCTGCGGGCCGCGGCGAGACGACCCTGACGTTCTGCCAATGAAGCCCGAGCCGCCGCGATTTGTTGGTTCAACGATGAGGTTTCCTGCTCGGCCATCGTCGCACCTTGCGAGCTCATCAATCCGTTGGTTATCTTGAAATTCTGCAAATAGGCATCCGCCTGCTCCGCCTCATGGCGGAGTTCGTCGAGCCGGCTATCGATCAGTGCGCTAGCCCGCGCGTCTTCTGCTGCCTTGGCTTTTGCGAGGCTTGCCAAATACTGTTTTGCGTATTCGTCGGCTATACGCGCCGCTTGTGTCGCCGAACGGGATTTGGCGTCGATTTCGATGGCCGATGTCAAACCGACGCGGCGGATCGTGACCGCATGGCTCAATGCCTCCGCAGTCGCGGTCTCCCGCCTCTGCGCTTGTTCGTTTGTTTCCTTGATTCCTACGGTTGACGAATCCACGCTACCACGGAATTCGCCGTCTTCGGTTAGATCAAGGGCACGCACGACAGCCGCTGAGAGCGACGGCGAACCAAGCATCAGAACCTGGGTCTCGATATAATCTGAACTTGGCGCCTGCTCCAGAGGCGCTGTTTCACGCGATTGGATCGGATCACCACGACGTGGCTCGATGAGAATGCTGCTGGTTGCAGTGTAACGTTCCGGCGTCAGCTTCGCGTAACCGACCACCGCCCCCATTATGACGAAAATGACGAGTAGAAACACCCAGAGCCGCATTCTCATCGA
>JBILPK010000297.1:0-3275 GCA_044373875.1 Polymorphobacter sp.
CGGTCGAGGCGCAAAAACTACTGGGGATCTCACTCGAAGGATCCGTAGGATGAATGCCAAGCCCCTCATCGCCCTTTTCACCCTTGCGCTGGTGGCCTGCTCGCCCAGTGCCGTGCGCGCCCCCACCGAGGGTGAAGCCCAGAAAAAACAGGTTGATGCCGCCACCAAAGTCTATGGCGCCTGCATCGAGGCGGGTGCCGACAGCATCGATGTCAGCGATGAAGCCGCCGGCACGCTGGCCAACCGGGTCGTTTTGGCCTGCAAGGAAAAGCGCAACGCCCTGATGGCCGATGTCATTGCCTTCCACCAGGTCGGCCATCCCAAGTTCAGCATCGCCCAGTCCAAGGCCGTCGCCGAAGCGTCGGTCGCCACGCTCGAGGACGAGCTGCGCCAGCAGACCGTGCTCACCATTTTCCGCCGCCAGTCCGCCGGCGCCGCGCCGACCAGTGCGGCGCCGACTGGGCCAGAGAAAGCCGCCAAGTGATCATCATCGACAATCTTCACGCCAGCGTCGACGGCAAGCCGATCCTTAACGGCTTGTCGCTGACCATCAACGCCGGAGAAGTCCATGCCATCATGGGTCCGAACGGCGCCGGCAAATCGACCCTGTCCTATGTCCTCGCCGGCCGCGCCGGCTATGAAGTGACCGGCGGCAGCGTGACCTTCCTGGGGGCCGACCTGCTCGCCATGGCGCCGCACGAACGCGCCGCCGCCGGCGTATTCCTGGGGCTGCAATATCCCGTCGAAATCCCCGGCGTGTCGAACCTGATGTTCCTGCGCACCGCGCTCAATGCCCAGCGCCATCTGCGCGGCGAACCCGAAGCCTCGGGTGCCGAGTTCATGAAGCTCGCCAAGGCCGCCGCCGAAGCGCTCGGCCTGCCGTTCGACATGATGAAGCGCAGCGTCAACCAGGGCTTTTCGGGCGGCGAGAAGAAGCGCAACGAAATGGTCCAGATGGCGGTGCTCGAACCGAAGCTGGCAGTGCTCGACGAGACCGATTCGGGCCTCGATATCGATGCGCTGCGGGTGGTTTCGGACGGCATCAACCGCATGCGCTCGCCCGACCGCGCCACCCTGCTGATCACCCATTACCAGCGGCTGCTCGATTATGTCGTGCCCGATTTCGTCCATGTGCTGGTCGCCGGCCGCATCGTGCGCACCGGCGGGCCGGAACTGGCGCAGGAGCTTGAACGCGACGGCTATGTGAGCATGGCGGCATGACAGCGCTACCAAGCCGCCGCGACGAGGACTGGCGCTACAGCGACATCGCCGCGGTCGAAACCGTCTGGCCGATAGCGCCCGAAGTCATCGACGTCAGCGAAGGCAACAGCGAAAATCGCCTGATCCTGCAATTGGGTGCAGACGGCGGTGCCAGCATCCGCCAACTCACCGTGCTGCTCGCCGCCGAAGCGCGGATGACGCTGCACCTGATCCTCAGCGGCGGTAGCTATGGCCGCATCGCGGTCGATGTGACGCTCGAACGCGGCGCCCATTTCGAACTCGGCGGCGTCATCATCGCCAGCGGCGAACAGGCGCTCGAAATCGTCACCACCGTCCGCCATGCCGGGCCCGGCGCCAGCAGCAATCAGGTCGTGCGCTGCGTCGCCGGCGGCACCGCGAGCGCCACCTATCTCGGCAAGGTCGCTGTCACCCGCGCCGGCCAGCAGACCGATGCAGCGCAAAGCTTCAAGGCGTTGCTGCTCGAACGCGGCGCCACCGCCAATGCCAAGCCCGAGCTCGAAATCTTCGCCGATGACGTCAAATGCGCCCATGGCGCGACGGTCGGCGAGCTCGACAAGACCGCGCTCTTCTACCTCGAAAGCCGCGGCCTGCCGCCGACCATGGCGCGCGGCCTGCTGACCCGGGCGTTCCTGTCCGATGCTCTCGCGAGCATTGCGGATGACGCGGCGCGCGAGGATGCCGAAAGCCAGGTGACGGCGCTGCTCGAGGCGGCGCTGTGAGCATGGTCCTTGCCTCTGCGCGGGTGGACAGTCGCAAGGCCGATTTCCCCGGTCTCGCCGGCAACTGGGCCTATCTCGATACCGCCGCCACCGCGCAAAAGCCGCAAGTCGTCATCGATGCCATCGCCGGCGCCTATGGCCCGGACTATGCCACCGTGCATCGCGGCGTCTACGAACGCTCCGCCACCATGACGCTGCGTTTCGAAGAGGCGCGCGAAAAGGTGGCGCGCTTCATCGGCGCCGCGTCGCCAGGCGAAGTCGTCTTCGTCCGTGGCGCCACCGAAGGCATCAACCTCGTCGCCCAAAGCTGGGGCCAGCGCCTCCAGCCCGGCGACCGCATCCTGCTGTCGGCGCTCGAACACCACAGCAATATCGTCCCCTGGCAGATGCTGCGCGATCGCATCGGCATCATCATCGATGTCGCGCCGCTCACCGCCGATGGTCGCATCGACGAAGCCGCATTGATCGCGCTGCTCACGCCGCAGACAAAGCTGGTCAGTATCGCCCATGTCTCCAACGTCCTTGGCGGCGTCGCCGATGTCGCGCGCATCGCGGCGGCGGCCCATGGTGTCGGCGCGCTGCTGCTCGTCGATGGCTGCCAGGCGGCGCCGCGGCTGGCGCTCGACATGCAGGCGCTCGGGGCGGATTTCTATGTGCTGTCGGGGCACAAGCTTTACGGCCCGACCGGCATCGGCGTGCTCTGGGGCCGCGCCGAACTGCTCGAATCGATGCCGCCTTGGCAGGGCGGCGGCGCGATGATCGAAACGGTCAGCTTCGAGCGTACCACCTACGCCCCGCCGCCGCAGCGCTTCGAGGCCGGTACGCCGCACATCACCGGGGTGATCGGGCTCGCCGCCGCGATCGATTATATCGAAAGCATCGGCATCGACGCAATCCATGCCCATGAGGCCGAACTGGTCGCCGCCGCCCGCGCCGCGCTGTCGCAGATCAATTCGGTGACGCTGTTCGGGCCGGAAGCCAGCGCCGGCATCCTGTCTTTTGCGATTCAAGGGGTGCATCCTCATGACATCGGCACCATATTGGATGAAAGCGGCGTTGCCATTCGGGCCGGGCATCATTGCGCCCAGCCGTTGATGGCGCTGCTCGGCGTGCCGGCGACGGCGCGGGCGAGTTTCGGGATTTACAACGACCTCGATGATGTCGCGCGGCTGGTCGCCGGCATCGAACGGGTCACACGCATTTTCGGTTCAGCGGGGAGCCATTGATGAGCGAACGCAGCTTTTCGGTCGAGGAAGTCAGCGAGGCCACGCCGGTGCCCAAGCAGCCGCCGCTGCGCGCCGCCGAAGGCGGCTT
>JBILPK010000026.1:0-28484 GCA_044373875.1 Polymorphobacter sp.
CGGTTGAGCAGCCGCATCTCGCCCGAATTCACCCTGCGCAGCGGCACCAATTTCAACTATGTCAAGGCGCAGCTGGAGGCGACCGCCTATCGCCCGTTCGGCAATATCGTGCTCGCCGGGCGGCTGCACTTCGGCGCCATCGCCGGCGCCAACCGCGGCCGCATCGCCCCCGACCGGCGCTTCTATGCCGGTGGCGGCGGATCGGTGCGCGGCTTCGATTTTCAGGGCGTCGGCCCCAAAGATGTCGACGGCTCGCCCACCGGCGGCAACAGCCTGACCGAAGCCGCGTTCGAGGTGCGTTACCGCACCAATTTGTTCGGCAGCGATATCGGGCTGGTCGGTTTTGTCGACGCCGGCCAGGTCTATGCCTCGTCGTTGCCCAAATTCACCGATCTCAAGGTCGGCGCCGGGGTCGGCCTGCGCTATTTCACCAGCTTCGGCCCGGTGCGAATCGATGTGGCGACGCCGGTGACACGCTCGCCGGGCGATCCGCGCGTCGCCTTCTACGTCTCCATCGGCCAGGCGTTCTGACTATGGCCGAAGCCCCCCCCTCGCGCCTGTCGGGCATGGCCAGCGGCCGCGGCGTCGCGCGGGTGCTGTCGTTCGTCGTGCTCGGCGTGCTGCTGCTGGCGATCCTCGCCTATGGCGGCGTGCGCTGGCTCGATACCGAAAATGGCCGCGCCTTCATCGTGCGGCAACTGCCCGGCTACAAGCTGCAATCGGGGATGACGGTGGAGGCCGGGCGCATCGATGGTTCGATCTTCGGCAAGGCGGTCATCCACGATATCCGCATCGGCGATCCCAAGGGTGTGTTCGCCGAAATCCCGCTGCTGTCGATCGACTGGCGGCCGCTCGATCTGATCCAGAAACGCCTGACCGCCAAATATCTGCTGGCGCCCGTCGTCCGCGTGCTGCGCCGGCCGCAACTGCTGCCGACGCAGGACGATCGCATTCTCCCCGATTTCGATTTCGATATCGACCGGCTCAAGATCGACCGGCTGGTGCTCGAAGCCCCGGTGGCCGGCAATCGCCATGTGCTCGGCGTCGGCGGCAGCGCCGATATCCGCGCCGGCCGCGCCCTGGTCGATCTGGTGGCGCTCACCCTTGCCGATGGCAGCCTGAAGGGCAGCGGCGATGCGATCCGGCTCAAGCTCGATGCCGAACCCGATCGCGACCGCTTCGACATGGCGGCGCTGGTCACCGCGCCCGCCGGCGGCGCCATCACCGGGCTGCTCGGCATTGCCCAGCCGATCGACATCAGGCTCGACGGCGATGGCAGCTGGAAGACCTGGAAGGGACGGCTGGCGGCGACGCTGGCGGGGACGCCGCTCGCCGACCTGGCGATTTCGGCACGCGCCGGCGATTTCGGCATGCACGGCACGGCGGCGCCAGCGCGGCTGTTGTCGGGGCTGACGGCGCGCCTGCTCGGGCCGCAACTGCGCATCGATGCGACCGCGCTGGTTCGTGATGGCAATACCGGTATCATCGCCGCGCTCGCCAGCCGGGCGCTGGTGCTCAACGCCCGCGGCGGCGTGAATTTCGGCGATGAAAGCATCCGCAACCTGGCGCTCGATGCCCGGCTGCTCGATCCATCGGTGCTGCACCGCCAGGTCCGCGGCCGCGACGTGCGGTTGGTCGCACAGGTCGTCGGCACCTTTGCGGCGCCGCTCGTCGATTATCGGCTGACCGCCGCTACCGCCAGCTTCGGCAGCCGCGTCGCCAGCGATATCCGCGCCGCCGGCATCGTGCGCGGCGGCGACGTCCCGTTCACCATTCCCGTCAGCCTGACGGCGCGGCGGCTGACCGGCACCGGCGATTATGGCGATCCGCTGCTCACCGGCATCCGGATCGACGGCCCGCTGGTCATCGCCAATGGCCGGCTGGTCGGCAACGGCCTGCGCTTTCGCAGCGATCGGCTGTCGGGCACCGCCAACGCGGTCGTCAGCTTCGCCAACGCCGATTATGTCGTCACCGCCAAGGCGGCATTGCCGCGCTACGCCATCCCGGGACTGGGGATCACTGATATCGATGCCGATGTCCGCGTCACCCCGGCGGGCGATGCGGCGCGGGTCATCGGCCGCACCGCGATCAAGGTCACCCGGCTCGACAACGGCTTTTTTGCCAGCATCGCCGATGGCCTGCCCGCCATCACCGCCGATTTCGACGTGGCGCCCGACCTGTCGCTCGTTTTCCGCAACGCCCGCATCACCGCGCCGGGGATCAGCCTGACCGCCAGCGGCAGCCGCACACCCTTCGGTATCATCACCGCCAGCGGCAGCGGCACCTCGCGCGATTATGGCCCGCTGTCGCTGCAACTGGCAGGCCCGATCGATGCGCCCGTCGTCGATGTCATCCTCGCCAGGCCCGGCCTCGGCATCGGGCTGGTGCGCGTCGCGGCGCATGTCGCCCCGGCGCCGGGCGGCTGGCGCTTCACGGCGCTCGGCGGTTCGGATTATGGCGCGGTCACCGGCATGGGGCTGATCAACACCGCCACCGAGCCTGTAGCCATCGAGATCAGCAGCGCCAGCATCGCCGGCATCAATGGCCAGGGCCGTATCGTGCAGACCGCCGCCGGGCCTTTTGCCGGGCGTATCGGCTTTGCCGGCCCGGGCTTCACCGGCGCGGCGCAACTGTCCGCCGCCGGCGCGGTGCAGCGCGCCGAGATCAATGCGACGGCACAGAATGCCCAACTCGCCCTCGCCACCCCGGTCAGCATCGACAGCGGCAGCCTGGCGCTCGTCGCGCTGATCCCCGATCGCAAGCAGGGCGGCAGCCCCGGGGTGACCGGCGATTTCGATTTCACCGGCATCGAGCGCGATGGCCTGCGCATCGACAATGCCAAGGGCAGCATCCGCTATGCCGATGGCCGCGGCAGCGCCAGCGGCAGCGCGCGCGGCACCACCACCCTGCCCTTCAGCCTTGTCGCCAGTGCCGATTTCGACCCCGACAGCATCACCATCACCGGCAATGGCACGCTCGATCGCAAGGCCGTGACGCTCAGCGGGCCAATCCGGCTGGCCCGCAACGACGACAGGTGGGAACTGGCGCCGGTCAGCATCGTCACCACCGAAGGCCGCGCCGAAGTCTCGGGTGCCTTCGGGGATCGCAGCGCGCTCCATGCCCGCTTCGACAAGGTGTCGCTGGCGCTGCTCACCGTCGCCTGGCCGGCACTCGATGTCAGCGGCCGGGTGTCGGGCACTGTCGACATGGCGCTTTCACCCGGCAACGTGCCGACCGGCACCGCCAGCCTGAAACTCAACAATCTGTCGCGCGCCGGCATCGCTTCGGCATCGCTGCCGATCGATGTCGGGCTCAATGCCGAACTGTCGGCCGCCGGCGCCATTGCCCGCGCCGTCATCGTGCGCGGCGGCAAGGTCGAGGGCAGGGCGCAGGCGCGCATCGGCCCGGTGGCGGCGGGCGACACGCCGTTGAAGGAAAGGATCTTCGCCAGCCCGATCCTGGCGCAACTGCGCTACAACGGCCCGGCGCAGGCGCTGTGGGGGCTTTCGGGAGTCGAAGCGATCGACGTGCGCGGCCCGGTTTCGATCGTCGCCGATATCACCGGCGATGTCGGTGATCCCAAACTGGCGGGCACGCTGCGCAGCGAAGGCGCGCGGGTCGAAAGCACGGCGCTCGGCGCGGTCATCGACCAGGTCTCGCTCGCCAGCCGCTTCACCAATTCGCGGCTCGACCTGACGCGCTTCTCGGGCCGGGTCGGCACCGAAGGCAGCATCACCGGCAGCGGCGGTATCGACCTGTCGGCCGAACGCGCCTTCCCGATGGATATCCGGTTGCAGCTGAAGAACGCCAAACTGGTCAACCGCGATGATTTCGCCGGCAGCGCCAGCGGCAATGTGCGGATCGCCACCGACGAATATGGCGGCGTGTTTTCGGGCAATCTCGTCATCGATCGCGCCGTCTACAACATCGGCCGGTCGAACATCGTCACCGTGCCGACGCTGTATGTGACGGAAAAGAACGCCAAGGTGCTCGGCCGCCGCGTCGTGGTCTATGCGCCGCCGACGCGCTGGCTGCTCAACCTGGGCATCAAGGGCGACCGGCGGCTGTTCCTGTCGGGCATGGGCGTGCAGGCCGAATGGCGCGCCGACCTGAAGATCAAGGGCGGCGCCACCACCCCCGAAGTCAGCGGACGGGTCGAGCTGGTGCGCGGCGATTATGATTTCGCCGGCAAGCGTTTCACGCTCACGAAAGGCGATGTGCGCTTCCAGGGGGCGTATCCACCCGATCCGCGCATCGACATCGCCGCAACGAGTTCGGCCAACGGTTTTACCGCCCAGCTCGATATCGACGGCACGGCACAGCGCCCCGAAATCAAGTTCAGCTCGGTGCCGGCGCTGCCCGAGGATGAAGTGCTCAGCCGCGTGCTGTTCGGCGATTCGGTGACCAATTTGTCGGCCCCCGAAGCAGTACAGCTCGCCGGCGCGCTGGCGTCGCTGCGCGGCAATGGCGGCGGCTTCAATCCCATTAATTCGGTGCGCAAGGGGCTGGGCATCGACCGGCTGCGCATCCTTCCCGCCGATACCGCCACAGGCCGCAAGACCGCGCTGGCGGCGGGGCAATATATCGGGCGCAACGTCTATGTGGAGCTGGCGACCGATGCCCAGGGCTATACTGCGACCAATATCGAAGTGTCGCTGACACGGTCGCTGTCCATCCTGTCGACGTTGCAGACGCTGGGGGGAACGAGCGCGAACCTGCAGTGGAAGAAGGATTATTAGCGCCGTGTGGCAGCGCCCAACGCGCAGCGTTGGAAGCAGACTCGCGCAAGCTCGGACGGCGAGGCGGCGGACCTGAAGTCCGCCGAACTCGTCCGATGTCACGGCGCGGCTTTGCTGTTACGCCTTGCCCGAGAAATCAAATTACCGCCCGATCAGCCGCCGCGCCATCGCGTCCGCCACCGCATCGGTCGCCAGCCCGCTGCGATCCGCCTCGGCAAAGATATCCGCCAGCCGCCCTTCGATCAGCGCGATCGCCCGCGCCACCGCCGGCACGTCGCCGTGCCCGAGATATTCAGCGACGACATTAATGATGCCGCCGGCGTTTATGACATAATCGGGCGCATACAGGATGCCCCGCGTCGCCAGCCGCGCACCGTCATCGGGAGTCGCCAGCTGGTTGTTCGCCGCCCCCGCCACGATGGCGACCTTCAGCCCGGCGATCGTTTCGGCATCGAGCCCGGCCCCGAGCGCATTGGGGCTGAACACATCGGCGGGCACAAGCGCAATCTCGGCCACCGACACCGCGCGCCCGCCCAATCGCGCCGCAAAGGCCCGCGCCCGCGCCTCGTCGATATCGGCGAGCGTCAGCACCGCGCCCGCCACCGCCAGCTTTTCGGCCAGCGCGCCGCCGACGCTGCCCAGGCCCTGGATGGCAACATGCACGCCCTTGAAATCATGCCGCCCCAGCTTGTGCGCCACTGCGGCGCGCATGCCGACGAACACGCCTTCGGCAGTCCACGGCCCGGGGTTGCCGCCAACCGCGCCGCCGCTGACCGGCAGGCCCGAGACATGGCGCGTGCGGCGCGCGATGACGGTCATGTCATGGTCGCTCATGCCGACATCCTCGGCGGTGACATAGCGGCCGCCCAGCCCTTCGACGATATCGCCAAAGGCTTCGAGCAGCGCCTCGGTTTTCGGCGCCTTGTCGAGCTTCATGATAACGCCCTTGCCGCCGCCCATCGGCAGCCCGGCCATGGCGTTCTTGTAGCTCATGCCGCGCGACAGCCGCAGCGCATCGGTCATCGCGGCGCGATCATCGGCATAGGCCCACCAGCGGCAGCCACCGGCAGCGGGGCCGAGGTGAGTCGAATGCACCGCGATCACCGCGGTCAGCCCGGTGGCGGCATCATGGGCGAAATGCACCGCTTCATGGGCATCGAAATCACCGGCATCGAAGATCATCGCGCGTCTCACTCGGTTCGGGGGCTGGTCGGTACAGTCTGGTTAACTTAATTGCTAGCACGCGCAATAATACAACAAGCGCCGCAGGGAAACCCGGAAAGCGCGCGCAACGTTCAGCAACGCTTGCGCCCGGGCGCTTCGTCCTCTATCTGCGTCGCCTCGCAAGGGTGCATGCCCTTGCCGTGGCGATCGTAGCTCAATTGGTTAGAGCGCCGGTTTGTGGTACCGGAGGTTGCGGGTTCAATCCCCGTCGATCGCCCCATCGCCCCCAATATCTTCAAGGCTTTGCGGGCGCCCGCGCCACCACGCCGCATGCGATGCGGCCACCGGCATTGCCCGCCGGATCGCTGGCGAAATCATCCGGCCCGGCATGGACCATCAATGCCGCGCCATCGGCATCGAGCAGCGGCGCCGCGCCATCGACGAGCCGCAGGCCCGGCCGCACGAAATCCAGCGTGCCGCGATGATCATCGCCGACGGCGAGGTTGGGCAGGTCGCCATCATGGTCGCCCATCGGGTTGAGATGGCCGTGCTGCTTCATCGCCGGGTTGAAATGGCCCCCGGCGCTGGTGAAGGCCGGGGCATCGCAGCGGCCGGTGGTGTGAAGGTGGACGGCATGGCTGCCGATGGCGATACCGGTGACGGTCAGCGCGATCCGGGTGCCCTCCGCCTCCTGGGTCAGCACGGCGTTGCCGACGATCTGGCCATCGCTGCCGATCAGGCTGGTGCCGATGATCGCCGCCGGCGGCGCGGTGCGGATCTTGCCCATCGAACTTGCCCCCTTGTCGGCGCAGGCAAAGACCAGCGGCAGGGCAAGCAGCGAAAACACGGGACGCAGGCGCATGGAAATTCCTTCAGGGGGCGACTCACTCGATGCGATAATGCGTGACGAGGCGGTCGAGTGCCAGCAGCAGCACGAGTTTTCCGGAACGATTCGGCCATTGCAACGCCCGCTCGGCGGTTTCAAGGCCCTCGCCGAGGCAGATCACCCGCCACAACACGTCGCTGAGCCCCGGGCCGACCGCCGACACCGCGGCATCGAAACGCTCGCGGGCGCTCAATTGCGACGTCGCCGGGTCCATGCCGCCGCCGGCGCTGCGGCCGCCTGGCGCCGGGTCCCAGCGCATGGTAACCCGCGGCGCCTGGCCGGCGCGCATGAAATCACCGCGCAGGCGCTCGCTCTCCGCGAACTGGCGCGCCGAAACCAGACCGCGGCGCACCAGCCAGGCCAGCGGCGATTCGGCGAGGTTGACCGTGACGGACACGCGGTCGATCGCGTCGGACGGGCTGAGCTGCCGCGTCGCCAACAATCGATTCATCGGTTCCGGCGCAATATCGGGTTCGCGGGAAAAATGTGCCTTCATGGTTCTCTCCTGTCGCCTGGCTAGCGAAATTTGCTTGCCACAAAAGCGATACTGTAGGACAGGTATAACCGTAATGGTTCAAAAAAGCAGGAACAGCCGATGTTGACGCGTATCCGCGAAGCCCGCAAGGCCAAGGGCATGACCCTGCTCGACGTCGCGCTAGCCTGCAATCCGCCGACGACGGCGCAAACCATCGGCCGCCTCGAAACCGGGGTGCGCACCGTCTCGGTCGACTGGTTGAACCGCATCGCAGCGGCGATCGGTGTCGAAGCCGCCGATCTGGTTACTCTGCCCGATCGCAGCGACCTTGCCGTGGCGGCAATCATCGGCGGCGATGGCGTTGCCGCGCCGCGCAAGCCGATGACCTTGCTGCCGCCCTCCCCGTCCGGCAGCATGGTCGGCATCATCGTCGAGGTCGCGCATGGCGACTACCGCGCCGGCGATACGCTATGGGCCGAACGGCTGGGGCCCGATGGTTTCGGCCGCGCCATCAACCGCGATGTGCTCGCCCCGCGCGCCGCCGGCGGCTTTGCCTTCGGCCGGCTGATCGCCACCGAAGCCGGGCGCGTGCAGATCCTACCCGCGACACCGGGCGCCCGCCAGATCGTCCTCGATGCACCGTGGATCGCCGTGGTGCGGCAGTTGGTTCGCGCGCTAAGGTAAGGAAGAGGTCTCCGGCAGCTGGGGCCTAAGGCACCAGACCCCGATTATAACGAGCACCATCCAACAAAATGGGGTCTAGGGCGCAAGGCCCCGGCCGCCGGAGGCTTCTTTCTACTTCAAGCCGTTACACCGCGAACAGATTATCCGGGTTGCGCATCGCCTTGAATTCCAGCGCATTACCGGCTGGATCGAACAGGAAAAAGGTTCCCTGCTCGCCCAGCTTGCCGGCAAAGCGCACATGCGGCGGCAGTTCGAACGCCACGTCGGCGGCGGCGATGCGTGCGCCCAGCGCTTCCCAGGCCGGCCAGTCGAGCACCAGCCCGAAATGCGGCACAGGCACGGCATCGCCATCGACCGGGTTGCGGGTGATGGTGATGCGCGGCGCCTGGTGGACGACGAGCTGGTGCCCGTAGAAGTTGAAATCGATCCAGATCGGTGACGACCGCCCCTCGGGACAGCCGAGCACGCTGCCGTAAAAATGCCGCGCCGCCGCCAGATCGTCGACCGGGATCGCAAGGTGAAAAGGGTTCATGCAGAGCGCCACAAATTGGCCGCCGGCGGCGGCGTTACGTCGGTTCCCGGTGTCAACGCTGCGGCGCGCGCGGTCAAGCGCCGCGCTGCCGCGGCAATCTCGCCACCCGTGCTGTCAAGCAGTAGCGCCGCCACCGGCGTATCGGCATCGCGGCGCACGAAGGGCACCAGCGCCGCCGCCTGTCGCGGGTCGAGCGCCCAGGCGATGATGGCCAGCAGGCGCGCCGTCGTCGCCAGGCTTTCGGTCGCCACCAGCGCCTGGTCGGCCACATCCAGCGTTGCGCGCCACGCCGCCGCCGACCCGTCGAACCAGCCGCGCGCCCGGTCGGCGAGCGCGACAGCTTCGCGATACAAGGCCTCCACGGCGCGACGATGTTCGGGTTGCATAACCTATGGTGCCACAGCCGGCCGGGTGCTGCCCACCCCTCTTGAAAGCCGGAAACCGCGCGCCATCTTGGCGGCGTCGGCGTTGCCATTAGGGGCGCCGGCGCCCCCCGGCCCTTTGGGCGGGGACTTTGTGGCAATTCGCTTTTGAAAGGACATGCCCCATGCGTGCTTTTGATATCTCCCCGCTGCTGCGCTCGTCGATCGGCTATGAAAACCTCAACCGCCTGGTGGAATTTGCCGGCCGGGTCGATGGTGGTGATAGCAGCTACCCGCCCTATAACATTGAAAAGCTTGGTGATGGTGCCTATCGCATCGCGATGGCAGTCGCGGGCTTTGCCGAAAGCGAGCTCGACCTGACGGTGCAGGAAAACACGCTGATCGTCACCGGCGCGGCGCTGCCCGAAGCCGAGGGCGACGCCCGCGTCTACCTGCATCGCGGTATCGCCAAGCGCGCTTTCGAACGGCGTTTCCAGCTTGCCGACACCATCAAGGTGACCGGCGCCAGCTATGCCAACGGGCTGCTCCATATCGAGCTGGTGCGCGAAATCCCCGAGCACAAGAAGCCGCGCAAGGTCGCCATCGGCCAGGCGCTGGCGCCGGCGCAAGCGCTCGAAACCCGGATCGCCGCGGAATAGGCGCCCCAATGGAAAAGGGCCTTCGCCACTCGGCGAAGGCCCTTTTTTTCAGCCGCTCATCGTCTTGCCGCGCACCACCTTGAAACGCTGCAACTGTTCGGCGGGCTCGGTCCATCCGGGGTCGAGCTGGGCAGCGCGGCTATAGTCTTCATAGGCCTGGCGCGGCCGGCCCAGCCCTTCATAGGCGATGGCACGCGAATAATAGGCGACTGCGGGCTGTTTCGGGCTGCGCGCGATGCCTTCGGTGAGCAGCGTCACGGCTTCATCGTCGCGGTTGCCGATCTGGACAAGCGCGATGCCCTTGTTGATCCAGGCTTCGGCGGTATCGGGCGCCAATTTGATGGCGGCGTCATAATCGGCCAGCGCCGCGTCGATCTTGCGCGCCTGCATGTTGATGATGCCGCGGTTGACCAGCGTCGCGGCGCGGTCGTTCGCCGCCAGCGCATCATCGAGCAGCGCCGAATCGCACAGCCGCAGCGCCTCGCGCAGCGGGCGTTTTTTGGTCGCGGCATCGAAACAGCTGCGTGCATAGCCGGTGCCGATGACCGCGGCGGCCGACACGGCGCCCGCCGGCGCCTGGAGGGCGACCAGCGGCACGAGAAAGAGAAAGACGCGCTTCATGACGATGGGTCCGCGTTTTGCCTGATGCCGCCATATCACGGCAGGCACGACCTGGAAAAGCCGGGCGTCAGGCGATGATGTCGGGGATCAGCATGTCTTCGAGCAGCGCGATCTCGTCGCGCAGCCTGAGCTTGCGCTTCTTGAAGCGTTGCAACTGGATCATGTCGACATTGGGCATCTGGCGCAGCGCTTCGATGGCGGCATCGAGATCGCGATGATCGCGGCGGGCTATTTCGATTCGCGCCCGGATTTCGGTCTCTTCCACGCCGTCTCCCCCGAATCGCGCGGTGCGTGCCCGATCTGGGCACCCCGGCTACCACGGCACTCCGACTTATCGCCGCAGCATCAATTAAAATGCAAGCATGGACAAGCGCGGCCGTTCGTGAAAGCATTCTCCATCCCAGCCACAGCCATCGTTCCCGATGGCGCCCAAGGGAGATCAAAATGGCCAATGCTCATCTCGCCAGTCTTACCGCTCGGCATGCCCGTCTTGATGAATCGGTCGCGGCGGAAACCCGCCGCCCACTTCCTGACCAGGTTCTGCTGGCGCAGTTGAAGCGGGAAAAGCTGAAGCTGAAGGAAGAAATCGACCGGATGCACTAGGCGCAGCGCGGCCAGCGGGGCGGTTGGCCCGCAGGCCAACCGAACCCGTCTGACGTCAGCATGGGCTTTGCCCATGCCCTTGACTGTTTTTTGTTCTTTGAACTTGACCCCTCACCCGGCTCGCTTCGCGAGTCCGACCTTTCCCGCAGCCCTAGGCGACGCCTTCGCGTCAACGGGAGAGGTCAGGAAGAGCAAGCGCATGGGCAAAGCCCCTGCCGACGTCAGACGGGGCGGCGCGCACAAGCGCGCGCCGCCCCGCTGGCCGAGCTTGTGCGAGTCCGCTTCCAACGCTGCGCGTCGGGCGCGGCCGCGCTTCACTCATCCCGCGTGATCTTCTCATCCCGCTCATGCCGCTCCTGCGCCTCGAGCGTCATCGTCGCGATCGGTCGCGCCTCCAGCCGTTGCAGCGAAATCGGTTCGCCGCTGACTTCGCAATAGCCATAATCGCCGGTTTCGATCCGCCGCAGCGCCGCATCGATCTTGCTGATCACCTTGCGCTGGCGATCACGGGTGCGCAGTTCGATACCCCAATCGGTCTCGCTCGAGGCGCGATCGGTGACATCGGGTTCGCGCATCGGTTCGGCCTTCAGCGTTTCCAGCGTGCCGGCGGATTCCTGCAGGATCGAATCCTTCCAGTCGAGCAACTTGCGGCGGAAATAGGCGAGCTGCCGCGGGTTCATGAAGTCTTCGTCGGCGGTCGGGCGATAGCCCTGGGGCAGCCGTTCGACGCCCGAGCCGGCCATTTCCGTGCTGTCGGATGCTGTCATGGTGTCGGCGCTGCTGTTTCCGTCGGCATCGCGCATCGAAACGATCGAAGTCATTACGCAAATCTCCACCCGCCGGCGGCAGATGTACCCGACCCCCTGGTCGAAGCACCCCTGCGCGACCGTCCAGAATGTCCGGGACCGGACACCCATACCCCGCGGCGGCTCATAGCGATGCGCCGCCCGGCGGGCAAGCGTCTTGCCGCGGCAAACGTCCTAAAGTCTGCGAATACGACGCCGGAACACGGCGTCGCCGGGTTCAGCCCTTGGTGACCCCGTCGAGCCGGGCCTGGAGCGCCACGAGTTGTGCCTTCAGGGCTGCCAGTTCGGCTTCGCTGTCGGCAAGCACGGGTGCGGTGGCTGGCGCCGGGCGCCCCTTGGCGAGCGGATTGTTGTTCAACATTTCCGATGCGGCCTGAAACAAGGCCAGATTCTGCTTGGCGAGCTGCTCGAAGGGCTTGAGCGCCGCATCGCGGAACTTGTTCTGGTTTTCGGAAAAGGCCGCCATCGACGCTTCGAGATAATGCGGCACCATGCCCTGCATCGAATCGCCGTACATGGCGATGATCTGGCGCAGGAAAGGCACCGGCAGCATGGTCTGGCCGCCGGCTTCTTCTTCCATGACGATCTGGGTGAGCACCGATCGGGTGATGTCTTCACCACTGCGCGCATCGAACACCTGGAAATCGCGGCCCTGGCGGGTCATCGTCGCCAGATGGTCGAGGGTGATGTAGCTGCTGCTTTCGGTGTTATAGAGACGCCGATTGGCGTATTTCTTGATGATTACCGGCGATTCGCCGGCCTTTTGGCCGTCAGCAGCGGTTGTGGATGCGTTGGCCATGGAAAATCCCGATACTCACCAAACGCCGCCTTTAACACATATCGATGTTGCGCCGCAACGTAGCCGTGGCCCGCACCCGTTGCCGGTGTTTCTGGCCATGATGACAAGGCTTTGCGCCGATGATCCGGCACGGCTGCGCGCGGTGCTGGCGGGGTTGCGGCGGTATCAGGATGCACCGCCGGCCAGCCCGCGCGCCGACCATCCCGAAATCGCCCGCATCGGCAGTGTCAGCCTCAGGGACCACGGCGGCAGCGGCCCCATGGTCATCGTCGTCCCGTCTCTGATCAACCCGGCGCATGTCCTCGACCTGGCGCCGGGCAACTCCTTGCTCGCCGGTCTGGCGGCGCGCGGGTTGCGGCCGCTGTCGGTCGACTGGGGCGAGACGGCGCCGCTGGGCATCGAGGTGCTTGTCGCCGAACGGCTGGTGCCGCTGATCGCCGGGCTGGGCGAGCCGGTGGCGCTCGCCGGCTATTGCCTCGGCGGCACGCTGGCGCTGGCGGCGGCAACGCTGCTCGGCGACCGGGTGACACGGGTGACGCTGCTGGCGACGCCATGGCATTTTGCCGGCTATGGCGAGGCGCGGCCGCGGCTGGCGGACTGGTGGGCGCGCACCGAGCCTTTGGCAACGCAATTGGGCGTGTTGCCGATCGAGCTGCTGCAACCCGCCTTCTGGGCGCTCGATGAAGCCGGGGTCATCGCCAAATATGCCCGGCTGGCGCGCGCTGTCGACACCGATGTCGCGGCCTTTGCGGCGTTGGAGGATTGGTCGAACACCGGCGCGGCGCTGTCGCTGGCAACAGCGCGCACACTCGCCGAAACGCTCTATCGCGACGATGCGCCGGGCAGCGGCCAATGGACGATCGCCGGACAGCGCATCGACCCGGCGGCACTCGGCATTCCGATCCTCGACATCATCGCGACGCGCGACCGCATCGTGCCGTCGGGCGCTGCCCTGTCGACGCTGGGGGTCGGCACGCCGCTGCCGCTCGCCGCCGGCCATGTCGGGATGGTCGTCGGCGGGCGGGCGCCGCACCTGTTGTGGGACCCGCTGGCGCAATGGCTGGTCAGGGCGTGAGCCACATCGCCATGCCAATCGATTCGGGCATCACCGGCGCCAGCCCGAACTGGCCATAAAGATGCCGGGCGTCGCCATCGGCGATCAGGCTGACATAGGCTTCGCCGGGCGCGCGGGCGCGCAGTTCGGCCATCAACCGCGCCATGATCGCCTTGCCCAGCCCGCGCCGCTGGTGCGCCGGATCGACGGCGATATCGACGATCTGGAACACCAGCCCGCCATCGCCGATGATCCGGCCCATGCCGACCGCGACCCCGCCCTGGCGCACCAAGACGGCAAACCAGCTGTTGGGCAGGCCGGCGGCTGCGGCGACGGCGCTGCGTTCGGTCATGCCGGCGATGCGGCGCAGGTGGCAGAATTCGGCGACCGCGGGGACGCCGGCGTCCAGTGCATAGTCGTCGGTCATGCGGTCTCCCCTGCTCTGGCAATTCGCAACGCCAGTCTCTACCGTCTTCAGGCAACGAATCACACCGTTCTTCGGAGAGACTGACCATGACCGGAACTGTTATCACCGCCGCCCGCCGCACCGCTGTCGGCAGTTTCCTGGGCGCCTTCGGCACTGTGCCGGCGCATGAACTCGGCAAGGCGGCGATCATCGCGGCGATGGCCGATGCCGGTGTCGATGCCGGCGAGATCGACGAAGTCATCCTCGGCCAGGTGCTGACGGCGGGCCAGGGCCAGAACCCGGCGCGCCAGGCCGCCATGCTCGCCGGCATCGCGCAGGAAAGCCCGGCGTGGGGCGTCAACCAGGTCTGCGGTTCGGGCCTGCGCGCCGTCGCGCTGGCGGCGCAGGCGATCCAGGCCGGCGATGCGAAGATCATGATCGCCGGCGGCCAGGAATCGATGAGCCTGTCGACCCATGCGCAATCGATGCGCGGCGGCACCAAGATGGGCGCCATCGAGCTGGTCGACACGATGATCAAGGACGGTCTTTGGGATGCCTTCAACGGCTATCACATGGGCATCACCGCCGAAAATGTCGCCGAACGCTACCAGATCGGCCGCGCCGCGCAGGACGAATTCGCCGTCGCCAGCCAGAACAAGGCGAGCGCGGCGCGTACCGCAGGGCATTTCAAGGGCCAGATCGCCCCGGTCACCATCAAGGGCAAGAAGGGCGACACGGTCGTCGATACCGACGAATATATCCGTGATGGTGTGACCATCGACAGCATTTCGGGCCTGCGCGGTGCCTTCAAGAAGGATGGCAGCGTCACCGCCGCCAATGCCTCAGGCCTCAACGATGGCGCCGCGGCGCTGGTGGTGATGAGCGAAGCCGAAGCCAGCCGCCGCAACGCGCCGGTGCTGGCGCGCATCGCCAGCTGGGCCTCGGTGGGTGTCGACCCCGCCGTGATGGGCATCGGCCCGGTGCCGGCATCGCGCAAGGCGCTCGAAAAGGCCGGCTGGAGCGTTGCCGATCTCGATCTCATCGAAGCCAATGAAGCGTTTGCGGCACAGGCGCTGGCGGTGGGCCAGGAGCTCGGGCTCGATCCGGCCAAGGTCAATGTCAACGGCGGTGCCATCGCCATCGGCCACCCGATCGGCGCATCCGGCGCCCGCGTGCTGACGACGCTGATCCACGAGATGATCCGCCGCGACGTGAAGCGCGGGCTGGCGACATTGTGCATCGGCGGCGGCATGGGCATCGCCCTGTGTGTCGAACGGTAACCGCTGACCGGGCGACATGACGGCGGTTGCCGGGCGCGATCGATGACAAATCCCGAATCGCCGCCGCTGGCCCGCCTGCTCGCCGGCGGTCGCCACGGTCGGCTGCTGGTGCTCGGGCGCCCGCCCGGCACCGTCGCGCTGCATTGCGAAAATTTCGAACGCGTTGCCTTTGTCGCCACCATGGACGACGATATCCGCCCGGGCACGGTGCGCGCCGACCCGCACCACCTGCCCTTCACCGAAGCGCTGTTCGACAAGGCGCTGTGGTCGTGCCCGCTGGTGCGGCCGCGGTTGATGCTGCGCGAATTGTGGCGGGTGCTGGCGCCGGCGGGGCTGGCCGTCATCATCGTCCGCGCCCGGCGGCCGTGGCACGCGCTGTCACACGGCTGGCTGCGCGAACCGTTGGCGCTCCGTCTCGATGAAGCGATGTTCGACGTGCTCGACTGGCAGGTCGAGGCGCTGCCCGACCGCCACCATGTCGTGCTGGTCGGCAAGCGCGACGGGTTCAAACCGGTGATGATCGGCCGCGCGGCGAGCGTCGAGGCAGCGGCCATGGCGCAATGACGGAGAATGGAATGACCGACCCCGCGGCTTTCGCCGGCTTTGTCGCCATGGTGCCCTTTGCCAGGCATCTCGATTTCACGCTGGTCCGCTGCGATGCCGAAGCCGCCGTCGTCGAGGTCATGCTCGCCCCAGAATACTGCACGGCGGGCGGCACCGCGCATGGCGGCTTCCTGATGGCGCTGGCCGATTTCACCGGGGCGGCGGGGGCCTTCGCCGTGCTGCCACCCGGCGCGAAAACGACCACGACAATCGAAAGCAAGACCAACATGATGGCGGCAGCACCGGCCGGCACCCTGTTGCGCGCCACCGCGACGCCGCTGCACATCGGGCGGCGAACATCGGTATGGACGACGCGGATCGAAACCACCGAAGGCAGGTTGGTCAGCGTGACGACCCAGACGCAGATGGTGCTCTAAAGCGTCAACGTCACCGTCACGCTGTCGCCTTCGACAAGTTTCTGCGCCTTGCGCACGCTGGCCTTGACGGGGAGCAGGTAGCCGCTGACCTCCTTGCTCGGGAACACCGAGGTCTGCCAGCTTGTCGCGCCGATGCTGGCGTGCACATAGACCGAGCCCCAAGCGGCGCTGCGCCCCGGCGATGCGGCGCGGATCGCACCGGCAACGGCGCCGTCGATGGTGACGAAATGCCAGGCTGTCGATGTCGGGGTGCCGTCCTTGGCCTTGCCGCGCCACAGCCACAGCGGCCCGGTGAACGACCAGCTGCCGCCCATGGCGATGCTTTCCCCCAGCTCCTCGCGCAGGAAACGGATGAGTTCGGGGTCGGTGGGGCGATCGGGTCCGGTCATCGCGACCTAGCGGCTCAGCACGAAAACCGCCTGTTCGCCGAGCAGATTGGCCAGCGCGCCGCCGCGCCGCCGCCCGCCCGACAGAAAGGCGGCGCTTTCAACCCGCAGGCCCATGTCGGCCGCGAGCGCACGAAAATCATCGATCGTGCAGAAATGGATATTGGATGTTTCATGCCAGCTGACCGGCAGCGACTTGGTCACCGGCATCCGCCCGCCCAGTGCCAGCGACGCGCGCACCCGCCAATGGCCAAAATTGGGAAAGCTCACCACGGCGCGCTTGCCGATGCGAACGAGTTCGCCAAGCACGGCCGCCGGGCGCTGCATCGCCTGCAATGTGTCCGACAGGATCGCCATGTCGAAGGCGCCGGCGGGATAATCTGCCAGATCGCTGTCGGCATCGCCCTGCACCACCGACAGGCCGCGCGCCACGGCGCTGGCGACATTGGCGGCAGACACATCGATGCCGCGGGCATCGACCCCCTTGGTATCGCGCAGATGCGCCAGCAATGCGCCATCACCGCAGCCGATATCAAGGACGCGCGCGCCCGCCGGCACGGCATCGGCGATGGCGGCGAAATCGGGGCGCAGGGTCATACGCCGGCCCTCAGAAACCCGTCGACCACGCGGTTCATTTCAGGCGCTTCGAGCAGGAAGGCATCATGCCCGAACGGGCTTTCCAGTTCGACAAAGCTGACCGCCGCGCCCGCCGCGTTGAGCGCGCGCACGACGCGCCGCGATTCCGCCGTCGGGTAAAGCCAGTCGCTGGTGAAGCTGATCACCGCAAAGCGCGTTCTGGTGCCCTTGAACGCCGCCGCCAATTGCCCGCCGTGCGGCGCCGCCAGATCGAAATAATCGAGCGCGCGGGTGATATAAAGATAGGAATTGGCGTCGAAACGCTCGGTAAAGGCCAGCCCTTGGTGGCGCAGATAGGATTCGACCTGGAATTCGGCATCGAAGCCGAAGCCCAAGGTCTCGCGGTCCTGCAGCCGCCGCCCGAACTTGGCGGTCAGGCCTTCTTCCGACAGATAGGTGATGTGCGCCGCCATGCGCGCCACGGCGAGCCCGGCGGCGGGGGGCTTGTCATCGGAATAGTCACCGCCAGCCCAGTTCGGATCGGCCATGATCGCTTGCCGCCCGACTTCGTGAAAGGCGATGTTCTGCGCCGAATGCCGCGCCGCGCTGGCGATGGCGATGACGCTGCGCACCCGGTCGGGAAAGGCCACCGCCCAATCGAGCGCCTGCATGCCGCCCATCGAGCCGCCGACCACCGCTTGCAGCACCCCGACCCCCAGATGATCGAGCAGCAGCGCCTGCGCCCGGACCATGTCGCGGATGGTGATGACCGGGAAATGCATGGCATAGCGCTGCCCCGTCGCCGGATCGGTGCTGCCCGGCCCCGATGAACCGCTGCACCCGCCGAGCACGTTCGACGCGATGATGAAATTCCGGTCAGGGTCGATCGGCAGGCCCGGCCCGACCAAACGCGGCCACCAGCCCGGCTTGCCGGTGCGCGGATGGACGCTGGCGACATGCTGGTCGCCGGTCAGCGCATGGCAGATCAGAATGGCGTTCGAGCCATCGGCGTTCAATCGGCCATAGGTTTCATAGCCGATGTCGAGCGCCGCGAGCCCCTGCCCCGACAGCAGCGCGAACGGGCCGGGCAGCCGCGCCCGCCGGTCGAGGCCGAAGCGCTGGTCATCAGGGGCGAGAAGCGTCGCAGGCATGGTTGTCGCCCGTTACGGTGTTGCGGCGCGCTTGTCACGGCTCTAGAGCCAGAGCATGAGCAGCGCCCCCGCAATGAAGCCCTGGATCGACGCGATCCACCCCTATGTCGCCGGCAAGGCAAAGCTGGGCGACACGCCGGTGGTGGCGAAGCTGTCGTCGAACGAAAGCCCGTTCGGGCCGTCGCCGCACGCGGTCGCCGCGATGCAGGCGGTGGTCGCCGAAGGGCATCGCTACCCCGATCCCGCGTCGACCGAATTGCGCGCCGCGCTGGCCGAAAAGCACGGGCTGGAGGCCGATCGCATCGTCTGCGGCACCGGCTCGGACGAATTGCTGCACCTGCTCGCCGGCGCTTTCGCCAGCGTGGGCGACGAGGTGCTTTACGCCCGCCACAGCTTCATCGTCTATGAACTCGCCGCCCGCCGCGTCGGCGCGACGCCGGTGATGGCGCCCGACGCCGATTACGTCTGCGATGTCGATGCGATGCTGGCGGCGGTGAGCCCACGCACCCGGCTGGTCTATCTCGCCAACCCCAACAACCCGACCGGCACGCAGATTTCGGGCACCGAAGTCCGCCGCCTGCACGCCGGGCTGCCCGCCGATTGCCTGTTCGCCATCGATGGCGCCTATGCCGAATTCGCAGAAGGTGATTATGTCGATGGGCTGACACTGGCGCGCGAATTCGACAATGTCGTCGCACTGCGCACCTTTTCGAAACTGCACGGGCTGGCGGCACAGCGCGTCGGCTGGGCCTATGGCGCGCTGCACGTCATCGCGGCGCTCAACCGTATCCGCGGGCCGTTCAACGTCACGACAACCGGCCAGGCTGGCGCCGTCGCCGCGCTCGCCGACAGCGGCTGGGCCGACATGGTGGTGCGCCACACGGCGCAATGGCGGCGCTGGATGACCGCCGAGATCGACGCGCTCGGCAATGCCGGGCTGCGCGCCATCCCGTCGGCGGCGAATTTCGTGCTGGTCGAATTTCCCGAAACCGGCCCAGTGACAGCGGCGGCGGCGAACGAGGCGCTGCTGTCCGATGGCATCATCGCCCGCTATCTCGCCGTCCAGGCCATGCCGCGCTGCCTGCGCATCTCGGTGGGCACCGAGGCCGAGACGCGCGCCGCCATGGCGTCGCTGCGCCGCTTTGTCGAAACCGTGAGCGCCTGATGCTGCCGTTCGCGCGCGTCGCCATCATCGGCATGGGGTTGATCGGGTCGTCGCTGGCGCGCGCCGTGCGCGAAGCGATGCCGACGGTGCGGCTGACGGTCACCGATGGCGACGCCGCGGTGCGGGAGCGCGTGCGGGCGCTCGATCTCGCCGATGATGTCACCGACAATGCCGGCGCCGCTGTCGTCGATGCCGAACTCGTCATCCTCGCCGTGCCGGTCGGCGCCATGGCGGCGGTGGCGGCCGAAATCGCCGCCGAACTGGCACCGGGCGCCATCATTTCCGATGTCGGCTCGGTCAAGGCGCGCGTGCTGGCGGACCTGACCGCCGCCCTTCCCGGTGTCGCCATCGTCCCCGGCCATCCGGTGGCCGGCACCGAAAAATCCGGGCCTGACGCGGGTTTCGCCAGCCTGTTCAAGGACCGCTGGTGCATCCTGACCCCGGCGGAAGCGAACGCCGACAGCGACAAGGTGGCGGCGTTCTGGACGCGGCTGGGTGCCAAGGTCGAGTTGATGGACGCACAGCATCACGACCGGGTGCTGGCAGTAACCAGCCACCTGCCCCACCTCATCGCCTATTCGATCGTCGGCACCGCCAGCGACCTTGAAAGCGTGACGCGCAGCGAAGTCATCAAATATTCGGCGGGTGGTTTTCGCGATTTCACCCGCATCGCCGCCAGCGATCCCGTCATGTGGCGCGATGTCTTCCTCAACAACCGCGAGGCAGTTCTGGAAACATTGGGCCGCTTCACCGAGGACCTTGTTGCCCTGCAACGCGCTATCCGCTGGGGCGAGGGCGAAACGCTCGAGGCGTTGTTCACGCGGACGCGGGCGATCCGGCGGTCGATCATCGACGAAGGCCAGGATACCGAAGAGCCCGATTTCGGGCGGAAGCATTAGGCGCAGCGCCGCGCGCGCGTAGCGCAAGCGCTACGCGCCGACAGGCGCAAGCCCGGCCAGCGGGGCGGCGCGCGCTCCTGCGCGCCGAACCCGGCTGACGTCACGGCGCGGCTTTGCCGCGACGCCCCGCTCGCGCCGTTCCCGTTACTTCAAATCCTCCACCGACACCCAGCCCATCGAGCCGAAATCATCGGTCATCTCGACAAAGATGCCCTGGCGCTGCCCGGTCGGCTTGAGCGCCGTCCCGGCGCGCAGGCTGCGCACCACGGCGCCGGTGCGGGTCGGCGTGTCGAACATCTTGGTGTCGATGGCAATCAGCGCGGCGGGGGCCGATGGCGCGCTCGCCTTGGCGGCGGTGGTGGCGGCCTTCACCAGCGCCGCTCCTTGGGCGATCACCGAATTATAGGCGATGATGAAGGCGGCGCCCAATTGCCGGCCATCCTTGCTGCCGGCATAGCCCGAGCCCTGCACCGCCGAGGCGAGGCCGGCCGACGCGCCGCCGAACGTGTAGGCGGTCTTGGTGACGGTGCCCTGCCCGGCGACGATGGTCATGCCGGTCGCTGGGTTGATCATGCGGATGCCGGCGGCGATGGTCTTTTTCTTGCCGCCAAATCCGCTGAAGGCACCCATCAGCGCGCCGCCCATCGGCACCCGGCCAAACACCTGTGCCGCGGCGCCCGATCGCACCAGCCCTTCGGCGATCGCGGTCTTGGCAAGCTCGGTGCCCTTGTCGACCTCTTCCTTGTCACCGGCGATGATGTTCATCAGGTAATTGGCCGCGATGCCGCTGGCCGGGTCCTGGATGGTGAAGCAGCCCGATTCGGCCGCCATCGCGGCGATTAGGTCACGCGGGCTGGACAGGCCATAGGCGGTCCAGCCCTGGGTGTCGCCATCGACGACGGCGATGCTGCCGAACGGGCGTTCGCACTTGGCGAGCTTGACCGATTCTTCCTCGGCAGCGCGGGCCGGGGCCAGCGCCACGCCGGCAGCAACACTGAACGCAAGACAGGCACCGATGCGGCGCGTCGAAACTTGATTGACCATGGTTTACCCCTCCAAGCAACGCTGCCGGCAGGGCTTCCTGTCCCGAGAATATCCACCGCAACGACCCGGAAAGAATAAAGTTTTTCGTCAAGGCTCTGCAATACCCCCAAATGGGGGGGCAGCCGCGGTAACCGCTTCGCCCCTGGCGTCAGGGCGCCACGGCGCGCGCCCCGGGCCGGCGCGGGTCGGCCCCGCCGAGAAACAGGCCGTTCTCGATCATGATCGATTGCGCGCTGCCCATGGTCTCGTCAGAGGTGACGGGATGCCCCATGGCGGTCAGCAGCCGCACCGTATCGGGGTTGAAATTGGGCTCCACGCGCAGCCGGTCATTGGCGTCCTGGAAAATGCGCGGCTGGTGGGTGGCTTCTTCGACGTTCAGCCCGAAATCGACGGCATTGACGATGATCTGCAGCACCGTGTCGATGATCGTGCTGCCCCCCGGCGTGCCGGTGACCAGCCAGGGCTTGCCGGCCTTGAAGACCATCGTCGGCATCATGGTGGAGAGCATGCGCTTGCCCGGCGCCATGGCATTGAGCGGCGGCGGCGCGCCGGTGCGCAAGGCTTCTGCCGCGCCTTCATGGCTGAAATTGTTCATCTGGTTGTTGAGCAATATGCCGGTGCCGGCGATCATCACCCCCGAGCCGAAATCGGCGCCGAGCGTGTAGGTGGTGGAAACGACATTGCCGGCGGCATCGGCGACCGAGAAATGCGTTGTCGACGGGCTTTCGAAGGGCAACGGATCGCCGATCCCGAGCATGGCGGCCGGTTTGGCGCGCGCCGGATCGATCTGCGCAGCGCGGATTTTGGCATAATCCTTGGCGATGAAGCCCTTCATCGGCACGCTGACGAAATCGGTATCACCGAGGTAACGATAGCGGTCAGCATAGCCCAGCTTCATTGTTTCGGCCATCAGGTGCAGCGATTGCGCCGAGCCGGCGCCGCTCGCCTTCAGGTCGAAATTCTCGATGATGTTGAGCATGTTGAGGAGGGTCGCTCCCCCGGCGCTGGCGGGCGGCGCGGTCACCACCTGCAGGCCGCGATAGCTGCCGACCAACGGCTGGCGCCACACCGGGCGATAGGCGGCGAGATCGGTCATGGTGATGATGCCGCCATTGGCCGCCATGTCGGCGGCAAAGCGCGCCGCGACCGGGCCCTTGTAGAAACCATCGGCGCCATCCCGGGCGATGCGCCCCAGCGTCCAGGCGAGATCGGGCTGCTTCATGATGTCCCCGGCGCGGTAGAGCGCGCCATCGGCGTGATAATAGGTTGCCGCCGACGCCTTGCTCGTGCCCAGCCGTTCCTTGGCCCAGCCAAAGACAAAGGCTTCGTCGGGGGTCAGCCGCACGCCGTTCTTTGCCAGCGCCAGCGCCGGGGCGACGACCGCCGCCCAGCGCAGCTTGCCGAAGCGCTGGTGGGCAGCATGCAGCCCGGCAACCGTGCCCGGCACCGATGGCGCCAGGTAACCACGGCTGGCGAGCGGCGATTCCTTGCCCTTGTTGTCCATGAACATCGCCTGCGTCGCCGCCTTGGGCGCCACCGATCGGAAATCGAGAAACACATCGGCACCGCTTTTGGCATCATGTACCAGCATGAAGCCATCGCCGCCGATATTGCCGGCGCGCGGCAAAGTGACGGCGAGCACGAAGCCCATCGCTACCGCCGCATCGACGGCATTACCGCCGCGCCGCAGGATCGCCGCCCCGGTTTCGGCCGCCTGTGCATTTTGCGAAACGACCATGCCCTTGTCGCCGACCGCCGGCGAATGGATCGACGGATATTCGAGCAGCTGCTTGCGCTGTGCCGCCACTGGGGTCGCCGCCAGCGCCAGCACCGACACCAGCAGTGCCGTGCCTTTCAGGATCGTCCGCATCGCCATGTTCCCGATCCTCTTGCTGCAAAATTCGCGATGTTCGATCAGAATTCCTTCGACGCCTCGAAGTAGATGAAGCGACCGACGCCATCGTGCAGCGCGCCGTTGAAGCCGAAGTTCGACGAGGTCAGCGGCGGCTGCTTGTCGAACAGGTTGCGCGCGCCGACGCGGAAGCGCGCGCCGGACAACGCGCCGGCCTTCTTGCCGGTGCGATACTGGACATAGGTGTTGACCGTCGTCACGCCTTCGACTTCGTAGAACTGGCCGTTGACCAGCGCTGTGCCGGTATCGAAAACCGGGCCGACATGGCTGACCAGCACCCCGGCCGAAAAGCCGTTCATCCGCCAAGTCAGATTCCCGGTGAAGCGCCACTGCGGGTTGCCGTTCTGCTGGATCTGGCTGCCGGCCTGCGTGATGACGATGCCGGGGCCGAGCGTGCCGGCGGCATTGGCATCGATCAGCGTCTGCTGGAGTTCCGACGGCGACTGGTCGAAACGGATCAGCTTGGCGGCGTTGAAATCGAAGTTGAAATTGCCCAGCGGCGTGTCACGCAGATCATAGCTGACGCCGAAATCGAGCCCGCGCAGATAGCGCGGCCCGAGGTTGAAATAATCATCCTGGACGAATTGCAGATCGCCGACCACCTGGGTGCCGACGGGTGCGAGACGCACGATATTGGGGTTGCTGCGGCCACCAAGGCGCTCGAGATAATCGAACAGGATCTGGTTCTGCGCGCCCTGCAGGCCGATGACGCCCTTCGAGGTCAGCGACCAGTAATCGACCGTCAGCGTCAGGTTCGGCACCGGTTGCAACACGATGCCGGCCGACAGGTTTTCGGCGTCTTCGGGTTGCAGCGACTGGTTGCCCGAACGCACTTCGAGCGTGCTCACCCCGGTGCAGGCGGTGGCGTTGATCCGGCACTGGGCGAAATCGGTGCGGGTGTTGGCTACCTGCGTGCCTTCGCTGTAGAATTGCGCCAGATTGGGGGCGCGGAAGCTTTGCGACCAGGCGCCGCGCAGCCGCACGCCATCGATCACCGACCAGACCGCGGCGATCTTGGGCTTCAGCACATTGCCGAAATCGGAATAATATTCGTCGCGCGCCGCCAGCTGCACGTCGATCGACTGGACCAGCGGGATGTTCATGTCGGGCGAGATCAGCGGCACGGCAAGTTCGATATAGGCCGAGGTAACGGTGCGCTCGCCCTTCACATCGGGCGAGCCCGAGGCGCCCATGATATCGGTGCCGTATTTGATGCCCGAAACGCTGTCGGTATAGGTGATGGTGCCGTCGAGCCGGTCGTCGCGATTGTCCTCATAGGTTTCGCGGCGCACTTCGAGACCGCCGGCAATGCCCAGCGGCCCGGCCGGCAGTTCGAACAGATTGTTGTTGGTGATGCGGAAATCGCCGGTCGCCAGCGTCGTCTTGCCGATGCGATGCACATCGACGAGGAAGCTGTCGATCGTCGCCTGGTTGCTCGGCGCTGCATCACCCAGCGAGAAAGCCGGCTGGCTGCCGCCGTTGAACGGGTTGTAGGCATCGGGGGTCGTCAGCGACAAGGCCTTCTGGAACAGCGTGTTGCTGATCGCATTCCTGGTATGGTCGTCGGTGCGCGCCCAGGAATAGGTGGCCGCCGATTCCCATTTGAAATTGCCCCATTCGCCGCGCACGCCGAGCACGGCACGCACCATGTCGTCGGTGACCACGAAGGTACGCGGGCCGGTATCGACCGGGCGATAGGTGGTGATGCGCAGCGGCAGGCCGGTGGTCGGCACGCCGGTCAGGTTGGCCAACCGGTTGGGGTTGGCGACACCATTCAGGGTCGTCGGGCCGAACGGGTTGTAATAGCTGTTGGCCGGGATCGAGATCACCGCGCTCGAAATCGGCGCCGATTGCTCGCGCTGGCCTTCGAGCCGGGCGTGATAATAACCGGCTTCGCCGAAGATTTCGACATCGCCGACCGGCTGCTTGAAGGTGGCGAACGCGTTGATGCGATCGAGCCCGCCGCGAATGGTGCGATCGGGGTTTTCATCATAGCGCAGCACGCGGTCGTTGGCGCCGGTGATCGTGCCCGAGCGGATGCACAAGCTGCCGGGCAGCGTCGTGCTCGAACAGCCCGCCGCGGTGTTGGCGATCGGTTCGATATGAAAGACGCCGCTGGTGGTCAGCGTCGATGTGCCTTGGCGCACAGTGGTCACCGGCACGGTGGTGAAGCTGCCCCACGGCGACGAGGTCGAGCGGTTGTCGAAGCCGGTATCGCCTTGCCACAACGTGCCCTCAAGCGCGGCGCGATGGTCCTCGCTGACGGCAAAGTCGCGCTCGCTGGTGAACAGCGGGGTACGGTGGGTGTAGCTGCCGAAGATGGTGAAGCGGCCGCCCGATTTGGTTTCGATGCCGGCCTTGCCGCCGACGGTGGTTTCGCTGGTGCCATCGGCAAAACCGTAGCGCGCATCGAGCCGCAGCCCTTCGAAACGATCGTCGAGCACGACGTTGACGACGCCGGCCACGGCATCGGCACCATAGATGGCGCCGGCGCCATCGCGCAGGATTTCAAGGCGGCGGATGCCGGCGACGGGGATCGAATTGGTGTTGGCGGTCTGCACCGGCACGAAATTTTCGGTCTGGGTGCCCGGGGTCAGGATCAGGCGGCGGCCGTTGAGCAGCACCAGCGTGTTGCCGGTGCCGACACTGCGCAGGTTGATCGAGGCATTGTCGCCGCGCGCATCGTTGAGGTTGCCGGTGGTGCGGGCTTCCTGGAACTGGACATCGCCGGCCTGGGGAATCGA
Organism: Polymorphobacter sp.; assembly: GCA_044373875.1. Lineage (GTDB taxonomy): Bacteria > Pseudomonadota > Alphaproteobacteria > Sphingomonadales > Sphingomonadaceae > Sandarakinorhabdus. Next base: position 25,928 of record JBILPK010000026.1, read on the forward strand.
GCGGAACAGATCATCGCCCGAAATGCTGCCGACCGCGGCGATGCGTTCCTCGTTGAGCACCGATACCGGCAGCGCGCCGGCGATCTTGGCATTGTCGATACGGCTGCCGACGACGACGATGACTTCTTCGGCGGTCTTGGCGGTTTCGGCGGCGGTCGCCTGCTGCGCCAGCGCCGGCATCACCGCCAGGCTCGACGCGCTGGCGAGACAGAGCATCCGCAGTGTCATCGGTGTCTTCATGCTGTTTCCCCTGCCCGGTTTTCCAGGCCACCCAAGGCCCGAAAGAATTATCTATCTCCGGCAAGGCAAAAGCATAGCGCAAGCGTGCAGGAAAGCCCTTGATACGGAACGAATGTTTTGCAGAAGGTAACTGTTGCCGAAATGTGACTATACAGCGCCGCGCAACCGCGGGCACGGTGGCAACTGGCCGCGCACCGGGCGCTGGCCAAGGTCGGCAGGCAGGCCCGCCAGACGCATTGCGCCGGGTTCGCCTTCGAAGGCCAGCCGCAGCGGCGTGCGCAGGCGCTTTTCGGCAGCAGCAGGCTTGCCATCGAAAGCGGCAATGACAGTCGCCGGGCAGACGGTATCGATCGTGCCGGCAAAGCGCAGCGCACGGCGCCCGATCGGCACGACGGTTGCCGTGAACCCGGCAATCTCGCCATGCGCGTCGGACAGGCTGGCGCGGGTCAGTTCGATGGTGCCGATGGTCGACCAGCGATCATAGGCGGTCAGCCGGCTGGGGCCGGTCACCGTCATGTCGGTGGCCAGCGTCAGCGCGTCGCCGCCATCGAAGCGCACGCGCTGGCCACTGATCACCAACTGGCCGCGCGGCGCCGGTGTCGCGGCTTCGGGCGCCGCGGCGTCGGGCTGGCGTTCGCGCATGTGGAGTTCGAGGCTGTCGGCGGCGATGCTGACCGGGCTAAAACCCAGCCGGGCCTTGGCGGCTTCGATGACGCTTGACAGCCGCACCAGCCGGCCGCCTTCGACATTGATGCTGGTCAACGCCGACTTGCCCGAAAAACTAGCGCCGATACCGGGGCCCACGATCGCCGAAAAGCGCGGATAATCCGTGCCTACCAGCGTCAGTTCGTCCTGCCACGGGCCGCGGTTGATCCGCGCCCGCGCCGCGCCGGCGACCAGCCGCACGACATCGCCGCCCTTGAGTGCCGGATTGGCGACAACCGCTTCGAGCCGATAGGGAAAACCCGTCACTTCGAACGGCGTCGCCGGCAGCCAGCCGTGCACCATGCCATCGAAATCCCGGGCCCAACCTTGCCAGAGCAGATAGTAAAGCCCCACCGCGACAACCAGCGGCACCAGCGTCAGCCACAAGGGGATACGGCGGCTCATGCGGCAGGGTTCACGGCTGTGCGCTCCGGCGATTGCAGTGCATTGATGGCGGCATGGACCCGCGCTTCCACGGCATCTCGCGCCAGGCCCGGCGGAATAGGCGGGCCAAAACGGAAGGTAACGACGCCTGGCCGCTTGATGAAACTCTTGGGCCAGGCGCTGCCGCTATCGAGCGCCACGGGAACCACCGGCAATTTCAGGATCTTGTAGAGTCCGGCGAACCCCGCGGCGAGTGGCGGCGTCGCCCCGACCGCAACACGCGTGCCTTCGGGGAAGATGACCACCGGCCGGCCATCCTTCACCGCGGCCTGCGCCGCCTTCATCATGGTGCGCAGCATCGCCGCCGAGCCTTCGCGATCGACGAAGATCGAGCCGTGCCGCGTCGCGGCGGCGCCCCACACCGGGATGGACTTCAGCTCGGCCTTCATCACCACCGCCGGACGGGTGAACAGCCATAACGTCAGGATCGTTTCATAGGCCGATTCATGCTTGATCGCGAACAGGTGCGGGCCGGGCGGAATTTCGCCTTCGACATTGATGCGCACGCCGGTGATCCAGCGGCTGCACCACAGGAACCAGCCTGCCCAGATCTTGGGACCCAGATACAGCCCGGTGCGCGACACCAGCCCCGCCAGCAGGGCGCCGGTCACCGTCACCACCGAACCCAGATAGAAGATGACGGTGAACAGGCAGGAGCGAAGAAATGCGATGCCAAGGAAAATAAGCGTCATGCCTCGCCCATTGCCAGCGCTGCACGGCGCAACAGATATTTGCTGTATTCGGCAGCGATCGACGGTGCCTTTGGTTCCACCGGTACCGCATCGGAAACCACAGTGATGCCCGGCGGCAACACCCGGCTGAGCTCGAGCCGGGCGCGGCGCATGTGCCCCGCCGAGGTCACCAGCCGGATCGAGCGGTACTGGTGCTTGGCGACCCAGCGCATGGTTTCTTCGGCGTTGGAGCGCGTGTCGACGGCTTCATAGCCGAGATCGGTGGTGCCGAGCCGGGCCTTTTTCACCCCCGCCGCTGCCGCCAGTTGCTTGCGCGTCGTGAAGCGATCGACCCCCGATACCAGCATCCGCCGCGCGCTGCCTGCCTCGAGTGCCGCCAACCCGCGCTTCAACCGGCCCTTGCCGCCGGTCAGCACGACGACAGCATCGGTGCGCACCCCGATCGGCGCCGGGTCGGGCAAGGTCAGGCTGAACCA
>JBILPK010000299.1:0-3269 GCA_044373875.1 Polymorphobacter sp.
CCCAGCCGCGGTTGCGCAGGTTAGCCAGCGCTTCGTCGGGCCAGCCGGCGCGGATGCTGAAATCCACGGCTTCGGGCGGCGGCTCGGCGCGGATATCGAGGGTCAGGGTGCGGGCGAGCAGATATTTGGTGCGCGCGATCTCCAGCGGCACGTTCCAGCGTTGGCACAGCCAGCCGGCCATGCCGATGTGATCGGGGTGGTAATGAGTGACGATCACCCGCGTCACCGGCTTGCCCGCCAACGGCCCCTTGAACAGCGCATCCCAGGCCTTGCCGGCGCCGGGCAACGCGATCCCGGTATCGATCAGCACCCAGCCGTCATCATCCTCAAGCGCCCACAGGTTGATATGGTCGAGCCCGCCCATCGGCAGCGGAAAACGGATCCAGCGCACGCCAGGGGCGACTTCGAATGCCTCCCCCGCCGCCGGCACCCAGCGGCCGAAGGGGTAATGCAACCCGCGCAGGTCTTCGGGCACGCGCGGTGCATCGGGGCTGGCGAGGATGCGCGCCGGGGCAGTGCTGGGCGCTAGGCCCGGGTCCGAAAGCGACTGGTCTGACATGGACCCTGTGTAGGTTGACGTAAGCGGCAAGTCGAATCGTCTCTTGCGGTCGCATGGCCTTGAATGAATAGGGTGGCGCCATGCACCCCAATGCCGCCTTCCGCTTCAAGCCCGATGACCCCGCGCTCGCCTTTGTCGCGGCGCACGGCTTTGCGCATCTGTTCGGCATGACTCCCGATGGCCCGCGCGTCGCGCATGCGCCGTTGCTGGTGCTGCCCGGCGGCACACTGGGCTTCCACCTCGCCAATCAGAACGCGCTGACCCCGCATCTCGATGGCGAGCCGCTGCTCGCCAGCATCGGCGGGCCGGGCAGCTACATCAGCCCCAACTGGTATGCCGACCCGGCGGCCAGCGTGCCGACCTGGAATTACCGCACCGTCGAGATCGAAGGCGTGGTGCGCATGCTGGACCGCGCCGAACTCGAAGACCTGCTCGATCTCGCCTCGGCCACCTTCGAGCCGCGCGTCGGCGAAAACTGGACGATGGCCAAGATGCAGCCGGCGCGCGCCGAGGCGATGATGCGCGGCATCACCGGTTTCGAACTCACCCCGTCGATCGTGCGCAGCACCGACAAGGCCAGCCAGAACCGCAGCGAGGCCGATGCACGCGGGGTGGTCGCCGCGTTGGAAAAGCTCGGCGACATCGCCGGCGCCGCCGCCATCCGCCGGACACGGGGATGGTAAGGCTCGCCGTCTTCGATTGCGACGGCACGCTGATCGACAGCCAGGTCAATATATTGCGCGCCATGCGGCAGAGTTTCGAGCGCCACGCGCTGACGCCGCCCGCCGACCATGAGATTCGCCGCGTCGTGGGGCTCAGCCTTGTCGAAACCATGCGCGTGCTTCTCCCCGGGGCCGAGCCGGGGCTGCATGCGGCGCTGGCGCAGGACTATAAACAGGCGTTCTGGCGGCTGCGCGCCGACAAAGCGCTGGACCCCGAACCGCTTTATGATGGCATCGCCAATCTGCTCGACAGCTTGCGCGATGGCGGCTGGCTGCTCGGCGTTGCCACCGGCAAATCGGATCGCGGCCTCGCGCTGGCGCTGGAACATCACGGCCTTGCCGGCCATTTCATCACCCTGCAGACCGCCGATCGCCACCCGTCGAAGCCGCACCCGTCGATGCTGTGGACCGCGCTCGCCGATGCCGGGGCGCAGCCGCACCAGGCCTGCATCATCGGCGACACGGTGTTCGACATGGCAATGGGGGCCAATGCCGGCGTGCGCGCCATCGGGGTCGATTGGGGCTATCATGAAGCGGCAGAACTGGTCGACGCGGGGGCCATCGGCGTGGCACTGGATGCGGATGAACTCAAAGGATTGATCAATGGCTAAAACGAACGGGGACCAGCAAGATCCCACGCTCGGGGTGGTGGCAGGCGCCACGCTGGTAGCGCTGAATCTGCTTGGCCTGATTTATATCGGCTATCTGCAAGACACCAATCCGGACAAAAACTGGCTGCCCTTCTTCATCATCTTTGGCTTCGGCACGCTGTTCGGCATCGCGCTGACCATCTATGCCTTTCGGCGCCGAGCTGCCTTCCTTGCGCTCGACCAGAGCGGTGCCGCCCGGACGACAAAGTCGCGCGATGGATGATCCCGCGCCCCCGTTGAGCGTTGCCGAAGCGAAAAAGCGTTATTTCGCCTATCTCGCGATCAAGCTGATGGGGTTGTTCAACCTGTTCGGCGGGGTGTTTCTGGCGAAGGACGGCATCACGGTCGTGAGCGGTCTGATGGTCGCCGCCGGGCTGGCCAGCATCTTCCTGCGGCCGCACCGGCTCGGGCTGACCAACCGGCGCAAGCCATGAAGCGCTTCTACAAACAGGCGACCATCACCGGTGACGGGCCGTTCGGCATCGCGCTCGACGGCCGGCCGCTGCGCACCCCGGCGCGCGCGGCGCTGGCGGTGCCGACGCTGGCGCTGGCGCAAGCGATTGCGGCGGAGTGGAACGGACAGGGCGACGAAATCCTGCCGCGCACCATGCCGCTGACCGGGCTGTCGAACGCCGCGATCGACCGGGTGGCACCCGATCCGGCTGGCTTTGCCGATGGCCTTTCGGTTTTTGCCGAAAACGAACTGCTGGCCTATCGCGCCGAACATCCCCCCGTGCTGGTGGCGCATCAGGGGGCGCAGTGGGACCCGTGGCTGGCCTGGGCGCGGGCGCGCTACGATATCGATTTCACCCTCGTCGCCGGCATCATACATGCGCCGCAGCCGCCCGCCACGCTGGCGCGCCTTGCGGCGGCCTATCGCGCCTTCGATGCGTTCCGGCTGGCGGCGCTCAATCCCGTCGTCACCATCTCGGGATCGGCGGTCATCGGCCTCGCCGTGGCAGCCGGCGAAATGGATGCCGAAACCGCTTGGGTCATCGGCCATCTCGATGAACTCTGGCAGGCCGAACAATGGGGCAAGGACCCGCTCGCCGAAGCCGGGCACAAGGAACGCCAGGACGATCTGGCGGCGGCGGTGCGGATGCTGGGGCTGCTCGGCTGATCGGGCCTTTACCTATTTGCCGCCGCTGCTAAGCAAAGTCCGCTCATCATCGGGGAACAAGATGCTCAAGACCCTCGCCGAACTCGAACGCCGCCGCGACGCCGCCCGGGCCGGCGGTGGCCCCAAGCGCGTGGAGGCCCAGCACAAGAAGGGCCGGCTGACGGCGCGCGAGCGGCTCGACATCCTGCTCGATCCGGGCTCGTTCGAGGAGCTCGACA
>JBILPK010000137.1:0-9303 GCA_044373875.1 Polymorphobacter sp.
CATGGCAGCGTCAATGATATTGCCATCGTCTGGCCGGTGCGTTCGCGGCCCGGGCCGGTGCTGATCGCCAGCTTCGTCAACGGCGGCACGGCGGCTTCGGACCTGCTCTACAAGGCGCATGCCGACCTCGCGGCCACTATCGCCGTTGGTATCCTTCGGTAATTACCTGAAAATATTGTAAATTTCACATTTCTTCAGGGAACCTTACCCAAATCCTCCGGTTCTACGCGATGAAGCCGGCACTCCCCCCTTTGCCGCCTTTGTCTCGTTGTTCGTTCGAGGGGGGTAACGGACCCATCAACATGCGTAACCCGTCGCGTTTCGCCCTGCCGTTGGCAGTGGCACTTTTTTCGATCTCCACCATGGCTGCAGCCGTGCAGGTTCCCGGCGTTTACAACACCGGCCTCGGCGTCAATGGCGCGGAACTCGGTGCCGGTGATGGCCGCGTCGATGCCAACTACACCGTGACCGCCAGCACCGATCCGTCGGTCGTTATCGGTGCCCAGGCGCTGACCTATTACAACCCCGCCTATCTGCAGGACGGTCCGCTGTCGCGCATCGTCAACGCCACCGGCAGTGACGGCAATGGCTCGGTCTCGAACACCACCTTCTCGACCAATTTCAGCCTCGTCGGCTATGATTTCGCCAATGCCAGCATCTCGGGCCAGGTGTTGTTCGACAATATCGGCGACATCTTCCTGAACAACAACCGCATCGTCAACGCCGCGCGTCCCGATGGTTCGTTCTCGGGCTTCGGCTCGCTGACCGGCTTCGTCAGCAGCAGCGGCTTTGTGCAGGGCCTCAACACGCTCAGCTTCGTGCTCAACAACGCCGGCGGCCCGGCGGCCTTCCAGGTTGCCGGCCTGACCGTCACCGCCGCGGCGCTGCCGTCGGTTGGCGGCGTGCCGGAACCTGCAAGCTGGGCAATGCTGATCGCCGGCTTCGGCCTGACCGGTGCCGCGATGCGTCGCCGTGCAGCCGCGCCCAAGACCGTCGCCGCCTGAGAGCCTGGGCCCGGCGTATCGGGTCTGTGATCGGGGCGTCGCGGCAACGCGGCGCCCCTTTTTCTTTGGCGGCTCGGGTTGACCGCCCGCCAAACGCCTCTATTACCAGCGGCGGGCCACGCGGTCCCAACGCCGCGCGTGCTCTCTGTAAGGAGAGAATGATGACTATACGACCTGACGCGCTTCCGGCGCGTGCGCATTTTTCGTCCGGGCCTTGCGCAAAGCGGCCGGGGTGGAACGCTTCCCAACTCGCCACCGAATCGCTCGGCCGCTCGCACCGGTCCAAGATCGGCAAGACGCGGTTGAAGCACGCCATCGACCTGACCCGCGAAATCCTCAGCGTGCCTTCGACGCACCGTATCGGCATCGTGCCGGCATCGGACACCGGCGCCTATGAAATGGCGATGTGGAGCCTGCTCGGCGCCCGCCCGGCCACCATGCTGGCGTGGGAAAGCTTTGGTGAGGGCTGGGTCACCGATGCCGCCAAGCAGCTCAAGATCGACGCCGATGTCGTCACCGCACCCTATGGCGAGCTGCCCGACCTCAGCCGCATCGACCAATCGCGCGATATCTGCTTCACCTGGAACGGCACCACCTCGGGCGTCCGCGTGCCGAATGGTGACTGGATTCGCGATGATCGCGAAGGTCTCAACCTCGTCGATGCCACCTCCGGCGTGTTCGCGCAGGACATTCCCTGGGCCAAGGTCGATGTGCTGACCTATTCCTGGCAGAAGGTGCTCGGCGGCGAAGGCGGCCATGGCGTGCTCATCCTCGGCCCGCGCGCCGTCGAGCGGCTGGAAAGCTATACCCCGGCTTGGCCCTTGCCCAAGATCTTCCGGCTCACCTCGAAGGGCAAGCTGATCGAAGGCATCTTCAGCGGCGAAACCATCAACACGCCGTCGATGCTCGCGGTCGAGGATTATATCGACGCGCTCGAATGGTCGCAGCGGATCGGTGGCCTGCCCGAACTGATGGCGCGCGCCGATGCCAATGCGACGGCGCTCAACAACTGGGTCGAGCGGACGCCGTGGATCGAAAACCTCGCCAAGGTGCCGGCGACGCGGTCGAACACCAGCGTCTGCCTGACCCTGCCCGGCACGTCCGAGGACCAGGTCAAGGCACTGGTGTCGCTGCTCGACAAGGCGGGCGCCGCTTATGACATCGGCGCCTATCGCGATGCCCCCCCCGGACTGCGCATCTGGTGCGGCGCCACTGTCGATACTGTCGATATCATCGCGCTGACGCACTGGCTCGACTGGGCCCATGCCGAAGTGACCAAGTAATCCTTTCCCCCTCCCGAAACGGGAGGGGTCCGGGGGTGGGTTCTTTCGCGCCGCAGCGGCCGCCCTCCCCCCACGTTATTCCCACCCCCAGCCCCTCCCGTTCCGGGAGGGGAGCAGAGGAATCGCCCATGCCCAAAGTCCTTATCTCCGACCAGATGTCCCCCAAAGCCGCCGAAATCTTCCGCGCCCGCGGCATCGAAGTCGATGAAATCACCGGCCTGTCGAAGGATGATCTGATCAAGATCATCGGCAATTACGACGGCCTCGCCATCCGCAGCGCCACCAAGGCGACCAAGGACGTCATCGCCGCCGCGACCAACCTGAAAGTCATCGGCCGTGCCGGCATCGGCGTCGACAATGTCGACATTCCGGCCGCTTCGGGCGCCGGCGTCGTCGTCATGAATACGCCGTTCGGCAACAGCATCACCACCGCCGAACACGCCATCGCGCTGATGTTCGCGCTCGCCCGCCAGCTGCCCGAAGCCGATGCCAGCACCCAGGCCGGCAAATGGGAAAAGAACCGCTTCATGGGGGTCGAGCTGACCGCCAAGACGCTGGGGCTCATCGGCGCCGGCAACATCGGCAGCATCGTCGCCGACCGCGCGCTCGGGCTGAAGATGAAGGTCATCGCCTATGACCCGTTCCTCACGCCGGAACGCGCCGAAAACATGGGCGTCACCAAGGTCACGCTCGACGAACTGCTGGCGCAGGCCGATTTCATCACCCTGCATACGCCGTTGACCGACAGCACGCGCAACATCCTGTCGGCCGAAAATATCGCCAAGACGAAAAAGGGCGTGCGCATCATCAACTGCGCCCGCGGCGGCCTGATCGACGAAGTGGCTTTGAAGGCAGCGCTCGACAGCGGCCATGTCGGCGGCGCCGCGCTCGATGTGTTCGTCGAGGAACCCGCCAAGGCCTCGCCGCTGTTCGGCACCCCCAATTTCATCTCGACGCCGCACCTCGGCGCCTCGACCGATGAAGCCCAGGTCAATGTCGCGATCCAGGTGGCCGAGCAGATGTCGGACTTCCTGCTCACCGGCGGCGTCACCAACGCGCTCAACGTGCCGTCGCTCAGCGCCGAGGAAGCGCCGCGGCTGCGCCCCTACATGCAGCTGGCGGAACGGCTCGGTTCGCTGGTCGGGCAGCTCGTCACCGAAGGCGTCAAGGGCGTGCGCGTCGAAGTCGAAGGCGCGGCAGCCCAGCTCAACATCAAGCCGATCACCGCGGCGGTCCTCGCCGGGCTGATGCGCACCCACAGCGATACCGTCAACATGGTCAACGCCCCCTATCTGGCGCGCGAACGCGAGATCGAGATCGCCGAAGTCCGCCACGAACGCGAGACCGATTACCACACGCTCGTCCGCGTCACGGTAAAAACCCCCGATGGCGAGCGCAGCGTCGCCGGCACGCTTTTCGGCATGACCAAGCCGCGGCTGACCGAGATTTTCGGCATCACCGTCGAGGCCGATCTCAACGGCCGCATGCTATATATCGTCAACGAGGACAAGCCGGGCTTCATCGGCCGCCTCGGCGGTGCGCTGGGTGAAGCCGGCGTCAACATCGGCACCTTCCACCTCGGCCGGCGCGATGAACGCGGCGAGGCCGTGCTGCTGCTCTCGGTCGACGATGTCATCCCCGATCCGCTGCTGGCCAGCATCTGCCGCTTGCCGGGGGTGAAGACGGTCAAGGCATTGGCGTTCGCATGATGCGGGCGGTCCAGCCATGATCCCCCCCGGCCTCCTCCCCGAGGGCCTGCGCGATCGCCTGCCACCGCAGGCAGAAGCGACCGCGGCGCTGGTGCGCAGCCTGACGGCAAGTTTCGCCGCGCATGGCTATGAGCGCGTCCAGCCGCCGCTGGTCGAATATGAGGAATCGCTCGGCAGCCGGTTGGGCGGCGCGGCGCGGCGCGAACTGCTGCGCTTTACCGACCCCGTGAGCCAGCACACGCTGGCGCTGCGTTCGGACATCACCGGCCAGGTCGGCCGCATCGCCGTGACGCGCCTCGCCGGCGCGGCGCGGCCGTTGCGGCTGAGCTATGCCGGGCCGGTGCTGCGGGTGCGCGGTAGCCAGCTCAATCCCGAGCGCGAAAGCGTCCAGGTCGGCGTCGAGCTGATCGGCAGCGACAGCGCCGCGGCGGCGGGCGAAGTCATCGCGCTGGCCGTGACGGCGCTGGCGGAAACCGGGCTTGGCGGGCTGTCGCTCGATATTACCCTGCCGACGCTGGTTGCCGATCTCGCGGACGCCGGCTGGTCGCTCGGCCGCGCGACGCTCGCCGATGTCCAGCGGCTGCTCGATGGCAAGGATGTCGGCGGCTTGCATGCCTTGGGCGCACAGGCGTTCGAGCCGCTGATCGCTGCTGCCGGCCCAGCCGATACAGCGTTGGCGCGGCTGGCAGCACTCGACCTGCCGGCGGCGGTGCGCGAGCGCCTCATGGCAGTGACGGAACTGGTCGACAGTCTCGCAGGTGTTGCCGTGACGCTCGACCCGACCGAGCGCCATGGCTTCGAATATCAGACCTGGATCGGTTTTTCGCTGTTCGGGGCCGGCATTGCCGGTGAAACCGGGCGCGGTGGCGCCTATCGTATCGTTACTCCCGATGGCGGCAGCGAAGCGGCGGTCGGCTTTTCGCTGTATGTCGACGGGCTCGTCGATGCGGGGCTGGGGGTCGCCGATCCGCGCCGCGTGCTGGTGCCGTTGGGCACCGACCCGGCAGTGGCGGCGGCGTTGCGGCGCGACGGCTGGGCGACGGTCGCGGCGTTTGCCGCCGATGCGCGCCCTGCGGATTTTCGCTGCACGCACATCTGGAATGGCGTAGAGCCAGCGGCGATTTAAAGCTCTCCTCCCGGAACGTGAGGAGCTGGGGGTGGGTCTTGCCGATGGTACGATCCCCGCCTGCGAAAAGAACCCACCCCCGACCCCTCCCGTTCCGGGCGGGGAGAAGGAAGAAACGACAATGCCCAACGTTACTGTCATCGGCGCCCAATGGGGTGATGAAGGCAAAGGCAAGATCGTCGACTGGCTGTCGGAACGCGCCGATGTCGTCGTGCGCTTCCAGGGCGGCCACAATGCCGGGCACACCCTCGTCGTCGGCGACAACGTCTACAAGCTCAGCCTGTTGCCAAGCGGCATCGTGCGCGGCACGCTGTCGATCATCGGCAATGGCGTGGTGTTCGACCCCTGGCATTTCCGCGATGAAGTGGCGCGCATCAGCGGCATGGGCGTCGCCATCACGCCGGACAACCTCCATGTTTCGGACCAGTGCCCGCTGATCCTGCCGCTGCACCGCGATCTCGATGGCGCGCGCGAGGATGCGTCGGGCGCCGGCAAGATCGGTACCACCCGCCGCGGCATCGGCCCCGCCTATGAAGACAAGGCCGGGCGCCGGGCGCTGCGCGTCTGCGACCTCGCGCATCTGGAGGACATCGGCCCGCAGCTCGATCGCCTGCTGGCGCATCACAATGCGCTGCGGATCGGCTTCGGCATTGCGCCCGTCGATCGCGAGGCGCTGGTGGCGCAACTCCACGAGATCGCGCCGTCGGTGCTGCCCTATGTCAAGCCGGTCTGGACGACGCTGCGCGATGCCAAGACCCGCCGCGCGCGCATCCTGTTCGAAGGCGCGCAGGGCGTGCTACTCGATGTCGACCATGGCACCTATCCGTTCGTGACCAGCTCCAACGTCGTCGCCGGGCAGGCCGCGGCGGGCAGCGGCATGGGGCCGGGCGCGGTCGGCTATGTGCTCGGCATCGTCAAGGCCTATACCACCCGCGTCGGTTCCGGCCCCTTCCCCACCGAACAGGACAACGCCGACGGCGAAAAGCTGGGGCAGCGCGGCCATGAATTCGGCACGGTGACAGGCCGCAAGCGGCGCTGCGGCTGGTTCGATGCCGTACTGGTGCGCCAGGCCATCGCGGTATCGGGCGTCGCCGGCATGGCGCTGACCAAACTCGATGTGCTCGATGGCTTCGAAACGCTGCGCATCTGCACCGGCTATACCCTCGATGGCGAAACGCTCGATCATTTCCCGGCGCATGCCGCCGACCAGGCGCGGGTCGTGCCGGTCTACGAGGAGTTTCCCGGCTGGAGCGAAACCACCGCCGGCGCCCGGCGCTGGGCCGACCTGCCGGCGCAGGCGATCAAATATATCCGCCGCATCGAGGAATTGACGCAATGCCCGGTCGCACTGGTCTCGACCTCGCCCGAGCGTGAAGATACCATCCTGGTCCGTGATCCCTTCCTCGATTGAATATTTTCTGCTGCGGGCCTTGGCCGCCATCGCTGCTGCGCTGCTGTTCGGGGCAGCGCCGGCCAGCGCGGCGGGCAGCGGCTTTGCCTGCGATGCCCCCAGCCATCACGACGGCGACGCCATCCGTTGCCGCGGCGATTACAAATCGATGCGGCTGTTCGGCATCGATGCCCCCGAAATGCCCGGCGCCTGCCGCCCGGGCCGCGATTGCACCCCGGGGGATCCCTATGCAGCGCGCGATTATCTGGCCTCGTTGACCGCGGGGCGCGACGTGACCTGCGAACAGCTCGATACCGATCGCTATGATCGCCCCATCGTGCGCTGCGCCGCCGATGGCTCCGATCTCAGCTGCGCGATGGTCGCCGGCGGCCAGGCGGTCGAACGCTATGGCCGGTTGCGTTGCGACGCCGTGGCGAGCGCACCGCAGCGCCTTGCCGAAGCGCCGGTGATCGAGCCGCCGGTGCGCGACATGGCGCCAACAAGCACAGCCGCCGATGGCCCCGAAAAACGCTATTACGCGCCGACCGAGATCGAAAAGCCGATGGATTTCGGCTGGCTGTGGTTCTCGGTGCCGTTGTGGCTGATCTTCATCAACGGCTTTGGCTGGTATGCCATGGCGAACGACAAGCGCCGCGCCATCATCCAGATCGACCACCCCATCGAGCGCATTCCCGAAAACACCCTGTTGTGCATCGCCGCCGCCGGCGGCAGCCCGGCGATCCAGGCCGCCCGGCACAAGCTGCGCCACAAGACCCGCAAGCAGCCCTTTGCGACGCTGCTGCTGCTCATCATCGGGCTACAGGTCGGCGCCATCGGCGGTTTGTTGCTCTGGCCGTTCCTGCCGGTTTGACTGGCGGGCGTTTGCCGATAGGTTGATCGGCGTGTCTGGAGTGCCGCCGATGACCATGCCCGCTGCCAGCCGTGCCGATCTGCGCTATCTCGGGCGCTTGCTCGGCGATGTCATCCGCAGCCAGGAAGGCGCCGCGGTGTTCGATGCAATCGAGGGCGTGCGCCAGGCCTCGGTCGCGGCGCACCGCGCCGGCGATGCCGCCAGCGCGGCGGCCTTGTCCGAACGGCTCGGCCGGCTCGATCTTGCCGAAACGCTGCGGTTCGTGCGCGGCTTCCTGCTGTTTTCGCTGCTCGCCAACCTCGCCGAGGATCGCAGCCGCCCCGAAGCCGCCAGCGCGGCGACGCTTGCCGGCGCTATCGACCGGCTCGCCGCCGCCGGAGTCGACCGCGCCGCGGTCGTCGCGCTGCTCGACAAGGCGCTCATCGTCCCGGTGCTCACCGCCCACCCCACCGAAGTCCGCCGCAAGAGCATGATCGACCGCGAAGCCAGCATCACGGCGCTGCTGGCGGCGTGCGGCGACGGCGTGTGCGACCCGGCCACCGAGGCCGAACTGATCCGCCAGATCACCATCCTGTGGCAGACGCGGCCGCTGCGCGCGGTAAAGCCCGTTGTCGCCGATGAAATCCAGTCGGCGCTGTCCTATCTCGCCGGCAGCTTCCTGCCGGTACTGCCGCGCTTGCAGGCGCGTTTCGAAGCGATCGCGGGCACGCGGCTGCCGCCCTTCCTGCGCCCCGGCAGCTGGATCGGCGGCGATCGCGACGGCAACCCCAATGTGAACGCCGCCACGCTGGCGACCGCGCTGGCGGCGCAGGCCGGCGCCGTGATCGGCCATTATCTCGGCGAATTGAACGTGCTGGGCAGCGAATTGTCGATGTCGTCAGCAAGTGTCGCCGTCTCGCCGGCGCTCGCCGCACTCGCCGATGCCAGCGGCGATACCGCCGCCAGCCGCGCCGACGAACCCTATCGCCGCGCGCTCATCGGCATTTATGCGCGCACCGCCGCCAGCCATGCGGCACTGGCCGGCCGCGCGCCGCCGCTGCCCGCCATGGTGGCGGGGCGGCCCTATGCCCGCGCCGCGGACCTGCTCGCCGACCTGCAGACCGTCGCCGGCTCGCTGGCGGCGCATGGCGGGCCGGCGATGATCGGCAACCGGCTGGCGGCGCTGATCCGCGCGGTGGAGATCTTCGGCTTTCACCTCGCCACGCTCGATCTGCGCCAGAATGCCGATGTCCATGCCCGTGTCGTCGGCGAACTGCTCGCCGTCGCAGGGGTTACGCGCGACTATGCCTGCATGGACGATGCGGCGCGGGTGGCGCTGCTCGCCGCCGAACTTGCCTCGCCGCGGCTGCTGTTCAACCCGCACGCCGGCTACAGCGACGAAACGCTGGGCGAAATGGCGATCCTGCGTGCCGCCGCCCGGGCGCATGCCGATTTCGGCCCCGATGTCATTCGCGCCTATATCGTTTCCAAGACCAGCGGCGTCGCCAATCTGCTCGAAGTCTATGTGCTGCTAAAGGATGTCGGGCTGTACCTGCCGGGCGACCCGCCATCGTGCGCCGTGATGGCGGTGCCGCTGTTCGAAACCATCGAGGATCTGGAGGCGGCGCCGCAGGTCATGGCCGATTATCTCGATCGCCCCAAGGCGGCGGCGCTGGCGGCGGCGCGCGGCCACCAGGAAGTGATGATCGGCTATTCCGATTCGAACAAGGATGGCGGCTATTTGACCTCCAACTGGTCGCTGCACGAAGGTGCGCTGGCGCTTGCCGATGTGTTCGCGGCGCGGGCGCTGCAGATGCAGCTGTTCCATGGCCGCGGCGGCGCCGTCGGGCGCGGCGGCGGCCCGGCCTTCGATGCGATACGCGCCCAGCCGCAGGGCTCGGTGATGGGCCGCATCCGCATCACCGAGCAGGGCGAGGTCAT
>JBILPK010000300.1:0-3251 GCA_044373875.1 Polymorphobacter sp.
CGGCGTCTGCTGCGGCGAACGTTCGTGGAGCAGGATCAGATGGCGCGGCCGGTGCGGCAGTTCGTTGATGGTCGGTTCGGCCAGATCCATGTGCGTGTGGCGGTCCCTGCCGAAGCGCGCCAGCGGCCGCTGGCCTGTCTCCACATGAGCCCCAAATCGGGGCGGATCTTCGCCCGGTTCATGGCGCAGGCATCGGGCGAGCGGGTCGTGCTGGCGCATGACTATCCGGGCTTTGGCGAATCCGACCCGCCGCCGCCCGACCCGGCGGTGACCATCGAGGATTATGCGCAAAGCCTGTGGGATATCGTCGATGCGCTGCAACTCGGTGCGATCGACATTCTCGGTTATCATACCGGTTCGCTGGTGGCAGCCGAGGCAGCGCGCCAGCGGCCCGGACAGGTGGGCACCATCGTGATGATTTCAGCGCCGGTGTTCACCGCCGACGAGGTCGCGCAGATGCAGGCGACCTATGCCGAGATTCAGCTCGATGCGGTCGGAACGCGGTTTCGCCGGATGTGGGACAGTGTGATCGCGCATCGCGGCCCTGGTGTGACGCTGGCGATGCTGGCCGAATCCTATGCCGAGAATTTCCGCGCCGGCGAGAATTACGAATGGGGCCACCGCGCCGCCTTTGCCTATGCGCCGAAATTTGCCGAGGTCGTCGGGGGGCTGTCGCAGCGCATCACCGTGCTGATGCCCAATGACGATCTCGCCACCCATACGCTTCGAATCGGGCCTTGGTTGGCCAATGGCGAGATCATCAGCCACCCCGAGTGGGGCCACGGCTTTCTCGATGCGCACACCGACGCTGCGGTCGCCGCCATTGCGTCAGCGCTGGATACTGGCTGACGCAACGGCCGGAAGGGACGCTCAGATCGCCTGCAGCGTCCGCGCCACGGCATGGACGACCGCGGCAATGCGGACGCTGGCCTGGATCTTGTCGGTGCCGACGCCGTGCTGGGCGAGCACCTTGTCGTGCGAATCGATGCACATGCCGCAGCCGTTGATCGCCGAGACGGCGAGGCTGAACAGCTCGAAATCGGCCTTGTCGATGCCCGGCGAACCGATGACGTTCATGCGCAGCTTGGCCGGCATCGTCTTGTAGTCGGGGCGCGACGCCATGTAGGTAAAGCGATAATAGATGTTGTTCATCGCCATCACCGAGGCAGCGGCCTTGGCAGCATTCATCGCCTCGGGGCTCAGCTTGTCGGCGGCCTCAAGCTCGATCGCTTCGATGACCGGCTTGTACGAACAGGCATGGGCGACAGCGACGAGGGTGCCCCACTTCTGCTGGTCGGTGAGCAATTGTTCGGCGAGCAGGCTCGAGACGTTGAGGCGCTGGTCCTTGGCATAATCGGGCAAGGTCTTGGCGAGTTCGGAAAAAAGCATGGGAAATCCTTTCCCCTCTCCCCTGGCGGGAGAGGGCGAGAAACGCGCCCGGAGCGAATGCGACCTGCGTCGAGGACGCGGCCCTGGGTGAGGGGGAATGGTGCGGAAAATAGTGGGTGAGGGGAGTGATTACCCCTCACCCCGCTCGCCTTCGGCGAGTCGCCCTCTCCCGTAGCTGCAGACGACGCCTTCGCGTCAACGGGAGAGGGCCGGTTCGTTCAGGCGGCCGGCTTCAACGTGTCCTGGCCTTCCGACCAGTTGCACGGGCACAGCTCGTCGGTCTGCAGCGCGTCGAGGATGCGCAGCGTTTCGGCGGGGTTGCGGCCGACGTTGAGGCCATTGACCGTCACATGCTGGATGACATTCTGCGGATCGATGATGAAAGTGGCACGCAGCGCGACGCCGGCTTCCTTGACGATGATGCCCAGCGCATCGGCGAGATGCTTGCTGTTGTCGGCGAGCCAGGGGAAATCGCAGGCGGCGAGGCGCTCGTCCGACTTGCGCCAGGCAAAGTGGACGAAATCGGTGTCGGTCGACGCGCCGACCAGCACGGCGTCACGATCTTCGAAATCACCCTTGAGGTCTCCGTAACCGATGATTTCGGTCGGGCAGACGAAGGTGAAATCCTTGGGCCAGTAGAACAGGATCTTCCACTTGCCGGGATAGGCGGTGGTGATGTCGAGCGTTTCGCCGGCGGGAAGTGCGGCAACGCCCTGCTGGACGGGGAGGACGAACGAGGGGACGGTATCGCCAACGGTAAGAGCCATGGTGCAATCCTTAAAGTCTGTGCGGGGTTCGCGATTGCTCAATGCCGCCCGACGGGATAGAAATCCAATCGATAATCTTGTCGTTTGTAATCGGTTTTATCGATGACCTTCCTGCCCACCCTCAAGCAGCTCCAGTATCTGACCGCGCTGCACATACACGGCCATTTCGGCCATGCCGCCGATTCGTGTTTCGTCACCCAGTCGACGCTGTCAGCGGGGCTGCGCGAGCTTGAAACGCTGCTCGGGGTGCAGCTTGTCGAGCGCAACCGCCGCGTCGTGCGCTTCACGCCGCTGGGGGAACGCGTGGTCGCCAAGGCCTATGACGTGCTGCGCGAAGCCGATGCGCTCGCCAGCCTGACCCGCGATGCTGGGCAACCACTGGCCGGTGCGCTGCGGCTGGGGGTGATCCCGACGATCGCGCCCTATCTGCTGCCGCAGGTGCTGCCGGTGATCCGCACCCGCTTTCCCGAATTGAAGCTGTTCCTGCGCGAGGACATGAGCGGCCCGGCGTGCGAGGCGCTGGGACGCGGCACGCTCGATGCCGTGCTGATGGCGCTGCCCTGGGATTGCGGCACCGTCGAGGCGATGCCATTGTTCGATGATCCGTTCCACCTCGTATTCCATCCCGCCGACATGATCGACCCGCCGCCGCAGGTAAGCCCCGCCGCCATCGATGATTCGCACCTGTTGCTGCTGGAGGACGGCCATTGTCTGAAGGACCAGGCGCTGGCGGTGTGTGGCCGGCCCGAATTGCGCGCCGATGCCGCCAACCGCGGCACCTCGCTGGTCACGCTGGTGCAGATGGTCGCCGGGCGGCTCGGCCAGACCCTGGTGCCCGAACTGGCGCTGGCGGCGGGGATCATCGACGGCACCGGGCTGATCGCGCGGCCGCTGACCGGGGGGGCGTCGCGCACCGTGGCGCTGGCGTGGCGCAGCGGCAGCCCGCGCGCCGCCGAATTCCGGCTGCTCGGCGATGCAATTGTCGCGGCACGTGGTGTCCTCGCGGTGGACAGCGGGGCCGACAACGCTATGGTGCCGTCGATTTCATAAGCGCCTGGCGGTAGCCGGGGTGGCAGATTTTGGGGAGAGAATGAT
>JBILPK010000138.1:0-9165 GCA_044373875.1 Polymorphobacter sp.
GAAGGTCCGCGACGACAGCTCGCGCCTCGGTGGCGACGCCGCATCGCTCGCCCCGATGTTCGCCGATTTCCGCAAGGCCAATGCGAAGAAGTTCGCCGGCTTCGAAGCCCCCGAAGCCAATATCAAGTGCATCGAAGCCGCCGTCGCCCTGCCCTTCGAAGAGGGCATGAAGGTCGAACGCAGCGAGTTCATGAAGCTGATGGGCGGGCTGCAATCGGCCGCCCAGCGCCATGTGTTTTTCGCCGAGCGCCAGGCCGCCAAGATCGACGGCCTGCCGGCTGACGTCCAACCCCTCCCCGTCAAGTCGGTCGGCATCATCGGCGCCGGCACGATGGGCGGCGGCATCGCGATGAATTTCCTGAGCGTCGGCATCCCGGTGACGATCGTCGAGACGAAGCAGGAAGCGCTCGATCGCGGCGTCGCCGTCATCCGCCGCAATTACGAAAACAGCGCCAAGAAGGGCCGTTTCAGCATGGAGGAAGTCGAAGCCCGCATGGGCCGGCTGACCCCGACGCTCGACATGGAAGCGCTCAAGGATGCCGATTTGATCATCGAGGCGGTGTTCGAGAACATGGACATCAAGAAGCAGATCTTCGGGCGTCTCGACACCATCGCCAAGCCGGGTGCGATCCTCGCGTCGAACACCAGCTATCTCAATATCGATGAAATCGCCGCGAGCACGACCCGGCGCGAAAGCGTCGTCGGCATGCACTTCTTCTCGCCGGCCAACGTCATGCGGCTGCTCGAAGTCGTCAATGGCGCCAAGACCGACAAACAGGTGCTCGCCACCGCGATGGCGGTCGGCAAGGCGATCGGCAAGATCGGCGTCGTTTCGGGGGTCTGCCATGGCTTCATCGGCAACCGCATGCTCGGCGCGCGCCAGGAACAGGCCAACAAGCTGATCCTCGAAGGCGCGCGGCCGGCCGATGTCGACCGGGTGCTGACCGATTTCGGCTTCCCGATGGGGCCGTTCCAGATGAGCGACCTTGCCGGGCTCGATATCGGCTGGTCGGCGGAAACGTCGAAGGGCCTGACCGTGCGCGACCGGCTGTGCGAAGCCGGGCTGCGCGGCCAGAAGAACGGCAAGGGCTTTTACGACTATGACGAGGCGCGCAACCGCACGCCGTCGCCGGTCGCCGAACAGATCATTCTCGATTATGCCGCCGAAAAGGGCATCAACCGCCGCGAGATTTCCGACGAGGAAATCCTCGAACGTCTGATGTACCCGATGGTCAACGAAGGCGCCAAGATCCTCGACGAAGGCATGGCGCAGCGGGCGAGCGACATCGATATCGTCTGGATCAACGGCTATGGCTGGCCGGTGTATCGCGGCGGCCCGATGTTCTGGGCCGAACATGATGCCGGGCGCGAAAAGATCGCCGCGGCGCTGGAGCGGATGGGGATGGACGTGTCGCCGCGGCTGAAGGCAGGTTTCTGAGGATGCGGATTTTTCTGGCTGCGGCGCTGCTGGCAGCGCCGGCGACGGCGCAGGCCCCTGCCCCGGTTCCGGCCTATGCGGCGCCCGATTATACGCAGGACGCCAACTGGCTCTGCCGTCCCGGCCGTGCCGATGCCTGTGGCGGCGATCTGGCGATGACCGCGGTCGCCGCCTATGGCCGCACCAATGTCGTCGCATTGCCGGCGCCGACGGCGCAGAAGATCGACTGTTTCTACGTCTATCCGACGGTTTCGACTGACGCGACGGCGAACAGCGACCTGAGCATCGACACCGCCGAAACCAATGTCGCGCGCGTGCAGTTCGCCGCCTTTCGCAGCGTCTGCCGCCCCTTTGCGCCGATGTACCGCCAGGTGACATTGAAGGCGCTGCGCGACGCCATGGTCGGCAAGGCGAGCACCGCCGACCGCGTCATGGCCTATCGTGATGTCGTCGCCGCGTGGAACGACTATCTGGCGCGCGACAATCGCGATAAAAATGGGCGGGGTCGCGGAGTCATCCTGATCGGCCACAGCCAGGGCAGCGGCGTCATCAAGGCGCTGTTGCAGAACGAAATCGAGGGCAAGCCGGTCGCGGCGAAGGTGATCGCCGCCTATATTCCCGGCCATAATGTGCTGGTGCCGGCGGGCAAGACGGTCGGTGGTGACTTGAAATCCACGCCGCTGTGCCAGGCGGCGAACCAGACCGGCTGCGTCATGGCCTGGGTATCGTATCGCGATGGCAAAGTGCCGCCGGCGGATGCCCGTTTCGGGCGCACGACGGCGCCGGGCATGGCGGTCGCCTGCACCAATCCGGCGGCACTCGGCGGCGGCCGCGCCGCCTTGCGCATGCTGCTGCCGACCGCGAGCAACATCGTCGACAATGCCAGCGGCCAGTCGCCCTGGGCAAAGGGCGTGACGGTGACGACGCCATTCGTCGCGCTGCCGGGGTTGCTGAGCGGGCAATGTGTCGATGATGGCGGCGCCCAACGTCTTGCCATCCGCACCGAAGCCGATCCGGCCGACCCGCGTACCGACAGCATCGGCGGCGATGTCATGTTCGGCACGCAGTTGGTAGAAAGCTGGGGGCTGCATCTGATCGACGTCAACGCCGTGCTCGGGGACATGGTGGCGCTGGCGGACAGCCAGGGCCAGGCCTGGCTGGCGGGGCAGAGGGGTGCGGCATCCGCGCCGTAACCTTTTGCCGCCGGCCTGCGTATATGGAGGCATGACCAACCGACGCACCCTTATTGCCTCCGCATTTGCCGTCGCGACAGCCCTGCGCTTCACCGAACAGCCGGCGCTCGCCGCGGCGGCGACGAAGTTCGAATATACGCTGACCGATGCGCAGTGGCGCAAGAAGCTGCCCGGTCTTGCCTATGACGTGCTGCGCCACGAAGCGACCGAGCGGCCCTTCTCCTCGCCGCTCAACGACGAGCATCGCGCCGGGGTGTTCGCCTGCAAGGGCTGTGCGCTGCCGCTGTTCGATGCCCGCACCAAGTTCGACAGCGGCACCGGCTGGCCGAGTTTCTATGCGCCGCTGAAGAATGCCGTCGGCACCACCACCGATACCAGCCTGTTCATGACCCGCACCGAAGTCCATTGCCGGCGCTGCGGCGGGCATCTCGGCCATGTTTTCGACGATGGCCCCAAGCCGACCGGGCTGCGTTATTGCATGAACGGCGCCGCCATGATCTTCACCCCTGCCAAGGCCTGACCCCATGTTGCGCACCCTTGCCGTCGCCGCCCTGCTCGGCACCGCCGCCTATTCGGGGGCTGGCGCCGCCGAACGCATGGTCACTGCTCCGGTGCCGGTCGCCGATGCATCGCTCAAGGCCGGTCCGTTGCAGACCGCGGTGTTTGCCGGCGGCTGTTTCTGGGGGGTCGAAGGCGTTTTCGAACGCATCAAGGGCGTCACCTCGGTGCGATCGGGCTATGCCGGCGGAACGAAGCTGACGGCAGTCTACGACGTTGTCGGCACCGGTATCACCGGCCATGCCGAAGCCGTCGAGATCAAATACGACCCCGCCAGGGTCAGCTATGGCACGCTGCTGCGTGTGCTCTTCTCGGTGGCCCATGAT
This sequence comes from Polymorphobacter sp., assembly GCA_044373875.1. Classification (GTDB taxonomy): domain Bacteria; phylum Pseudomonadota; class Alphaproteobacteria; order Sphingomonadales; family Sphingomonadaceae; genus Sandarakinorhabdus. The sequence goes on from JBILPK010000138.1 coordinate 3,516, forward strand.
CCGACGCAGCTGAACCGGCAAGGCCCCGACAGCGGCAGCCAGTATCGCAGCGCCATCTTCCCGCAGACCGCCGAACAGGCAAGCCTCGCCAAGGCCTATGTCGCGCAACTCGGCGCGGCCAGGACCTGGCCCGGCAAGATCGTGACGACGCTCGAGACGGGCAAGCCGTTTTACCCGGCCGAAGGCTATCACCAGAATTACCTGCGGCTGAACCCGTCGCAGCCCTACATCGTCTACAATGATCTTCCCAAGGTGGCGGGGCTGAAGGAACGTTTCCCGACGCTGTGGAGCGACAAGCCGGCGGCTTAACGCGTCGCTGCCGGATCGTCCTGCAACTGCCATTTGACGCCGATGCTGATGTCGCGCGGCACCGCCAGGCTTGGCGCGGGGCGCGCATTGGGTTCTTCGGCGATCAACCGGCACGTTGCGGCGTCGAGCCGGGCATTGCCGCTGCTTTCGACGACCCGGCAGTTGCTCGGACCATCGGGGCCGAGGGTGTAGAGAACCCGCGTGCGCCCGGTAACGCCGGCGCGGCGCAGATCATCGGGGTAATATTTCTCCAGATCGAAACCGCCGCTGGTGGCCGGCGCGGCGGGCAGCTCCGGCGCATTGTCCCAGCGCAAAACCACTTGGAAACTGCGTTCGATCGCGAAGCGCGGCTGCGGCCACATCGCGGGTTCATTACGCAGCGCCGTGCAGGCGGCGCGATCGACAGCGGGAATGCCGGACGAGCGCACGGCACGGCAATCGCCGAACCCCTTGGGACCGATGCTGTAGCGAGCCGTCACTTCGGCCGGAACGCCGCGATGGCGCAGTTCGTCGGGATAATATTTGCCGATATCGACCAGCTTCGGGTTCATCGCGGCGGGCGGACGCGGCAGGCCGCTTTCGTCGAAACCGGTGCAGCGCCCGTTCGACATGACAAAGGCCTCCCGGCTGCACTTCATGCGCTGCATCGGTTCGAGGCGCAGCGCCCGATAAGCGGTGATCGAATTGCTGTTTTTTCGGGTTGAAAACAGCGCCGGGCAATAGGCCGGCATCAGCATGGTTCGGGCAACACCCCGGACATGCGCCACGCTCCCCTGGCGGCGCAATTCTTCCCATTGTGCGTCCGACAGGAACAGGCAGTCCCCGGCCATGGTAAAGCGGCCATCCCGGGCTTCGACATTGCCGCGGATAATGCTGTCGGGTTCGAAATAGACGATGCCCGGGTAGCGGTCGCTCATGGTTGCCACGCCGGAAATCGGCGCGGTGGCCAGCGGGATTCCATCGGCCAAGGGCGGATCTGGCAGCGTGCCGCGCAGGAAGAACGCCATGAACAGGACAAAGGGCAGCAGGCAACCGATCTGGCGAAAACGCACCTTGGCCGATGGAGGTGGACGCGCCGGCAAGCGGTGCAGCTATTTCGGTTCGACGATCAGATAGACACCCGCGGTCGTGCCAGTGTTGACGACCTCGTGCCAGGCGATGCCGTCGCTCCACCAGGTGGCGCCCGATTTCAGTTCGCGCGTCACCGTGCCATCGGCGGTGGTGATCCGCATCGTCGCGCCTTGCAGGATATAGCCCCAGTGCCGAGGATGGAAATGCCGTTCGTGGCCGACACCCGGCGCAAAGGTGCAGCGCGCCGTGCGCATGGCGGCATTTTCGAACAACAGTTCGCAGACTTTTTCGCCCTTCCAGCCGGCTTCGAGCGCGGAGGGCAAGGGGGCAGCAGCAACGAGCAGCAACCCGGCCGACAGCGCCCGGATCATGCGGCGCTATTCGCCCAGCATTCGAGCTCGACCGCCGCGCCCCGCGCCAGGCCGTTGGTGCCGAAGGCGCTGCGGGACGGGAAGCGGCCGGGCTTGAAATAGGTCACATAGACTTTGTTGAAAGCGTCCCACTGCTTCATGTCGGCGAGCATAACGGTGCATTTGAACAGCGAGTCATGGGACAGCCCGCGCCCGGCGAGGACGGCGCCGATATTGGCCATCACCTGCCGCGTTTCGGCCTCAATGCCACCGGGAACGACCTTGTCCTGTCCGGGTACGGCGCCGATCTGGCCCGAGATATAGATGACGCCGCCCACTTCGGTCGCGTCGGAGAAGGGCCGGTTCAGCGCGATCGATTCAGGCGACGTCAGGTGCGCGGTCGGCCCTGCCACCGCCGGCGCGGCGAGCAGCATGGTGAGGAGCAGCAGTCGCATCATGATAACCCCACTTGCGCGCGTCGCGGCAAAGCCGCGCAGTGACGTCGGACGGGTTCGGCGCGCGAAGGCCGCGCAGCCCCGCCGGCCGAGTTTGCGCCTGTCGGCGCGTAGCTTGCGCTACGCGCCCGCGGCGCTACGCTCAATGCCCGAGGTTCTTGACGATCGTCTCGACCATCTTCTTGGCATCGGCGAGCAGCATCATGGTGTTGTCCATGTAGAACACGCTGTTGTCGACGCCGGCATAGCCGACCCCGCCCATCGAGCGCTTGACGAACAGCACGGTCTTGGCCTTTTCGACGTCGAGGACCGGCATCCCGTAGATGGGGCTGGTCTTGTCGGTCTTGGCGGCCGGGTTGGTCACGTCGTTGGCGCCGATGACGAAGGCGACATCGCATTGCGAGAAATCGCTGTTGATGTCTTCGAGTTCGAAGACTTCGTCATACGACACGTTCGCTTCGGCGAGCAGCACGTTCATGTGGCCGGGCATGCGGCCGGCGACCGGGTGGATGGCGTATTTGACCGAAACGCCTTCCTTCTTGAGCAGGTCGCCCATCTCGCGCAGCGCGTGTTGGGCCTGCGATACGGCCATACCATAGCCTGGCACGATGATGACGCTTTCGGCGTTCTTCATGATGAAGGCGGCGTCTTCGGCCGAACCGGCCTTGTAGGCCTTCTGGATCGCCGAACCGGCGGCAGCCGGGCCACCGGCATCGCCGAAGCCGCCGGCGATGACGCTGATGAAGCTGCGATTCATCGCCTTGCACATGATGTAGGACAGGATGGCACCCGACGAACCGACGAGCGCGCCGGTGATGATCATCGCGGTGTTGCCGAGCGTGAAGCCCATGGCGGCGGCGGCCCAGCCCGAATAGCTGTTGAGCATCGAGATGACGACCGGCATGTCGGCGCCGCCGATCGGGATGATCAGCAGGAAGCCGATCGCAAAGCTAAGGATGGTGACCGTCCAGAACACCCAGGCGCTCTGGTCGGTGACGAAATAGCCGATGAGGCCGAGGATACCGGCGAGGATGCCGAGGTTGATGACATGGCGGCCCGGCAGCATGATCGGATTGCCGCTCATGCGACCCGACAGCTTGAGGAAGGCGATGACCGAACCCGAAAAGGTGATCGCGCCGATGGCAACGCCCAGCCCCAGTTCAATCCGGCTTACCGGCAAGATCTCGTTGGTGACCGTGTCGAGAATGCCGAAGGCAGCGGGGTTGAGATAGGCGGCGCAGCCGACGAGCACGGCGGCCATGCCGACCAGCGAGTGGAAGCCGGCAACGAGTTCGGGCATCGCGGTCATCTGGATGCGCTGGGCAATGAACCAGCCGATGGTGCCGCCGATGGCGATGGCGGCGATGATCAGCGGCAGGCCGGTGCCATGCAGCACCAGCGTGGTGCCGACGGCGATGGCCATGCCGATCATGCCGAAGCGGTTGCCCTGTTGCGACGATTCAGGCGACGACAGCCCGCGCAGCGACAGGATGAAAAGCACGCCCGCGATCAGATAGGCGAGCATGGCCCAGGCGGGCGTGGCGGCAGCAGCGTGTTCCATCGGTTGACCCCTTACTTAGCCGCTGCCGGCTTCTTGTCTTTTTTCTTGTACATGGCGAGCATCCGCCGGGTGACGGCAAAGCCCCCGAAGATGTTGACGCTGGCCAGCACGACCGCAAGCAGACCGAGCCAGCGCGACACTTCCGAACCGCCCGCTGCCGCCGACGACGCGATCAGCGCGCCGACGACGATCACCGACGAGATCGCGTTGGTCACCGCCATCAGCGGCGTGTGCAGCGCCGGGGTGACCGACCAGACGACATAATAGCCGACGAAACAGGCCATCACGAAGATGGAGAAGATCGAGAGAAATTCCATGGGTCTGTCTCCTCAGCCGGCGCGCAGGCGTTCGTGGACGACGGCGCCGCCCTCGGTCAGCTTGATGCCGACGGTGATTTCATCGTCTGCCGGGAAAGCCAGGGTCTTGGCCTCCTTGTCCCAGAAGGCGTTGATCAGGTTGAACAGGTTGCGCGAATAGAGCGCCGAGGCATCGGCCGCCATGCGGCCGGCGATGTTCTTGTGGCCGATGATCTTGACGCCATGCACGGTGACGACTTCGCCCACCTTGCTGCCTTCGACGTTGCCGCCGCTTTCGACCGCGAGATCGACGATGACGCTGCCGGCACGCATGCTGGCGATCTGGGCATCGTTGATCAGCCGCGGCGCCGGGCGCCCCGGGATCAGCGCGGTGGTGATGACGATGTCCTGCTTGGCGATGTGCGACGACACCAGCGCGGCCTGCGCCGCCTTGTATTCATCCGACATTTCGGTGGCATAGCCGCCGGCGCCCTCGCCTTCGATGCCCTTGACGTTTTCGACGAAGATCGCCTTGGCGCCGAGCGATTCAATCTGTTCCTTCACCGCCGAGCGCACATCGGTGGCCGAGACCAGCGCGCCGAGGCGGCGCGCGGTGGCGATGGCCTGCAGACCGGCAACGCCGACACCCATGACGAAGACGCGCGCTGCCGAAATCGTGCCGGCGGCGGTCATCATCATCGGGAAGGCGCGGCCATAGGCGCCGGCGGCATCGACGACCGACTTGTAGCCAGCGAGGTTCGATTGCGACGACAGCACGTCCATCGATTGCGCGCGGGTGATGCGCGGCATGAACTCCATCGACAGCGCGGTGATGCCGGCCTTGGCATAATCATCGATGCGGGCGCGATCGCCGAACGGCGCCAGGATGGCGGCGAGCATGGCACCGGTCTTGATACCCGGCAGGTCGGCAACGGCGGGCCCCTGCACGCCGAGGACGAGATCGGCACCGGCGATCGTGGCGGCGCGATCGGCAACGGTGGCACCGGCTTCGGCATAGGCGGCATCGGCGATCGAGGCACCGGCGCCGGCACCGGCCTCGATGGCAATTTCGGCGCCGAGGCCGATGAGTTTCTTGACGGTTTCGGGCGTGGCCGCGACGCGATTTTCAGCGTCGGCAGTTTCGCGCAACACGGCGATTTTCATTATTGGCCCCCAGGATGCAGGCAGTCGATACGACGAAAAACGGGACTCAGACGAGGAAGACCGCCATCAGCAGCAGCGCGATGACGACCAGGATCACGCCCCATTTGGTCACCGACATGAAGCTGTCATAGGTTTCGCGATGATCGGTCGTGCCCTTTTGGTCGTTGTTTGCCATGGTTTTTCCCGTTGTTGATCCCCGCGCTCCCCGCGCACCCTGCCCCCATAGCAGATGAATCGCCGCTGTGAAGATGGCACGCTGCGGCGCACGCGCGCAGTTTTTCTTTCACATGGCGTTACCAGACAGGCTGGGCCGCTTGCCACACCGCCAGCGCCTGCACCGTTTCGGGCACATCATGCACCCGGACCAGCTGCACCCCCTGTGCCGCCGCGTGCAGCGCCAGTGCCAGGCTGCCGGGCAGGCGCGCATCGGGGGGCACATCCCCT
>JBILPK010000301.1:0-3216 GCA_044373875.1 Polymorphobacter sp.
ACCGCGCTTGTCGGCATCGGCGTGGCCAGCGCCCCGATCGTCCAGGCGCAGGTACTGCAGCTTGTCGACACCTTGCCCAAGCTGATTGAAACGACGCTGCCGATCGCCAAGAGCCTATTGCGCAACCCGCCGCTGGCGGGCAACAGCGGCGAGATCATCGCCAACATCGGCAATCGCGCCGTCGGCTGGCTCAGCGATTCGGTCGGCACCATCGTCGCTGGCAGCCTGGCGTTCGTGAACGTCATCACCTTTGTCGTCGTGTCGCCGATCGTCGCCTTCTACCTGTTGCGCGATTGGCCGATCATCATCGCCCGGGTCGAGAGCTGGTGGCCGCGGCCGCAATTGCCGGTCATCAAGGATCTGATGACGCAATCGGACGCCGCGCTGTCGGGCTTCGTGCGCGGGCAATCGCTCGTCTGCCTGACGCTGGCGGTGTTCTATGCGGTCGGCTGGAGCCTGGTCGGGCTGGACTATGCCATCATCCTGGGGCTGCTTGCCGGCGTTCTGGGCTTCGTGCCGTTCCTGGGGGTCATCTTTGCCGTGGTGCTCAGCCTGCTGATCGCGCTGGGGCAATGGGGGTTCGATCCGTTGCAACTCGGGCTGGTGACCGGGGTTTTCATGGTCGGGCAAGTGCTCGAATCATCGGTGCTGACGCCCAATCTCATCGGCAATCGCATCGGCTTGCACCCGGTGTGGGTGTTGTTCGCGGTGTTTGCCGGCGGGCAGGTAGCCGGCGTGGCGGGGGTGTTCTTTGCCGTGCCGGTGGCGGCCGTGCTCGGGGTCATCGTCCGCGCCGCGCTGGCGCATTATCGGACCAGCCAGTTCTACGCCGCGCCGTGACGCCGATCGATCCGCAGCCGGTCATCGGCGAACCGCCGCCGCTGGCGTTATACGAAGGGCAGCCTGCGCTGGCGTATGATGGGCAGCCGCCGCTGCCTCTGGCCTATGCGCCGCGCCTCGATGCCGACAGTTTCGTCATTTCCGAAAGCAACCGCGATGCCGCGGCCTGGCTGGCCGATCCGGGGCGCTGGCCCGGCCCGCGCTGCGTGCTCGTCGGGCCGGCCGGGGCGGGCAAGAGCCATCTGGCGGCGCTGTTCCAGGCGCGCCACGGCGGCGTGCTGGTGGAGGATGCCGACCTGGCAACCGATGGCGAGCCGCTGTTCCATGCCTGGAATGCCGCCACCGCCGCCGCGCCGCTGCTGCTGACGGCGCAGCGAAGCCCGCGCTTCTGGGCGCATCGCCTGCCCGATCTCGCCTCGCGGCTGGCGGCGACGCCGTTGGTGACGATTGCCGATCCCGATGATGCGCTGATCGCCGCGGTGCTGGCGAAGCGCTTTGCCGATCGCGGCCTGCGGGTCGGCGATGATGTCATCGCCTATCTGGCGCTGCGCATCGAACGCAGCTTTGCCAACGCGGCGGAGATCGTCGAACGGCTCGATGCGCTGGCGCTTGCCGAACGCCGCGATATCACCGTGCCGCTGGCGCGCGAGCTTCTCGAAGGGCAGTTGCGGCTGGCCCTGTGACCGCGCCGGTCATCCGCAAATATCATGACCGCGCCGGTCATCGACCTGTAATGTTGCTTCCGCTAGGGTAGGGGATGGCAACTGCACATCGTTCCTCGCCGCACCCGGCCATTCCGGATGCCGATCGCTATTTCAACCGCGAAATCTCGTGGCTGGCCTTCAACGATCGCGTGCTCGAGGAAGCGACCAACCGAGCGCATCCGCTGCTCGAACGCCTGCGCTTCCTGTCGATTTCGGGGAACAACCTCGATGAATTCTACATGGTGCGCGTTGCCGGGCTGCGCGGGCAGGTCGGCGCCGGCATCGATACGCTCAGCCCCGAAGGCCTGACTCCGGCGCAGCAGCTTGCCGCCATCGCCATCCGCGCCGACAAGCTGATGGAAGCGCAGCAGCGCGTCTGGGGCAATCTGGTGCGCGAACTGGCGCGGGCGGATTTCCATGTCATCACCGCCGACAAATTGACGACAGCCGAACGGAACTGGCTCGAAAAACATTTCCTTGGCCAGATTTTCCCGGTGCTCACCCCCCAGGCGATCGACCCGGCGCACCCGTTCCCGTTCATCCCGAACAAGGGTTTTTCGCTGATCCTCGAACTGCGCCGCCAGTCCGACGACGAATTGCTGCGCGCGCTGCTGATGCTGCCGTCGATGCTGCCGCGCTTCATCCGGCTGCCGGGGCCGGCGATCCGCTTCATCAGTCTTGAAAACACCATCCGGGCGTTCTTCAACCAGCTGTTCCCGGGGTACGACCTGATCGGCGACGGCGCCTTTCGCGTCATCCGCGACAGCGATATCGAAGTCGAGGAAGAAGCCGAGGATCTCGTGCGCTTCTACCAGACCGCGCTCAAGCGCCGACGCCGCGGCGAAGTCATCCGGCTGAAGATCGAGGCCTCGACACCGCCGGGGCTGCATACGCTCGTGCAGAATGCCCTGGGGGTCGGTGAACGCGATACGACCGTCGTCACCGGGGTGCTCGGCGTCGCCGATCTTGCCCTGCTGGTCGATGAAGACCGGCCCGATCTCAAGTTCGAACCCTATACCCCGCGCTTCCCCGAACGCATCCGCGAACATGGCGGCGATTGCTTTGCCGCGATCCGCGCCAAGGACCTTGTCGTCCACCACCCGTACGAAAGCTTCGAGGTGGTGCTCGCCTTCCTCAAGCAGGCGGCGGCCGACCCCGATGTCATCGCCATCAAGCAGACGCTGTACCGCGCCGGCAAGAATTCGCCGATCGTGCGCACGCTGATCGACGCGGCCGAGGCCGGCAAGTCGGTGACCGCGGTGGTCGAATTGAAGGCGCGTTTCGACGAGGAGCAAAATCTCGTCTGGGCGGCGGCGCTCGAACGCGCCGGGGTGCAGGTCGTCTATGGCTTCATGGAATTGAAGACCCACGCCAAGCTGTCGATGGTCGTCCGGCGCGAAGGCGGCGACATCCGCACCTATGTGCATTTCGGCACCGGCAATTATCACCCCGTCACTGCGCGCATCTACACCGACCTGTCTTTCTTCACCGCCGATCCGGTGCTGGCACGCGATGCGGCGCAGGTGCTCAACTACATCACCGGCTATGTGCAGCCGACCCGGCTCGAAAAGCTCGGCATGGCGCCGCTGACCATGCGCGACAAGATCTATGAGCTGATCGATGGCGAAATCGCCAATGCCGTAGCCGGGCGCCCGGCCGAAATCTGGGTCAA
>JBILPK010000302.1:0-3195 GCA_044373875.1 Polymorphobacter sp.
ATGCCGTACGGGCCTTGGGCGTTGCAGCCTCCGTGCCCCCTATTCGTCGCGGTTCGCTCGCACCAGTCGAACCGTGTCCCGAGGGCAGAAGGACGGTGACCGCACACGGCCACCGGGAAATTCCTGTTCGACGCATATAGGGTCGCCGCACATTTTAGGAAAGGGGAAAATCGGAAACTCGAGTCGGCTGCCAATCGGCCGCACCGATGCCGGGGTGTTCCCGATGGGCAACACCTGTTGGTGCGATTGCCACAGCAGGGAACCGCGCCGGGGGCCCGGCGCTTGTGATGTCAGGCCGTGCCGCGGTGCGGTCGCTCTGTTTTGTAGCGTAAGGATTACCCAATGCGTATTCTCATCTTGGCGAGCGCGCTTGCCCTCGCAGCCACGACGCCAGCGCTGGCGCAGGACACCACCAACGACGCGTCGACCTCGGGCGCCACCACATCCGACGGCTCCAAGCTCTTCGGCTTCGAACCCTATTTCGGCGTGCTCGGCGGCTATCACAGCTTCGATCGCAAGCCCGGCTTCGTCGGCCCCAATGGCCAGCGCTTCGATGGCGCCCAGATCGAAGGCGTGCTCGGCGCCAATCTGCCGCTCGGGCCGTTGTTCGTCGGCGTCGAAGGCTTTGGCGCCAAGAGCTTTGGCGACATGAAGTGGGAATATGGCGTGCGCGGCCGCGCCGGCGTGCGTGTCGGTGACAGCGGCATGATCTATGGCAGCTTCGGCCGTACCTGGATCGATGCCAAGGCCGATCGTGGCTTCGTCAACCGCAAAGACTGGGTCTATGGCCTGGGCGTCGAAGTCGGCCCGCATGACATCGGCCTCGGTGGGGTCACCGGCCGCGCCGGGCCGCGCCTGCGCATCTCGATGGAAACCTATGACATGAAGAGCATCCGACCGATGGCCGGGGTGATCTTCCACTTCTAGGATAGGGCAGGTCCCGATCGGAAAGGGCGCTCCTTCGGGGGCGCCCTTTTTTGTGTCGATGCGGCCGAGGCGAAACAGCAAAAGGGCGGCCCCTTGCGAGACCGCCCCTTGTGTCTGGCTTGCCGGGCCGCGGCAAAGCCGCGTCCTGACGTCAGACCGGTTCGGCAAAGCCGAAGCTTTGCCGCCCGGCTGGCCGGGCTTGCGCCTGTCGGCGCATAGCTTTCTCTATGCGCTCGCGGCGCTGCGCCTTACTTCAGTTCGACAGTCGCGCCAGCGGCTTCGAGCTGGGCCTTCAGCTTGTCGGCTTCGGCCTTGTTGACGCCTTCCTTGATTGCCTTCGGCGCCGATTCGACCAGCGTCTTGGCTTCGGTCAGACCCAGGCCGGTGATGGCGCGGACTTCCTTGATGACGTTGATCTTCTTGCCGCCGTCGCCGGTCAGGATGACGTCGAATTCGGTCTTTTCTTCGACGGCGGGAGCAGCAGCAGCGGCAGGGCCGGCAACGGCTACGGCAGCGGCGGCCGAAACGCCCCACTTTTCTTCGAGCATCTTGGCAAGGTCAGCCGCTTCGAGAACGGTCAGCGCCGAAAGCTGTTCGACGATTGCATTGAGGTCAGCCATGAATATTCTCCAGATCTAATGTTCGTGTGATGGCCGGAATGGCCGGAATTTTACGCAGCGTCCTTGTCGGCATAGGCCGCAAACACCCGGGCGAGCTTGCCGGCGGGCGCATTGGCCAGCTGGGCGAGCTTGGTTGCCGGGGCATTGACCAGACCGATGATCTTGGCACGAAGCTCGTCAAGCGACGGCAGTTCGGCCAGGGCCTTGACGCCATTCACGTCGAGAAGCGTATTCCCCATCGCGCCGCCGACGATTTCGAACTTGTCGGTCGTCTTGGCGAACGCCACCGCCACCTTGGCTGCGGCGACCGGATCGGTCGACGTGGCAAAGCCGGTAGGGCCGGTCAGCATGTCGCCGATCGGCTGATAGGGGGTGCCTTCGAGCGCGATGCGCGCAAGGCGATTCTTGGTCACCTTGAAGCTGGCACCAGCCTGCCGCATCTTGTTCCGAAGATCGGTGACCTGGGCCACCGTCAGGCCGTGATTGCGGGCGACCACAATAACAGACGTTTCGGACAAGGTCTGGGCAAGACCAGTAATCAGCTCGGATTTTTGAGCGCGATCCATGCTCTCTCCTTGCTAACTGCTCCGGCCGCAAGCGACCGGAACGGGTTCCGATATCGCGGATGCGACACCGGTTGAGCCTGGAGCCAGAACTGTTGGAAAGTCCGGGCCGTCGGCCCGTCCGAGGGATCGTCACCTGCTGCTGCGAACCAGGTTCGCCATCACAAGCCCGGCGCATCAAATGCTGCCGGTAAAAAACTATCCCCGTCTCATGCAGGCCAAAGGCTTAGGTTCCGTCTTGCCGAAGCAATCGGGAACACCTGCAATCTCGGACGGTTTTCCGTTCCGGCCGGTACTGCAAGCAGTCCGTGCCGGAACGAGAAGTTGGGGAGCGCCTACAGCACCGGGCGCCAAAAGGCAACCCTGTGCCACGACACCTCAGATGTTGTGGCCGACCGTGGTGGTGTCGACGCGAACGCCGGCGCCCATCGTCGACGACAGCGCGACCTTCTGGAGGTACTTGCCCTTGGCGCCCGACGGCTTGGCCTTGACGACGGCATCGAGCAGCGCATCGAAATTGGCGCGCAGATCGTCCTGGCTGAAGCTCGCCTTGCCGAGACGGCCATGGATGATCCCGGCCTTTTCGACGCGATATTCGATCTGGCCACCCTTGGCGGCCTTCACGGCTTCACCGACGTTCATGGTGACAGTGCCGAGCTTGGGGTTCGGCATCATGCCCTTCGGCCCCAGGATCTTGCCGAGACGGCCGACGAGACCCATCATGTCCGGGGTGGCGATGCAGCGATCGAAATCGATGGTGCCGCCCTGGACGATTTCGAGCAGGTCTTCGGCGCCGACCACATCGGCACCGGCAGCACGGGCTTCATCGGCCTTGGGGCCGCGGGCGAACACGCCGACGCGGACATCCTTGCCGGTGCCCTTGGGCAGGGTGACGACACCGCGGACCATCTGGTCGGCATGACGCGGATCGACGTTGAGGTTGATGGCGACTTCGATGGTCTCGTCGAACTTCGACGTGGCATTGGCCTTCACCATCGCCAGCGCCTGGTCGAGATCATAAAGCATTTCGGGGTTCACCGCGGCTGCGAGCGCCTTGGCCTTCTTGGACTGTGCCATGATCTTAG
>JBILPK010000303.1:0-3151 GCA_044373875.1 Polymorphobacter sp.
AACCAACGTCTGCTGGCTGGCATAGCGATGGACGGCCGGATAGGGCCGCTCCGACTGTTGGTAATGCGCATACCCCAACATGCCGAGTGCCGCGCCGACAAAACCGGCCCAGTAGCCAAAGGCCGCAATGCGACGCCCCTGATCGTCTTGTAAAAATTCCAGATCAAACAGGTTGCCGCCGCCGTCAGCATAGCGTTTCAGCACTGCGCCCGCGCCACTCTGCCCCTTGAAGGTGTGGGAGAAATAAATGTGCGTGTGCGCGATTGCGAGCTCGGATTCAGCAAGCTCCTTCAGCCCTAGAATGACAGCGTCATCGGGTGCCTGCCTCCAATGCCTGTCGGTCAGTTCAGCGCCGGCCGCCTGATACTCCTGATCGCTGAAAATGCGATTTGCCGATCGTTCGGCGGTGACGTGCACGCCGTTTTGAACCAGTGCGCTGACGCCATCTGGCGTGAGCGCCACGCGCCACTCGCTGGCTTTGTCCTCACAGCGCAACCATAGGGTTTTCATGCTTCAGTTTGCCCAGCCCGGATCGCGAAAGAGAATAGTAAGCAACACCAGCGATCAACACCATGATCATGACGGGAAGCCAAGCCGGGGCGTTCGCTGACTGGCTCAAGATGGACGCAAGAATGAAGCCAAAAAACGTCAGGACTGCGGTAAATATGGCATAGGGAAATTGCGTTTCCACATGGGACATGTGGTTGACGCCAGAGCACATGGACGACAGCACGGTCGTGTCGGAGATGGGTGATGCATGGTCGCCAAACAGGCCGCTGCTGATCGCGGCGCCGATGCAGACCGCTACGGGTGCATCCAGCGCCACCGCGATCGCCACGCTGACCGGTATGACCACGGCAAAGGTTCCCCATGATGATCCTGTTGCCAGCGACAAGGCCGCGCCGATCAGGAAGATCATGCTCGCCAGCAGCCATACCGGAAAATTGATGAAGTTGAGCAGCTTGGCGATTGCCGCGCCGGTATCGAGCGCAGCCATTACGTCACTGAGCGTCCAGGCTAGGATCAGGATGCACAAGATCGGCATGATCCGCCCCATGCCACTGAAAAAAGCTTTGGAACTGTTACTGAAGTCAAATATCTGCAGCCGATGCAGAATGACAATGATCGATATGGTAGCAATCGTATAGGAGAGCGCCAATGTGGTGCGGATAATTGCCCCTGTTAAAACACCTTGTGTTATCGAAAAATAGGCAAAGAGCGACGCCATTGACAAAAAAAGAGTGCCAAGTGCTACAATCACCACTTTGGCGCCATGCCTTTCGAGAGCAGCGCTCATCTCGGGCAGGGTTGTATCTGAATCCTCATATTTGTGGGTTCCGGCCAGAAAACCCTGCTGCACCTGTTTCATTCGCCCCAGCCATACGCCGAACACGGCAACAAAGGCGACGCCGACCAGCGTGAGCAGGGGATACATCATGTAGAACCAGATTTCCCGGAAAGCGGTGAAGCCGTCTTTCTTTATGCCTTCTGCAGCATAGGAACTTTCCATGAGACCCATGATGTAAGCCCCCCAACTGATGAAGGGAACCAGTACGCAAACAGGGGATGAAGTGGAATCAATGATATAGGCAAGTTTTTCACGGCAGATTCTCAGTTTGTCGTAAACAGGCCGGTAGATCGGGCCCAGGATCAGCGAGTTTCCCGAGTCCGAAAAAAAGATGATGATGCCGCCGAGCAATGTGCTCAACTCGAGTTTCATCGGCGAAGTGACACGGGTGCCCAGCAGGCCGGAGAACGCCCGCATCGTATTTGAAGCTTCAAGCAGGTAGATGAACCCGGAAATAATGGTGATGACAATCACAATTTGCGCGTTGGCGCCTTCCAATTGTTGAAAAATGCCATCGTTGAACAATGCGATCATAGTATTAAGCGGGTGGTAATGCGAAATTATTGCGTATCCGGCTAAAACAGCGCAAAAAAGTGAAAGTATTACCCGCTTGGTCGTGAAGGCAAGGATCAGTGCAACTGCAGAAGGTGCAATTGCCAAAAGAGAATCCATTTTTTGATCCTTGTAATTTTTCTTTTCCGGATTTCAGAGATTAAGCGTAAGCAATGGCCGCCATTGGCATCTGGCGAGCCATCCAGCGCTACGGCTGGAACTGGAATCAAACAGCTTTGTCGGGCATGGGCGCGGGTTACGCAATGGTGTGTTGCGCATTGTAAGGGCGCCAGTCCGAGGCGACTTCTGCGCTGAGCGTGGCAACGCGCAACTCGCCTTCGCGGGTCTGACCGCCGAGTTCGAGGAAGCGGGCCATCTTGGTGCGCGCCGTACCGGAGAACAGCAGCGTCTGGAACAACGCGCCCTCGATGCGGCAGCCCTCGGCCAGGGGCAGCGCGGCGGCGTCGATGGCCTGCTTGGCCAAGCGTACAGCCTTGGGTGGGAAGTTTGCTATGCGGCGGGCCAATGCGTTCACATAGGCGTCAATCTCGTCGGCGCCCAGCGCACGGTTGAGCCAGCCCCAGCGCTCTGCAGTTTCGGCGCCCAGGCCGCTGCTGCCCCGATCAGATTGCGACCGTCGCCGGGTCGTAATCGAACAGCCCCAGGTCATCCTCGGTGCGGTTGAGGCGGGGGGTGCCGCTTTGCAGGCGGTCGGCGCCGGCGGCGGATTCGGCCTGGATGAGGTGGACGCGGGCGAGCCTTGCATCGGCGTAGCGGCTGAGCGCCGCGCCCGGGGTCGCCGCTGCCGCAACGCAGCGCGCGAGGACGACGCCGTCCTCGATCGCCATGGCGGCGCCCTGGCCCATGAAGGGCAGCATCGGGTGGGCCGCATCACCGAGTAGCGCGACCGGCCCGACGACGAGCCGGTCGACCGGCGGGCGCAGGAACAGGCCCCAGCTGCCGACCATGCCGCCGGGGGCCGCCGCGATCAGATCGGTGACATCGGGCACCCAGCCGGCGAACTCGGCGGCCATGACGGCGGCAGGGACCTGCTGCGACCAGCCTTCGCCGCGCCAGGCGCCGCTGCGGGTCAGGCCGACGCAGTTGATCAGCGTGCAGCCGCGCACCGGGTAGCGGACGAATGAGCGTTCCGGCCCGGCCCAGACCACCGAGCCGGGTTGCCGGGCTGCGAGCGGCGCGGCAGCGGCCGGTACCAGCAGCCGCCAGGCAATATGGCCGGTGAATTCGGCG
>JBILPK010000139.1:0-8945 GCA_044373875.1 Polymorphobacter sp.
TCACGGCCCAAAGGATTGATCCCAGACGCAGCCAGCTTTTCGAATGCTCCTCCTGACACGAGCCATTGCAGCGGGCTTGCAAGGTCAGTTGGCCAAAGGCCCATATCTTCAGCGGACGGCCCGGCAACCTGTTCCAGATCGGACTTCAGATCCATGACTTTTCGCGCAACACGCTGAAGGCCTTCCCCACTGGCGGGCGCGTCGATAAACGTGAAAAGTTGCTGAAGCGGTTCAGTGAGTTCAGGTGGCGCAATCGCGATCAAGCGCGCGAGTGGCGATGCGGCGGCGGTCATGTCGGTCATCGGTGCAAGGCCATCGGCAATGGGTTTAGGAAATCGACGAACCTCCAAGACCGGATAGGAAGTCGGCCAGCGACGCCAAGATTAGCCCTTTCGAGCGTTACATATGCTAGCTTTGCAAATTATGGGAGCAAACGATTATTTCCTAACAGTATCATAAATAACATTTTTTTAGAATTGAAATCTTTGATGTAACTTTTCGCTATCATATTGGCGCTTTTAACCAGATAGGTCACGAGGCCGATCGCAAAGTGTGCGGGAATGGAACGACATCGCGAGGCGGCTGGCCGCAAGGCGTTACATTTGTGGGATTAAGTTAAGCAACCTCGGACACGTAAAACTTCTTAAATTACTGAAAAAACTAGATTTTATAGAAAATATAATCTTTGACCGAGCAGCTAATATTCATTTGTTGGTATTTATGGTAGCTAGATTGGCCCTCGATGTGTCGTTTTCGACCCAAGTGGTCAACAAGGCTACGACTTCTGCGACTTCTGCTGTCAAGCTCCTGGTGTTGGCGCCTGCCCGGTTGGCCAACCTGAGCCGCAGCTCTGGATCGAGTATGATTTCCACAGTTCTATTGATGACCTTGTCTGGCCATCTCGTGTCACCAGCCATCATCCGTGCGATAGGGCAAGCTATGTAGTTAGCGGCCTTAGATACGCGCGCGATCCAAACGGACGATGTCGCATTGGGTCACTGCCGCCCGCCGGCGGCCGAGGAGCGCCTCGATGCTCGGGCCGCTGCCGGCGCTACGCGGCTAAACGCCTGCGCACGCGGCGGATCGCTGAGGTAACGGCAACCGCTTCCGGGATTTTTCAACCATTTCAGTCAAAGCTGCCGAACGGCCTCCTCTGGAAAAGACCGCCGTTCAGGCGCCTCTTCGTACGACGTCGCCAAATAAGTTGAATGCTCGCGATCTGGCTCACGCCACGCTACCTTTGAAAAGCCCGGTGCGGTCAGTCTAAGCGGCTATTCGGGGGGAGAGTTCGGGATTGGATCGCGCCCACGGCGGCTCCGTTCCAGCCACCAAAGAAGCGCCGACGCTGCGGCC
The DNA here is from genome assembly GCA_044373875.1 of Polymorphobacter sp. Lineage (GTDB taxonomy): Bacteria > Pseudomonadota > Alphaproteobacteria > Sphingomonadales > Sphingomonadaceae > Sandarakinorhabdus. The sequence goes on from JBILPK010000139.1 coordinate 1,354, forward strand.
CAGCCGAGGAACCACGGCAACGAAGCGCCGCGGCTGCCGGAGGCGGCGACTGCGGCGCTGTTAGGTGCAGCGAGCGCCAGCGTGGCGCTGCGTGCCTGTGCAGCGGCGCGGGCAGAACCGATCGCCATGACGGCGAATGGGACGGGGGACGGGGTGCGCAGCTCGTGCCAGCCGATCAGGCGTGGCCAGAAGGCGGCACAGCCGGCATCAACAATAATCGCGGTGTCGGTGCCGTCGGGGTGCCGGACGCTGGCAGGGCCCCGCAGGTTGCAGATGACGAGGCGTCGGCCAAGCGTGGCATCTGCGGCGATCTGCGGTTGTGAACCGGCTTGCGGGCGAGCGAGAGTGGCAAAGACGTCGCTCCATTGGGCGGCGTGGCGTGAGGCGTCCCCAGCGAGGACTAGGGTGTAAAGATCGGTGACCGGCCATAGCCCGATGCGCCCGCGGACCATGCCCCGCCAAAGTGCTACGGGCGTGCCGGCAGCGTCCCTGAGCAACGGCGCGGTGTCGCTGCGCGTCGCGGCGAGGCCAATGCGGGTGAGAGTGTGGCTGTCGTTTGCAAGGCGCAGCGCAAGAGCCGCATCGTCTGTGCGGAAGCCAAGCGCCGACCAGTCGCGGCGGGTTGCATCCAGCAGGGGGCCGGTTACGCGCAGGAGAAGGCCGAGGCCGCCCCGGACCGCCGCCAGCACGGACGCGCGGCTGGCGGCGGGCATTGCGGCCCAGCTGCGTTCATCGAGGATTAGCAGGTCTAACCCAGCGAGGCTGCCGGCATCGACGCGAGGCGGAGTGTCGCCGACGTCGAGGCTACTTCCGGCGGCGATGCTGGCGCCGAGTTGTACGCCCGCGTCTTTCGCCCAACGCCGGAGATATTTGAGATCAGGCCCGGCGGCGCCGGCGATGACCAGGATTTTAGGCGGTGTGGCCTCGACAGCGACGACGGGGACAGCGGCGGTTTCTACGAGGCGGCGGTTGCGGTTGGTGACCTTCAGGGTGAAATCGGCGGGCCCCGCAGCGCGCGCGGTGGTAGCTAGGCTGAAATCGCCGGAAACGGGCAGGGGCATTGTGGCGACGGTACTGCCAGCGGGATCGATGAGGGCGACATGACCGCCTGGAACGCCGTGAACGCTGCCCGCGACGCGGAAGCTCGCACCGGGCGCGACGATCGGCGGCGGAGTCAGGGAGACGAGGCCGGGCGGTAGCGGCGGCGGGTCGAAGGCCAATGGAAGCCCCGTTGGGAATTGGTCACGTGGGGTGAGTCCATGTCCGATGATGCGCAGCCGGGCGGGGCGGCGGGTACGCAGCGCCGTGGCGAGGTCGGGGACGCGGACGGCGCCGGGCAGGTCGGGGGCTTCGGGCAGAGCGACTAGCGTGTCACCGGTGCCAAGCGCGGCAAGGCGCGGGGCGCCGGCGGTTGCGACGACGAGGGTGCCGGCGATGCTGGCGGAGCGCGGCGGCTCGAGTGTGAGCCAAAGCAGTGTGGCGATGAGCGGTTGCAGTATGAGGAGGACAGCAATGCGCCAAGGCCGGGATCTGGTGGACGCGCTGGCCTGCCACCATAGCAGCCGGACCATGCTGAACAGGGTGATGCCGGCGAGGGCGAAGGCCAGCGGCGTCATTGCAAGATATCCTGGTAGCGTTTGCCGGTCGCGTCGCCAGCGTAGCGGCGGGCGATTTGGGCTGGCGGCGGTATCATCGCTGCCCATAGTTGCCCGCGTAGGGCTGTGCGGCAGCGGGTGCAGCCTGGGTCAGCGATGACGGCGTCGATTGCGGCGGCGAGCGCGAGCGAGTCGGCTGGCGGGTTCGCGGTGGCCCAGGCTCGCAGGGGTGTAAGGTCGACGGGGGCCGGGCCGGTTAGCGCGCGCCAGGCGGCGGCGGGGATGGCGATGCGCCCGTCGCTGATGCGGAGCACGGGGGCAAGCGATGGTGTGCCGAGACCTTTACGGTCGCCGGTCAGGCGGCGGGTGAGGTCGAGTGGCGGCAGTTCCGGGCCGGTACGAGACAGGTAAATGCGGGTGGCTTTCTGCACTTCCTTGATGAGGCGGAGCGCGGTGTAGGCGAAGGGGAGGGCTTTTTCGGGGGCGCCCTGGCGCAGGTTGAGCTCCGACTCCCACATGGCGTTAACGGCCTGGCGCAGGAGGCCGCTGGTGGCGGGATCGAGGAGGGTGGCGCCGTCGGACTCGCCGTGAGCGTGGCCATAGTCGGCAAGGACGCTCGCGCCGTCGCCGAAGATGGTCGGCTCGGGGGTGTGATCATGGCCGTCGTCTGCGGCGTGGCCGGTGGGAAGGTCCGATTCTTCCTTGGGTTTAACGGCGGGTTTGGCCGGCGCGTCGCTGGTCGGCAGAATGGGCGCCTCGCTGGTTTCGTCACCGAGCAGGCCGCCGTAGCGCAGGCGCAAGGAGCGTTGATCAACGCCGATCAGGTCGGACTTGGCGAGAAAGGTGTCGCCGGGCAATCGGCGACGCTGCTTGATGAGCGCTTCGGTGTCTATGATGATCTGGCGCTGGCTGCGGAAATAGGCGGGCAGCACGGTTTTCACCATGCCGTCGAGACCGCCAGCTTCGCGGCCAAGATCGGGTGGCCAACGCAGGATCAGGCTGGGGCCGCGGGTGACCTGGGGGCCGGGGCTGCGGTTGTCGCTGACGATCAATTGAGCGACGATGTCGTTGCCGGGGGTCAGGCCGAGGGCCTGGACATCTAGGATGGCGTCGAAACGCTGGCGTTTGGCGGTGCCAGTGCCGGGGATGACGCGGCTGGTTTCGCGGAAGGTAATGTTCTCCCCCTCCCCGGCGGTGACGATCAGGCGGAGGCGGGCGGCTGACACGACGCCATGGTCGTCGGTGACGTCAAAGTTCAGGGTCCAGCGGGTCTGGCCGATGGTCATCGGCGTAAGGGTGCGTTCAGGCTCAATGACGCGGATGGCGGGCGGGGTGTCGGGAATGGCGTCGAGCCGGTGGAGGGGGCCGGGTGGGACGCCGGGGGCGGTAACGCGATACAGAAGCGAGCGGTCGAGGGTGGCGGTAGCGCTCCAGTCGTCGCCGGTGCGGGTAAGAGGGATGCGGCGATTTTCGGTAGTGACAAGGGCAACGGCGCTGGGCTGGGGGGCGAAGCGCAAGGTCCAGGCTAGGCGCGAGCCGGTGGGCGCGCGAGCGGTAAGGGCTGCGTCGCGCGCGGGGAGCCCGGTATAGGCTGGCGGGGTGATCCGCAGCCGCTGAGCGACAAGCTGCGGCAGACCGGCGGGCACCGTGGTGACGGGGGCGGGGCGCAGCGGGGCGGTGCCATCGGCGCTTGGCCAGAACAGTATACCGGCAGTGAGAACAAGGCTGGTCAGCCAAGCGGCTGCGATGGCGTTGGTTCGCCATTGCGCCCGCAGGCTTGTCGCGGTGTCGTCAGCGAGGCGGGCTTGAAGGCGGTTGCGTTGCAGGCGTTGGAGGGGATTGAGGGTGGTTTCAGGGGTTAGGAGGAGGTCGGCGCTGTCCTCCATATAAGGGCGGGTGCTGTCGAGTTGGCGGATGAGCCAGCGCTGGTCGTAGCGGCGAGTGCGCCAGACGGCGGTGGCGGCAGTGAGGGCGAGGGTAGCGGCGAGGGTGATGAGGGCGGCGGGGAGGCCGATGAGACGGTAAGCGATCGCGCCGGCAGCGATGGCGAGGGGAGTGCCGATGGCGAAGTCGTTGGCGGTGCTGCGCAGACGGGCAGGGCGCGACCAGTTCTTGACGAAAGCCTCACCTGTCATGGGGTCACCGCGCGGGTGCGGCGGGTAGCGAGCCAGCGTTCGGCGAGGAAAGCGGCGGCGATTGCCCAGGCGAGCCAAGGTTGCAGGTCGCGCGCCGGGAAAGGCCATGCGGGGGCGCCGGTGGTGGGGCGCATATCGCGTGCGTGGGCGCGGGTGGGCGGCAATGAGGGCGAGAGCATAGCTGCGAGCTGGGTGGGGAAGGCGGGATCGAGGAGGATCGGCATGGTAGCGGGGGTGAGGGGGCGGGTGAATCGGTAGATCCTGCCCTTGCCGTGGGGGTGGAGTGTGGCGAGGGGGACGCCTTCGGTGTCGCGCCAGACGGTGCTGGCTGCGCCAAGGATGGTGACATTGTGGGCGACGAGGGCCGTGGTGCCGTTGGTGATGGTGGATTCAAGAGCAGCGGGGAGGGGGCCGGGGGTCATGTGGACGGTAATTGTTTGGGTGACAGGGCCGGGTTTGGTCAGCGCCGCGGCGGCGGCGCGGATGTAGCGAAGGCCTGGTTCATCGGTTTGCGGGAGGGCGAAACCAACGTTTGCCTTGGTTTGCGGTGGGGCGGGCATGGCGCCGGAGACGATCTTCCAGGTGATGGATCGTGACAGGCGAGGGCTTTCAGCGTCGAGGTTCGACAGGATTTCGGGGATTATCAGGGTGAGGGAGACACCAGGGGCGAGGGTAGCATCGAGCTGGCGGATGAGCGTGGAAGGGTTGCAGACCGCCTCTTCGGGATTACGAAGACGCAAGTTCGACCTCTCCTGTAAAGAGAGAGGTAAAGCGAGACAGCTTTCTTGGGGTTGGTCGGCGGGTGGGAAGCCGGGCGCCAGCCACAGGTTGCGGGTGTCGGGCGCGGGCGGGCCGGGATCGACGCCGGGGATCGCTGCGATGACGGGGCGCGTGTCGGCACTGTCCGGGAGGACAGGGCGGGCGAGCCAGAGGGCAAGCAGGGTGATGAGGGCAAGGCGCGCGGCGAGGAGGGGCCATTCGTCGAACTTGAGGCGGGATTTGGGGCGGGGTTTCTCGCGAAGCCACTTGAGGGCGGCGAAATCGGTCGGCTGGGCCTCGCTGCGGCGTGCCAGGTGGACGAGGAGCGGGATGGCGACGGCGAGCAGGGCGGCAAGCGCCGCCGGGATGAGTAGGGCGGGCATCAGCTGTACTCCCCGGCGGCGCGGGCGCCGAAGAGTTTGCGCAAGGGCGTGTCGAGCGGCTGGTCGAGAAACAGAGCAGCGTGGCGGATACCGAGGTGGTCGAGCCTCGCATGGCGTTCGGCGCGGGCGGTGTTGAAGCGGCCAAGGAATTCGTCACGTAGTGCCGGGCCGTCCCCGAGGAGTTCCTCGCCGGTTTCAGGGTCGCGGAAACGGCGGCCGTCAGGATAGGCGAAGTCGCGTTCCGAAACGGTGAGGGTTTCTATTGCAAGCACTTCGCGGCGGGCACCGGCGAGACGGGCGGCGAGGTCAAGAGTCGCGGGATCGAAAAAGTCGCTGATGAGGACGACGAGATCGTCGGCGGCGATGCGGTCCCAGAGGGGGGTGAGCTGGCTTAGGGCAGGAAATTGGCCGGCGGGGGTCAAGCTTAGCAGGTCGAGGGCTAGGCGGTCGCGCTGGCGGGCGCCGATGCCGGCGGGAAGGAGGCGCAGGCCGGACGCGGATAGGCCGACCATGCCGAAGCGGTCACCCTGCGCCAGTGCCAATTCGGCCATGCAAGCAGCGAGGCCGCTTGCGACGGCGAGGCGCGACAGACCGTCATCATCGGCCTGACCCATGGAAGCGCTGCTGTCTATGAGGATCCAGAGGGCCAGCGGGCTTTCGCGTTCGGACTCGCGGACGAAGAAGCGGTCGGAACGGGCGTAGAGCTTCCAGTCGATGGCACGAGGTTCGTCGCCGCGTTCATAGGCGCGATACTGGGCGAATTCGAGGCCGGCGCCGCGGCTTCGGCTATGGTGAAGGCCGATGCCCTGCAGGTTGACGGCGCGGCGGGCGGTGAGTCGCAGGGATTTGAGGCGGTTACGGACGTCGGGGGGGATGAGGGCGGGAGTCAAAGGATCGCCCCTCTCCCGGCTCGGCTGCGCCGAGTCCGACCTTCCCCCAGCGGGAGCAGAAAAGTTGAGGTCTGGGGGCGCCAAAGAATTTTGGAACCCCAGCCGCCGGAGGTCATTTTTTTTCTCATCCGGCGGGTGGGGGGACCGCCCGCAGAAGGCCAGCAATGACGTCGTCGGCGGACTTGTTTTCGGCCTCTGCAGCGAAGGAGAGGAGGAGGCGGTGGCGCATGACGGGGGCGGCGAGCGCCATAATGTCGTCGCGGGTGACGGCGAGGCGGCCTTGCAGGAGGGCGCGGGCCTTGGCGGTTAGGACGAGCGACTGGCCGGCGCGGGGGCCGGCGCCCCAGCGGACGTAGTTGTTGACGATGTCGGGGGCTCCTGCGCCGGGGCGGCTGGCGCGGACGAGTTTAGTGATCCAGACAAGCAGGTTTTCGCCGAGATGGATGTCGCGGACCCAACTCTGGAGAGCGAGTACATCGTCGGCATGCATGACCTGCGGGACCTTGCCGATCCGGTTGCCGGTAGTGGCGGCGATGATGTCGTGTTCCTCGGTTTCGGTCGGATATTCGACGCGGATCAGGAGGAGGAAGCGGTCGAGCTGCGCCTCGGGAAGCGGATAAGTGCCGGCCTGTTCGAGGGGGTTTTGCGTCGCGAGGACGAAGAAGGGCTTGGGAAGAGTGTGGGTGACGCCGCCGTAGCTGACGGTCTTTTCCTGCATGGCCTCAAGGAGGGCGGCCTGGGTCTTCGGCGGTGTGCGGTTGAGTTCGTCGGCGAGGAACAGGTTGGTGAAGACGGGGCCTGGCTGGAAGCGGAAGTGGCGCTTGCCGGTGCCATGGTCTTCTTCAAGGAGTTCAGTGCCGAGGATGTCCGACGGCATCAGGTCAGGCGTAAACTGCACGCGGCGAAATTGCAGTTCGAGCGCCTCGCCTAGCGAGCGGACGAGAAGGGTCTTGCCGAGGCCGGGGACGCCTTCGAGGAGGCAGTGGCCACCGGCGAGAAGGCCGATGAGGAGTTGTTCGACGACATCCTGCTGCCCGACGATGGCCTGGGCGATGGCGGCGCGCAGGGCGGTAAGGCGGGACAGGCGCTGCTGGATGTCGGCTTCGGTGACGGGCATCGGGTTACTCAGCTATTGAGGGCGTACATGACGATGTTGACGGCGAACTTTGTGTTGTCCTCGGCGAGGAAGCGTTTGTTCTTCCAATCATAATCCCATTCGCAGCCATAGTCCTTGTTGCTGTAGAGCAGGCCGAGGCGGCCATCGATTGTTATGCCCTTCAGATAATCATGAACGAGATCGTCGCCCCAGCCGTTTAATTCTAGGCCGGTGGGCGGCGGACCGTCGAACTTGAAGAAGCTGCGGTAGATCGGGTGGGTTGTTGGGAGTTTCTGGAGCGCCTTGGAGCCAAAGATCTTGACAATTTCAGCTTCGAAGGATTTGGCGAACAGGCCGTCGATATCGTGGTTGCAGTCGTCGACCATGATGAAGCCGCCGTTTCGCACATATTTTTCGAAGTTACGGCGTTCAATAGCGTCGAATTCGACTAGCTTGTGGCCTGCGAGATAGGCGAAGGGCGCGGAAAGTATCGCCGGGTCGGCAAGTGCGATGATCCGTTCCTTGGGGTCGATGCGCAGGTTTGTGTAATCGACAAGGGCGGTAAGCAGGTTGTTGGGCATGCGCTGGTCGACGTCCCAGTCGCCGCTGTTGTATTTGAGACGGGTGAACCAAAAGTCATATTGGGGTGCGGCGCTGGCTATTTTGGGGGACAGGGCAGCCGCCAACGCCATGCGCAGAAAAGTGGCGCGGGTGATGTCGCGGATATTTTCCGT
>JBILPK010000140.1:0-8925 GCA_044373875.1 Polymorphobacter sp.
CCCAGGCTGTCGCGCATGCCCGGCGACTTTCCTTCGGGTTACGCAGGGCGCAAGTTCTGGAAGCTAAGATTCAGCAATAGCATGGGTATCGAGAAAATGTTGGTGCTCACTGGTGAGTCGTTTTCATAGCGGGCGATCCGCTGAGCATCGTGTGTTCGATGAATTTGCCCGCTATCTCCTGGTCACCGATCGTCAACAGCCCCTTGCGCCCTTTCCGCAGAACGATGTTGACGTTCTGACGAGGTCTGAGGGTTGCCACAGCCGGGATCGGCTCGGTTACCAAATAGCGCGGCTCGCCCGGCGTCAGGGGATAAAGCCCCAACGTGGCCCAGATGTACCATGCGGACATCGTGCCTGCATCGTCGTCCATACCGTCGGCAAAGCCTTGCGGCTTCAATGCGAAGCTGCGGCCGATCCAGGGTTCGGGGCGAACCATCGAGTTGGTATAGCGATGTGCAACCGGCAGGGAGAGGTAGCGGCGAACGATTGTCAGGCTGGCCTTGCGCTGACCTGTCCATGCCAACAGATAGGGCACGTGGAGGTCGGGCTGGTTGGTCATGTTGAACAGATTTTCGCCGAAAAAGCGGTCCAACTCAGGGATCATTCGGGATCCCATTGCCTGCGCCAGCCATGGCAGGTCGAAGACAGGTGCCCAGCGATATTGGGCCAGCGTTCCTTGATAAAGACCCCGCGCCTTGACGACATCTGCATCTGCTCCGAGGTCGCGAAACGTGTCGAGCCACATCGGACGATAGGAGAGAGCCTTGTCATGAAAGCTGTGGGCAAGGGCGGCCTGGCCAAGATCGGTCGCCAACTCGGCGGTCGCCCAGTCGTCATAGGCGGCCTCGATCTGCTCGTCAGGCGCGTTGCGAGCCAGCGTCGGGCTTTCGGCGACCATGCCGGCCAGTGCTGCCTGGGCGTCGAATCCGGTGATCCCCTTGCGGCGAAAATCGAGCAAGGCAATGCCGGCGTGTTCGGTACGCACGGTCAGGAAGGGTTCGTCAGGCGTTGCCCAGCGCTGTTTCCCGCTCGCATAGAGCCGCACCAGTGATCGCGCGATTGCTTCGGCACGCGCGGGATCGATCAACGCGAGCAAGGGCATCTGGGTGCGGTAATTGTCCCACATCGCCCAGCTCGCATAATGTTGTTCGCCGGGTTCGAGATACAGCATCTTGCCGTCGCTGCCGCGCGTGCGGCCGTCGGGGTCGGTAATCGCCACGGGTGTCTGCATAACGCGAAACAACGCGGTGTAGAACATCGCCTGCTCGGTTCGGGTGCCGGAGATCGTTAGGCGGGAAAGTTGCGCGTTCCAGTCCGCCAGCGTCCGGGCGGCGACATCGTCGAACGGCGTGGTGCCCATCTCGGCCTCGCGAACGGCAGCCGCCGCTGCCGCATCGACAGCAGAGAGCCCGGTGCGCAGTTCCACTACATCGCCGGCGCGCACCGTCAGAACAAGCTTCGCACTCGTTGAATCACCTTGCCACGGCGCTGCCACGGGCTTGCCGGCACGAAACAACCGGGTCGCCGAATGGAGATGATATACGCCTGCGTCGCAGACTGTTCCGGCCGAAAAGCTTGCGTGCAGGTCATCATCGCCCTTGACCGACCAGGTAGCGGACATGCGCTTCGAATAGCTCAGTCCAAAATCAACCTTCACCGCAACGGGACCCGACCGCGGCACGGTGAAGCGGATCGCGCCGGTACCGCGCGTCGCGGTCATCTCGGCGACGATGCCGTTGCCGTAGGCGACCCGATAATAGCCGGCGTGGGCACGTTCGCGACGCTTGTCGATCGGGGACAGGGCTGGATTGCCGGCATAGTCGAAGCTGATCCGCACGTCGCCGCCGGCGCCGCCGCAGCCGACCCCAACCGCGCGTGAATGCGAGAACCCGAACAGTTGCGTTGCCGCATGGTCATAGCCGGCATGGTTTGCCGGGCTGGTGTCGGGGCCGAGCTGAACCATTCCGTACGGCGCAACGGCTGCCGGGCTCAGCTGGCCGAAGTCGGCCAGCGTGCCGACGAAGGGGTCGACCAACAAACCTGGCGTGCGAGCGCCGACCGGAGCGGCGTTGGTGACACTAACCATCATGGCCAGCGCGGTAACGGAACGAATGACGATGACCGGTGCCCTCATGGATCGAGAGGATCAAGAACTTCGACGTGGAAGGCCGCCGGATCGGGGGTGAAAAGCAGGGAGAAGGGATCCGGGCCAGGCGCAAGCCGGCCCGGCTGCACGCCCATCTCGCGCAGATTTCGCGCTGTCAGTTCAGCGCCGGCGATATACCGGATCGTCATATGGTCCGACACGATCAGCGCCGGCCGATCGACCGGAAAGCCGGCTGAAAGCAGCAGCCGGGCCGTGTTGCGCAAATTTGTGGTGGTGTGGCGTGCATGTGGCTCGATCAGGATGCGATCAGGTGGCACCCCGAACTGTTCGATCAGCAGGCGCCTCATTTCCACCGCTTCGTTGAATGGTGTACGGTTGGGATGGACGTTGCCGCCGGAGACGATGATGAACGGCGCCAGGCGCCTGGCGAACATGTCCGCTGCGATGCGCAATCGGATGTGTCCCATGATCCCGGTTCGCGACTGGGCATCTTCCGGGCCATGGCCGAAGACGAGCAGTGCTGTGTGACGCTCGCCAGTCCAGTCTATACCAGCAACGGCGCGAACGGTTGCGGCATTGTCGCCGTCCAGCAACGGACGATAGGCGCCGGCATCGGCCCGTTCGTTGATCATCAATAGTCCTGCCGCGTATCGCTTGACGGGATCGAACACGGTGTCGTCCATATGCGGTAGCGCGGCGATGCTCACGCCATGCGCCGCCAGCACCTGCGGATACTCAGGCTGTGCAACATCGAAGATCATGGCATCGATCTTGGGATATCGCGGCGGCTCGCCCTTGGCGTAAATCGCGATGATCCGGTTGATGCCATTGGCGGCGTCAGACCAGGCAGCAGCCAGGAAATCCGTGTCGCCAAGGCTTGCATGCCGCGCAAAGCGACCCGAAGGGCGCATCTGTCGCACCACCAGCGCGTCGGCCACTTTGCGGTCGCGTCCAATCAGCCGCAGCCGTTCCGATACCTTCGCGATGTCCTCGGGCGTCCATAGCCACGCATCTGCCAGGCACTGCGGCGCCGGGGTGCATGTTTCGGCCGGCAGCCGCGCCGCGCGGACGGTCGCAAGACTGGCGAGTTCAGGATCGGCACGCAGCGCCGCGGTCCAGCCCGGTGCTGCGCGCACTGCAGCGAACAGCGGGAACACGCGCGTTTCGAGCGTTTCGGGGAAGGGAGCCGTAAAGCCCTGCGGATCCTGCGCCAGCGCCGGCACCGATCCTGCAGACGCCGCAGCGAGCATAAGGGCAATGAACAATGGCCTCATCGACTTTACTCCAGACCAGATTGGGCGGTGTCCCGACAATTGGTATGTTCCATGCATCTCGCCGCAAAGCGGTCGCGACACCGTATCGGTCGCCCAAAATAGCGATCGATACGGCGCCACTGATGCGCGCTGGCTGGCGTGCTATTGCCCGCTTACCAGCTGCGGCTGACGATGAAGCGGAAATTGCGGCCGAACAACGGGCGACCGTAAATTGCCTCGGCGGCATCCTGCCCGGCGAGCTGGTCGGTGCGTGGGTTGCCTTCGGTCACACCGCGAGAGTTGGTCAGGTTGTCGCCGACTAACTGGAAGCGCCAAGCGTCACGGGTGGCGGTTATGCCAGCAGTAACGGTCTGGTAGGCGGCCATCGATGTGCGGTTGAACAAATCAACATAGCGTTTGCCGACGAAATCGAGCCGGCCATAGACCTCGATCTGGGTGTCAGCCTTTTCGAAGTAGAAGGTCGGGCGGATATTGCCGAAAAGCTTGGGTTCGCGAATGATCTGGTTGCCGTTGACCGCGCTCGGATCGGCACCCGAAGTGTTCTGCAAGTTGCGGTATTGCGGATCGGCGACGGTTACCGAACCGGCCAGCGAAAACCAGTCGGCCGGGGTGTAACGCCCGTCGATTTCGACACCCTTGACGATGGCTTCGCCGATGAACGGCACGGACTGGTCGTTCCGGCCACTTACCGGGTTGAACGCCACGAATGACGCGTTGAACGGGTCGAACTTGGTATAGAAACCGGTCACGAAAATGTAGGATCGCCCGAAGTTTGCCCGGACGCCGGCTTCGAACTGGCGCGCGACAGTGGTGATGATGGTTGGCGCAGTGTTCAATGCAACCGTCGCCTGTGGGGGCACTTCCAGCGTTGAAACGCGGCCATAGGCACCAAAGTTGGAGGTGACGTCATAGCCGAGGCCAACGGTCCAGTTGGTCGTGCTCGGCTTGAGCTTGGTGGTCACCCGAGCGCCAGTGAAGCCTCGCGTGGCATTGTCGGCGAGGGTGGTCGATTTGCCGAGGTCGATGCCGCCAGTCGATAGCAGAGCATAGCCGGAATAATCATACCATTCGTGGCGGATGCCGGCATCGAGACGCAGGCCGGGCACGATTTCCCAAGTGTCGTTGGCAAAGAGCGCCACGACCTTGCCATCGGTTTCGCCCTGGTTGAGCGTGGTGGTGGTGCGCAGGACGCCATTATCCGTGACATAACCGAGGACCTGGTTAGCCGCGCCATAGGCGACCAGATCGAGCGTACGTGGCTTGCCCGCGACTTCGATCAGCATGTCGCTGTAGACGGCAAGGTTGGTAGCACCATAGGCCGCGCCATAGATCCCGAACTTGATATCGTGCGTGCCAAAACCCGTGGTGAACTTGCGGGTGACGCTCAGATTGCCCTGGCCCGAGTAGAAGTCCGATTCGACGGCGCGGTACTGGCCCGACATGACCAGCCCCGACGCGGCGGACGGGTTGTAGACCTCAGTGCCGTTGGTCCCTGCGATTGCATAGCCGAGCTGGGTGACCGGGTTGGCCGTCGTTCCGAACGCGGTTCGGGCTGCTGCGAGGAACCCATTGGAAAAGGTTCCGGCATCGGCAGGGTTGGTGGTCGAGTAAAAGGCGTCGAAGCTATTCTTGCCCTTGGTGTAACCAAGGTTGGCGGCAACCAGCCAACCTCCGAAATCGCCTTCATACTGCAGGCCGATGTTGCCGAAGCGGATGTGGCGACCGTCGGCCAGGTCGCGTTGCAGTGTCTTTATGCTGTTGTCGCCGTCGCGATAATTGATGTTGAGGCCGCGCAGTGATGGCGAGTTCATGGTGCCGGTAAAGAAATCGATGAAGGGATCGAGCGAAACCGACGGGTTGCGTGGATCAGCAAGCGGGATCGGCAGATAAAATGCGTTCTTGTCGTTGAGATAGGTGCCCGACAGTCGGATGAAGCCGTTGTCCAGATCGTGCTTGATGTTCGCGCGGATCTGGCCACCCTTGTCGTTGGGATAGCCGTTATCGCGGTATCCGTCATGCTGGCGCAAGAAGCCTCCGACCGCATAATAGGTCCGCTCGGCGATTTTCCCGGACTGAACGAGGTCGAGCCGATAAAGTCCCGTGTCGCCAAGCATCACCTGCGCCATGCCGCGCGATACTTCGCCGCCGCTGACGGTGATGTTGTTGGCGATCGCCGCTGCGCTGCTCGCATAGATCGGTGCCGGGCCACCGCGGACCACTTCGACGCGTTCGGTCATCAGATCGAAGCGGTTCATGCCGTCGCCAGAATTGAAGAACACGCCGTCGATTTCGTGGAACAGCGGCAAGCCGTCCTGCTGGAAGATCAGATAGCCACGATCGGTTGGAATGCCGCGGACGCGGGTGACGTTCTGCACCTCGCCGCCGGTTGCCTCGACATGGATGCCTGGCATGACGCCGAGAAGTTCGGCGAAGTTTTTGGGCGCGATCCGGCGCACTTCCTCCTGCGAGAGCGAGTTGACCGCGAAGGACGCATCGAAGCGGCGCTGCGCGCGGGATGACCCGGTGACGATGATCTCGGCTTCCGCCTCAACGGCTGCGCCCTCGACGACGGCACCCTCGACAGCCGCAGCTGCAATGACGGGCGTTGCGAGCGCAATCAAGCTGGTAGCTGATAGCGCCATCGTCCGAATTGTTATTGTTTTATAGAGCATTAGGCGACCTCTGACTTGGAAGGCGCGCTGTTAGGGTAGGTTTATGACATGGCAGCGACGAGAAGATGACCATCTCGCGCAACTGCTCTTACGAACGAATGCATTCTGCAATCTCACCGTCACCCCTGGGGCGCACGTCGATGCATTTCGATGACCGTCATGTGAGCGCGAAGCGGACGTTAGAAATTGCCGGATCAAGTTCGATAAACGCGCTGTCACCGTGATTGATCGCGATGGCAGGGAACGCGGACAGAAATCTCCCAATGATTCCGATGCCCAGTTTTGTCACGTCTGGGGCGCCATTTTTAACTTATTGTAAACTTCCGTATCCGACTTCAAGGCGTTGGCCCCTAGCAATTTCTGGACTTTGTCAACACTGCTGCTTCAATACGCAATGCTACCAATCGGTCACCGCTGGATCGTTGACCCTCACCTTCCGTTACAAAGATTATCGACGCGATGGTGCCGACCGCCAGCAGGTGATGACGCTCGCCGCCGACGAGTTCATCCGCCGCTTCCTGCTCCACGTCCTGCCGCGCGGGTTCCACCGTATCCGGCACTACGGCCTGCTCGCTGCATCCTCGCGCAAGGCCAGCCTCGACCTTGCCCGTAAACTGCTTGCTGTTGCACCGCCGCCCGACGACGAGGCCCCGACGGAGCCGGCCGACACGCGTCCGCCATGCCCCTGTTGCGGCGGCCACATGATCGTCATCGAGACCTTCGAGCGCTGGACTCAGCCACAGGCACCGCCATCACATCCATCACCGAACCGGGAGTGCCCGCCATGACCCGGCATGGCTCATCCTTGCTATCCGCCCCGGCAATCGCGCCTCGGGCGATGATGCCGCGCGACCTGTCCGCCATCATCGACGCTGCAGATGCCTCGCCTGGCCGTTCACCACGATGGAATGACTGCCCGGTCGCGCCAAGATCGGGGGACCTGGCGTCGATCACGACCCTCGATGCCGCCGGTCGCGCCACAACCAGAGCCGACGAGAAGTTGAAATACCCATAGCCAGCCCCGGCAAGCCGCGGGTCGTTCATTGGAGACTTTCGTACGCCTCACGGCGCCCGAAACTCTACACAGCTTCAGACGACCACGAGGTCATCGCTGAATGGCGGCTTTCGCCGAGAGCAGCCGTTCGCCTCCTTCCAAGTCGTCATTTGGCAGGTTGCCAGCATCGCAGTTGTTGAATGCCGATCAGACTGACATTGAACGTCAGTTCAATGCGTTGGGTGAGATCCAGCCGACCCCGTCGCGCCAAATCTGTCAATCGGGGAAGCCAGGCCCGGTGCTGGCATGGGCGACGCCGCCATCGACAGTGATCGTGTCGCCCACCACGTAATCGCCAGCGCGGCTCGCCAGGTAGATCGCCGCGCCAGCCATGTCTTCGTCGACGCCGATGCGCCGCGCCGGGATGGCTTTGGCGATGGCTTCGCCGTGATCGCGCGCCACCCGGTTCATCTCGCTGGCAAAGGCGCCGGGTGCGATCGACGTGACATTGATCGCGTCGTGCACAAGCTGCGCCGCCATGCGCTTGGTCAGGTAGATGAGTGCGGATTTGGAGGCGTGATAGCTGTATGTCTCCTGCGGATTGAGCCTCATCCCATCGATCGAGGTGATGTTGATGACCTTGGCCGGTTGGTTGCGGCGGCCGGACGCCTTCAGCAATCCATGCAGCGCCTGGGTGAGGAAGAATGGCGATTTGACGTTGAGGTCCATGACCTTGTCCCAGCCACTTTCGGGAAAGTCTTCGAACGGCGCGCCCCAGGCGGCACCGGCGTTGTTGACGAGAATGTCGAGCCGGGTCTCGCGCTCGGCAAGCTGGGCGGCCAGCGCCTGGCAACCGGCGACCGTCGAAACATCCTGCGGCAGCGCGATACAATTGGGCCCGAGTTCCGCCGCCGTTTCAAGACAGGCTGGTGCCTTGCGTGACGAGATATAGACCTTGGCCCCCTGGCCGATGAAGCCCGCGGCAATCATCTTGCCGATGCCGCGACTGCCGCCGGTGACAAGCGCGACACGGCCGTCGAGGCGAAACAGGGTGCTGGTATCCATAATCGAAGTTCCTTGAAATTCTGCTCAGGCCTGTGTCGCCGGAATGACCGCCAATGTGAACCGCGAAATGCAGACGAGGCGATCGGCGCTGTCGGTAATGCGGATCGACCAGATCTGCGTCGTGCGGCCGAGCGCTTCGGCCGTTGCGGTAGCGTGGACAAAGCCGCCCTTCACCGGGCGGACATGGTTGGCGTTGATTTCGAGGCCGACGGCAATGCTTTTGCCCGGCTCCAGCGTCAGGTTCGCCGCGATCGATCCCAAGGTTTCGGCCAGAGCGACCGAAGCGCCGCCGTGGAGGCGACCGTGCGGCTGGCGGGTCCGATCGTCGACAGGCATTCGCGCGGTCAGGGTGGTGTCGGTGAAGCCGGTCACCTCGATGCCGAGATTGGCCGCCATCGTCCTGGCCTGCAAAGCGTTGAGCGCCGCCAGATCAATGTCGGGATCGTACCAGATGCTCATGATATTGCCCTGTTCAGCTGACTTCGAAGATGTCGAGATGCACTTGCTCCACCGCGCGGCGACCACGCGCCACGGCGAGGATGTGGTTAAGCCGCAGGAGGCCGGGCGCGCTGGTGCGGAAGCGGATGGCGGTGCGAAAGTAATAGCGCGACGAATCGACAGCCTCGCCGCGCGCCAGTGCCGCCAGGGTGTCCGGGTCGGCATGGCGCAGGCCTTCGGAGCGGACTTCGACGAGTCCATGCCCGCTGATGTCGAGAACGTGGTGCGCGGCAATCTCGATGCTGCCGTCTGCCGCGATTGTCTGCCAGTCGCCACCGCCGGGCAGGACATGGCCGGCCAGGGTGCCGCTGACCG
>JBILPK010000304.1:0-3131 GCA_044373875.1 Polymorphobacter sp.
GGAGGACTATCTGGCGCCGCTGCCGGCGCATTTCAGCCGCTGGCGCCACGAGGAATGCACCACCGCGGTCTGGGTCGGCAAGGTCGTCCCGGCCAATTGGAAGGTGGTGATGGAGGCGTTCATGGAAAGCTGGCACACACTGGTCACCCATCCGCAGATCCTGCCCTTCACCGGGGACGAGAACGCCAGTTACTGGACTTGGGGCGACAATGTGAACGTCAACCTGGTGCCCTTCGCCGTGGTGTCGCCGCATGTCGATGCCACCGACAAGCCCGAGCAATGGATCGTTGACCAGTTCATCAAGTTCAACGGCCGTTCGGCGGACAGCTACGAGGAAGGCGGCGATGCCTTTGCCGTGACGGTGCCCCAGGGGGTGACGGCACGCCATGCGCTCGGCCAGGCAATGCGCGAGAATTATTCGGCGCTCTTCGGCCATGATCACAGCGATGCCACCGATGCCGAGCTTCTCGATGCCCTGGTCTACAATGTCTTCCCGAACTTCGCGCCATGGGGCGGCTTCATGCCCAATATCGTCTATCGCTTCCGCCCCGCGCAGGATGTCGACCATTGCCTGATGGAGGTGCGCGTACTGACCCGTGTGCCGCCCGGCCAGCCGATCCCGCGCGGGGCGCCGCTGCACATGCTCGGGCCGGACCAGCCGTGGACCGATGCACCGGAACTGAGCACGCTGGCGACGGTGTTCGAGCAGGATATGGGGAACCTGCCGTTCGTGCAGGACGGGTTGAAGGCGTCGAAAACGGGGGTGATCAACCTGGCGGATTATCAGGAGATCAGGATCCGGCATTTCCACCAGACGCTGGATAAGTATCTGGCTTGAACACCTCTCCCGTTGACGCGAAGGCGACGCCTTCGCGTCAACGGGAGAGGTAAGATCAGAACTGCACCCGCTTCGTATACCCGCCATCGACCACGACATTGGTCCCTGTCGTGAATCCCGACGCAGGGCTCGCCAAAAACACCAACGTCTTCGCCACATCCTCCGCCACCCCGAACCGCCCTAGCACCATCTGCGCCTGGGTCGCGTTGAAGAAATCGGGCATGTGCTGCTTGATGCCGTCCCAATTGCCGCCTTCGAAGAAGATCGGGCCGGGGGACACGGTGTTGACGCGGATGCCCTTGGGCCCCCAGGCCTGGCCCAGTTGCTTGGCATAGGTCAGCAGCGCCGCTTTCATGGCGTTGAAGGCCTGCGGCATGATGAAGGTTTCGGTGGCGGCGGTGCTGGCCATGAACACCACCGAGCCGGCGCCCGAGGCGGTGAGCGCGGGTTCGAGTGCCTCGCAGCCCTTCACCGCGCCCATCACATCATATTTGAAGGCGGCTTCCCAGTCGCCGGTCAGCTGCGCGCCCGATGACGAGGCGCCGGGGATGAAGATGTCGCAACCGCCGAGCGCATCGGCGGCGCGGGTCAGCCAGCCGGGGTAGGCGTCGAAATCATTGAGGTCGAAGGCCTCGCCGAACACCTTGCCGCCATGCTGCGACAGGCTGGCGACGGCCTCGGCAACCTGCTCCGGCTTGCGCGAGAAGAAGGCGATATCGGCGCCTTCGGCGGCGAAAATTTCCAGCGCGGCGCGTCCGATGCCGCGGCTGCCGCCGGTCAGGATGACCTTTTTGCCCTTCAAGCCCAGATCCATTGTCATTCCCCATGCTGCATGCGTTAGTGATGGGGCAAGTCTGGCACAGTCGGCGGCGCCGGGCATCCTGTCCTTCGCGCCAGTTGGCGGGGGCCGTTCCGGGGGGAAATCGATGCGCAAGGGCTGGTTGCTGGTGCTCGCGGGGCTGTTGCTGGTTTTCGGCGGGGCGTGGCGGGCGGCGCAGGTCCAGACCAGCGGCGGCATCCGCGTCAGCGAGGTGCGCTTCGCCGGTGCCGATGGCGTGGTGCTGCGGGCGCTGCTCTACGTGCCGAAGGGGGCAACAGCAGCGACCCCGGCACCGGGAATCCTCGCCGTCCATGGCTATATCAACAGTGCCGAGACGCAATCGGGCTTCGCCATCGAGTTCGCGCGGCGCGGCTATGTCGTCCTCGCCATGGACCAGACCGGGCATGGCTACAGCGGCGGCGCGGCGTTCTCGCAGGGCTTCGGCGGGCCGGCGGGGCTGCGTTACTTGAAGTCGCTGCCGATGGTCGACCGCGCCAATATCGGGCTGGAGGGGCACAGCATGGGCGGCTGGACGGTGCTCGCCGCCGCCGCGAGCGACCCCGCGGGCTATCGCGCCATGGTGCTGGAGGGCTCGGCGACGGGGGCGCCGTTCGCGAAAGAGGGAACGCCGGCCTGGCCGCGCAACCTCGCTTTGGTGTTCAGCCGCTATGACGAGTTCGCCAAGATCATGTGGGGGGTCGATCGCGCGGTGGATGCGCCGGGGTCGGGCAAACTGAAAACATTCTTCGGGACGCCCGCCGATGTGGTGCCGGGGCGGGTCTATGGCGACCTGGCGGCGGGGACGGCGCGGCGGCTGACCATGCCGGCGGTAACGCACCCGGGCGATCACATCAGTGTCGAGGCGATCGGCGACAGCCTCGACTGGTTCGCGCAGACACTGCGAGGCGGCACGCCGTTGCCGGCCGGTGACCAGATCTGGTGGGGCAAGGAGATCGCGACGGGAGTGGCACTGCTGGGGTTTGTGCTGGTGCTGCTGGGGGTGATCGACGTTGCGCTGGGCTTGCCGGGGCTCGCAAAGTTGCAGGCGGTGCCGCAGTTTCGACCTGTTGAAGGGCGGCGCTGGTGGCGCGGCGTGGCATTGTCGGCGCTGGTACCTGTACTGACATTGTTCCCTGCCTATATCGCGGTGACGCTGTGGATGCCGCCGAACTGGCTGTTCTCGCAGGTGGTGACGACGCAATTGTTGCTCTGGTCGCTGGTCAATGCCGGGTTAGGGCTGGGCTTGGGGCGGTTCGGACCGCCTGTGCCGCCCGTGCCGGCCACTCCGCGCGCCTTCTTCGCGTTGTCGTTGCTGCTTGCGGTCTTGGTTCTGGGGGTCGGCTATGGGCTCGTACTGGCAGTGCAGGGGCTGTTTCTGGTCGATCTGCGCTTCTGGGTGGTAGCGCTGAAGGCGCTGAGTCCGGGGCAATGGCGCGTTATCGGGGGGCTTGATGACGTGAGCCCGTGGCATTG
>JBILPK010000305.1:0-3120 GCA_044373875.1 Polymorphobacter sp.
GCTGAAGACCCACCCCGCGATCGACGACGCGCTGGTCTTCGGCGTCGCCGATGACAAATGGGGCCAGGCGGTGACGGCGGTGGTCGAGGCGCATGGCCCGGTCGATACCGATGCCCTGCGCGCCCACGTCCGGCAGCAACTGGCCGGCTACAAGACGCCGAAGAAGATCGTAATCGTCGCCAAGGTGCCGCGCGCGCCCAATGGCAAGGCGGATTATGCGGCGGCGAAATTGATGGCGGGCTGAAATCCCTCCCCCCTGCGGGGAGGGCGACTCGCGCCCTTGCGCGAGCGGGGTGGGGGTTCGTGTGATGCCACTGGTGTAACCCCCACCCCGCTCAGGCTGCGCCTGAATCGCCCTCCCCGCAGGGGGGAGGGAGATGTCCCGCGCACAAAAGAAGGGGCGCTGCCATCCGGCAACGCCCCCTTTTTGCAACCGCAAGCTAGCGTTTATTCGCCGGCCTTCTTCAGCCCGAAACCCGAGAAGCGCTTGTTGAAGCGCGCCACCTGGCCACCGGCATCGAGCATCTTGCCGGCGCCGCCGACCCAGGCCGGGTGCGAGGTCGGATCGATGTCGAGCGCCAGCGTGTCGCCTTCCTTGCCGTAGGTCGAACGCGTCTGGTACGTCGATCCATCGGTCATGCGCACGGTGATGTTGTGGTAATCGGGGTGAATGCCGGACTTCATGGATTGGGCTCTTTCCTGAATGGCGGCTGGTTCCGACCAGCCAAAAGCGAAGCGTGCGCATAGCGGGCGCCCGCCACAAAAGCAACACCCGCCTGTGGCTTGCGCTTTGCCGGTCACCTGCCTATCCTTGACCGCGGATGGTGCCCCACCCCGCAAGGTGAGGCTAAGAGGGAAGCCGGTACGGGAAACACCCCAAGTCCGGCGCTGTGCCCGCAACTGTAAGCGGCGAGCCCATGTTCCACATGCCACTGGGGGCAACCCCGGGAAGGCGGAACAGGGGCGTTCGAGCCGCAAGCCAGGAAACCTGCCATCCCCGGTCGTCCCATGCCTGCCGGGTCCAGCGGAGCATGTAACGCGAGGCGCATTCACGCGCCCTTCGTTTGCGGCGGCTTCTTGCCGCCACCGGCTTGCCGCCGGGGCACCGAAGGGACGAACATGTTCACGCTATTGCTTGCCGACGCCACGATTCCCTCTGTCGCCAGCGCCGATACCCGCGCGCCGATCACCGTCACCGCGTCGCGCGAAGCCGTGCCGGTGGCGCTGGCCGGCACCGCGTTGACGATCATCGACCGCGACACCATCACCGCGTTATCGCTGTCGCTGGTCAAGGATTACCTCACCCTCTCCCCTTCCGTCAGCATCAGCCAGTCGGGGCCGCTCGGCGCGCAGACCCAGGTCCGCATCCGCGGGGCCGAGGCCAACCATACCCTGACCTTCATCGACGGCATCGATGTCACCGACCCGGCGTCATCGGGCGAATTCCGCTATGAAACCCTGCTCGCGGCGGGCGTTGAGCGTATCGAAGTGCTGCGGGGACCGCAATCGGCGCTATGGGGGTCGCAGGCGCTCGGCGGGGTCATCAACATCACCACCCGCGGCGATACGGGCTTTTACGGCGAGGCGCAGGGCGGTTCGCTCGGCACGTTCCGCGCCGGCGCCGGCGGCGGGGTTGCGCTTGGCACCACCACACAGCTGTCCGGCAGCGTCAGCGCCCTCACCTCGACCGGCTATGACATCGCCAGTGTCGGCGGCGACAAGGACGGGTACGATAATGTCACTGCCCATGCGAAGCTGCGCAGCACGCCGTCCGCCACCACCGACCTGATGCTCGTCGCGCGC
The DNA here is from genome assembly GCA_044373875.1 of Polymorphobacter sp. Taxonomy (GTDB): domain Bacteria; phylum Pseudomonadota; class Alphaproteobacteria; order Sphingomonadales; family Sphingomonadaceae; genus Sandarakinorhabdus. The sequence goes on from JBILPK010000305.1 coordinate 1,804, forward strand.
TACACGACGTCCAACAGCGAATTCGATGGCTTCGATTTCACTGCCGGCGTGCCGCGTGACCAGCCGCTTGCCACCCGCAGCAAGCAATTGGCCCTGCGCGCCGAAGCCGGCATCGCGCTGCTCGACGATCGCTGGATCCACCGGGTCTCGGGTTTCTTCACCGATACCGCCAACATCAACCGCACCGCCGATGCCTTCACCAACCGGTCGGACGGCGGCCGCTTCACCCTGCGCTACCAGACCAGCTTCAAGTTCGACACCGGCAGCGCCCGCCACCGCTTCACCGCGGCGCTGGAGCATGACCGCGAACGCTTCGACAGTGCCGATGCCAGCGCCACCGCCCTATCGAACCAGTCGCGGTCGCGCCTGCAAACCAGTCTGGTCGGCGAATATCGCTTCGATATCGGCGACTGGCTCGGCGGCGGCGTCGCCGTGCGGCAGGACTGGAACAACCGTTTCGCCGACACGACGACCTGGCGCGCAACGCTGGCGGTGCAGCCCGGCGCCGGCTTCACCGTCCACGGTGCCTATGCCACCGGGGTGGCGGACCCGACTTTCTTCGATCTGTTCGGCTTTTTCCCGGGCTTCTTCATCGGCAACACGAACCTGACCCCCGAACGCAGCCGCAATTGGGAGGTCGGCGCCGGCTGGTCGAACGCGATGCTCGGCCTCGATGTCACCTGGTACGACGCGACGCTCGACAACGAAATCGTCTCGACCTTCAACAACACCACCTTCCTGTCGGGCGTTGCCAATGCCACCGGGCGCAGCCAGCGCAAGGGTCTCGAGGTCACTGCCAGTGCAACACCGATCACCGGGCTGCGTCTTGCGGCGACCTATGCGCTCCTCGATGCCGACGAACAGCGCGTCGCCGCCGGGCTTTCGTCACGCGAGGTCCGGCGTCCGCGCCATTCGGGCAGCCTGACCGCCAGCTATACCGGCAAGGCCTTCGACCTTGCCGCCAGCGCGGCGATCACCGGGGCGCGCGAAGATACCGATTTCGCCCGCTTCGTGCGGGTGCGGCTGGCGCCCTATACCCTCGTCACCGTATCGGGGGCGGTGCATGTCACCCCGCAGATCGACCTGACCGGCCGCATCGAAAACGCCTTCGACAAGGATTATCAGGACGTGTTCGCCTATCGCACCCCGGGCCTGACTGCCCATGCCGGGGTGCGCGTGCGCCTGTGAAGGCACTGGCGGCCCTGCTGTTGCTGCTCGCGGCCCCGGCCGCCGCCGCTCCCGCGCGGGTCGCCAGCCTCAACCTGTGCAGCGACGAACTGGCGCTGCGCCTCGCCGCCCCCGGCCAACTGGTCTCGG
>JBILPK010000306.1:0-3107 GCA_044373875.1 Polymorphobacter sp.
ACCGAAGGCGCGGTGCGGGCCTGCATCGGCGGTGTCGATGACGATCTGGCGGTGGCAATGCGGCAAGCGCTGGCGGCGCGGCGCCATGATTGCGCCGCCTATGGCGCGCGGTTCAGTTGGGAACGGTCGTGCGACCAGTTCCTGGCGGCGCTGATGGAGGTGGACATGCCGTTGACGGGGCTGGCGGCGTAACCAACGCCCGCTCCCCTGCGGGGTGGGAGGTGTTACGCCAGCGTCCGTACCCGTGCATCCATCGCCAACTGGGTGCGGCTTTCCACCCCCAGCTTGGCATAGGCGTTGTGCAGGTGCATTTTCACCGTGCCTTCGGAAATGCCCAGCGTTTCGGCGATGTCGCGATTGCGGCGGCCACTGGCGACGTGGCGGGCGATTTCGGCTTCGCGGCGGGTCAGCACGTTGGCGCCGAGCATGATGTCGCGGCGGGCACGCCGGCCGGCGACGGCGCGCGGATCATGCCATTGGCCGCCGGTGTTGACGCTGGCAAGGCAGTGGAACAGCCATTCGCTGCTGCCGTCCTTCAACACCAGGCCATCGCTGGCACCGCCGAGCAGCGCGTCGACAGCAGGTTCATCGGGGCCGCCGGCGGTTGCTACCAGCGCGACAAGATTGCCGCTGCGGCGAAGCGTGGTGACCGTTGCCAGCACGGCGTCGGTCACCAGATCGGCAGCGATCACGGCGATGTCGATGGTCTGGTCAAGAAGGGCGGTCACCACGGCGCTGTCGTCATGGGCCCGGGCATGGACATCATAGCCCCGCGCCGACACCAGCGCCGCGAGCGCATCGGCGACCAGTGGCTGGCTGTCAGCGATCAACAAGCGTGGTACCCGCGCGTTATTGCCATTCCACCGCATTGCCATAGGTCCCTCTTTATCTTTTGGGATATACGGGAACGGCGATGCGATGGTTGCAGTGCAATCTTGCGCCGCCGCAACTTTGCTGCGACCTGTCGGATCAAGCACACAAAAGAGTTGGGGACGATGCAGACAGGCAAATTTCGCGCGGGCAAGCTGGCCTTGCTGATGGCGCTGCTGGGCAGTGCGGCACCGCTGGCCGCCGAAACCGTGGTGATCACCGCCGCCCGGATGGTCGATGTGATCAGCGGCCGGGTGGTGGCGTCGCCGGTGGTTGTGGCACGCGACGGCCGCATCATCGCCGTGGGGCCAGCCGGCAGCATCACGGTGCCGGCGGGGGCCCGCGCCATCGATCTGGGCGACATGACGATGCTGCCCGGCTTCATCGACATGCACGTCCATCTGTCGAGCGATCCGCGGCTGGGGGGTGACCGGCAATTGCGCTATGTGCGATCGTTCCAGGCGGTGATCGGGGTTGCCCATGCTGCGCAAACGCTGGCGGCCGGGTTCACCACGGTGCGCAACGTTGGTTCCGACGGTTATGATGATCTGGCGCTGAAGCAGGGCATCGAGGGCGGTTATGTGCCGGGGCCGCGCATCGTGGCGGCAACGCATGCCATCGGCGCCACCGGCGGCCATTGCGACACCAACCAATATCCCGCCGAATTCGAATTTCCCCGCCCCGGCGTCGCCGATGGCCCCGATGCCATCCGCCAGAAGGTGCGCGAACTGCATCGCCGCGGCGCCGAGGTGATCAAGTTCTGTGCGACCGGGGGCGTGTTTTCGGCCGGCACTAGCGTCGGCGCGCAGCAATATACCCAGGCCGAAATGGATGCGCTGGTCGCCGAAGCCCATATGCTCGGCATGAAGGTGGCGGCCCATGCCCATGGCAACAGCGGCATCAACACCGCGCTGCGCGCCGGGGTCGACACGATCGAGCACGCCAGCTTTGCCGATGAAACCAGTTTCGAGCTGGCAAGGAAGTCCGGCGCCTGGTTCTCGATGGACATCTACAATGATGATTACATCTTGTCCGAAGGCGCAAAGAACGGTGTTCCCGAAGAAAACCTCGCCAAGGAACGCGAGGTCGGGCTGAAACAGCGGCAAACCTTCCAGGCGGCGCACAAGGCCGGGGTGAAGATGGTGTTCGGCAGCGATGCCGGCGTCTATCCGCATGGCCAGAACGCCCGGCAATTCGCCAAGATGACCGAATGGGGGATGACGTCGCTGCAGGCGATCCAGGCGGCAACGGTCAACGCCGGCGAAGCGCTTGGCCGCTCCGCCGATGTCGGCGCCATCGCGGTCGGGCGCTATGCCGATCTGGTCGCGGTGAAGGGCGATCCGCTGGCGGATGTATCGGTGCTGCTGGCGATCCCGGTCGTCATCAAGGGTGGCGCAATGGTCAAGGACGCGCGCTGACATGCCGAAATATCTGCAGGCGCTGCTGGCGTCAGGGGCGGTGCTGGCGACGGTGTTCGTCGGGCTGGCTAGCTGGGACGGGTTGACGGCAGAGGGTTCGGTGGCCGATCCGGTCCGCCAGCGCGATGTTAGTATCGTGCGCGATGGCTGGGGCGTACCGCATATCTTCGGCAAGACCGATGCCGATGTCGCCTATGGGTTGGCGCTCGCCCATGCCCAGGATGATTTCCGCAATCTCGAAGAAGTCGTCGCCGCGGTGCGCGGTCGCGGCGGGGCGATCACTGGCGAAGAGGGCGCCAAGGTCGATTTTGCCGGCGTGCTGCTCGGTGCCAACCGGACGGCGGCAGTGCATTATGGCGAATTGCCCGCCGATACCCGCGCGTTGCTCGAAGCCTATGCGCAGGGGCTCAACGAATATGCCGCTGTGCATCGGTCGGAACAGCGGATCCGCGGGCTGTTCCCGGTCAATGGCCAGGATATCGTGGCGGGGTTCATGCTGCGCTCGCCGTTCTTCTTCGGGCTCGATCGGCCGCTGGCGGCGTTGGTCGACGGCACGGCGCCGCCGCGCGATTCCGGGCCGCCCGATGAACGCGGCAGCAACGGATTTGCCGTCGCCGGACGTCGATCCGCCGACGGCGTGACGCGGCTGATCGTCAATTCGCACCAGCCTTGGGCGGGCGGGGTGACGTGGTGGGAAGTCGTCGTCCATTCGGAAGAAGGCTGGGACTTTGCCGGGGCGCTGTTCCCTGGCGCGCCCTATCCGCTGCTGGGCCACAACAAGACGCTGGGCTGGACCAACACCGTCAACCGCCCCGACCT
>JBILPK010000307.1:0-3105 GCA_044373875.1 Polymorphobacter sp.
GCCCACATGTCCCTTCATTCAACCTACAATGAGAAAGAGCCGCACTGTCCAGTCACCCGGTTTAACCAGGTTCCTGACCAGTGCTGTTTTTTTACGACCGGTGACTTGCTCGAAGGAGCAGGTCGCCGCCGGAGAAATGTGTTTAGGCGCGTCGGTTTTGTGAGTCAACAGCGAAGCGAACAAATCTCTCTCATCGGCTCAACTTTTTCCATATGGCTCTGGTTGCATGGTGCGGATGAGACGGTCTCGGAAAACTGGACAGGTTGTAAAGCCATTGCCGATCCAAGGGTGGAGGAGAGTGCGTATAATGAGAGAATGAACCACGCCGATCGCGGCTGCTGGTATCTCTTGGTCCGGCATACCGAACGGATCGCCGAGGCCGGGATCGAGCTGTCGGTCGGTTACGTCGGCGAAAGCCAAGACAACGCTTTGGCCGAGACGATCAACGGCTTTTAAACGGCTGACGTGATCCATCGGCGCGGCCCCTGAGCCGACCTTCAGAACCCGCGCCGCATCAACCCTATTGGCATCTGAACCTGCCTGGGGGTTTACCGACACCCCTGCCCTCGCGCATGTTCCGATTTCATCCCGTCGCATGAAACATCTCGACCGCAAGGTGTCTGCCGTCCGGCGTCGAAGTCGAACCCCCGGCTGGCTTGGACGACGCCGCCATCGACGTTGTTGAAATCGCTTTTGAAGGCGGTGATGTTGATGGTCGTGGTGCGATCGAACAGCATCAACCGGAAACCAAGTTCGTGGTTGGTCGGAATTTCGGGTTGGACAAAGACCGGCGTCTGCGAAACCAGTGTCTCGTCAGAAGTGGCCCCCGTGTAGCCGCGGGGGACCGAGCCGAAGAGCATGATGTCGTCGGCGGCGTCGAACTGGGCGACAGCGCGCCACGAGACGTTATTGTGCTTGCGGCTGGCGCTGCTGACGCTTCCGTTGAAACGGCCGGGGATGCCGGCGATGCTGACGGCGGCGGGGAACTGCCGCCAGTCGAAGCGCAGGTCGTTCAAGTTATTGATGCCCTGAGCCAGCAAACGCCCCCGAGGCGGTACTGATCGCCAGCGGCCCGTCTTGCAGGCTCTCGCGGCTTAACTGCACGGTAACGACCATCATGTCGTCCGGTTCATCGGCAGGCGTCTGTGCCAAGGCGGGGCCGGCGATCGCTGGCACGGAAATCGCTGCGCCAGCCAATTACCTGATACGAAATGGAGTCATGTCGCTGATCCCCCGGAATCGTCCTGGCTGCCCGGGGCCATTCGCGCCTTGTTGTTGACAACAGCATCGGTTGACATAGAAACAGTCAATCTTGTTTGTATGTTGAGCAGTCGTGATTGTGTCAGCCGACCCGGACGCGGATATATCCAGCAGCCGAAAAGCAAGAGAAGCCTGATCTTGTCGCATCAACCCTCTTCCGGGACGATGCCGCGGCCGCGCCGGACACAGGCAGAACGATCCGCCAGTACGCGCGCACGGCTGGTGGCGGCGGCGGTCGATGCACTGTACCGGCTCGGCTATCCGGCGACCTCGACAGTCCTGGTGGCCGATCTGGCGCGCGTCTCGCGCGGCGCGATGCTGCACCAGTTCGCGACCAAGGCGGCGTTGATCGCTGTCGTGGTCGAGGCAAGCCATGCCGCCGATATAGCGGCCTACCGGATTGCCATTGCGACGGATCCCGATCCGGCCGAACAATTACTGATCATCGCCGACGTGGCCTCCCGGCAATTCCGGGCGTCGACCGGCATCGCCCAGACCGAAATCTGGATGGCGACCCGGTCCGACCCCGAACTGGCGGCCGCGGTATTGCCGATCCATGCCGCAATTCTCGAAACCAGCCTTACCGCCCAGGCTCGGCGCTTTGCCGCCTGCGGCATCATCGATGCATCGGTATCGGACGGGATCCTCTACCATAATGTTCCGCTGCTGCGCGGCCTTGCGCTCGAATATCTGCTGGGCACGCCCGAAGCCGCGTTAAAGCCGGCGGTCGAGGCCATGAAAGAAACGCTTCGCAACACGATCGCACCGACAGGGAAAAGCCGATCTAGGACCACAGCGCGGCCTGTCGCCTGCCGCTATCGCCGCTCGTATCGACGCCGTGATGGCCACTGCCAGCCTCGCCGAAAAGGTCGGCATGATGTCGGGCAAGGGCTTTTTCGATGCGGTCCGCGCCGATGGCGGCCTGTGGGGCGCGCGCCCGTATCGCGCCGGCGGTGGCATAGAACGGCTCGGCGTGCCGGCGTTCTGGTTCACCGATGGCCCGCGCGGCGTCGCCCGCGGCCGATCGACCTGTTTTCCCTGCACCATGGCGCGCGGCGCCAGCTTCGATATCGATCTCGAACGCCGCATCGGCGAAGCGATGAGTATCGAGATCAGGGCGCAGGACTGCAACCTGAGTGGGGCGATCTGCGTCAACCTGTTGCGCCACCCTGCCTGGGGCCGCGCCCAAGAAACCTATGGCGAGGACCCCTGCCATCTCGGCGCGATGGGCGCGGCGCTGGGGCTTGGCTTGCAGGCGCACAACGTCTGTGCGACGGCCAAGCACTATGCGCTGAATTCGATGGAAAATACCCGCTTCAAGGTCGATGTCAGCATCGACGAACGCAGCCTGCACGAAGTCTATCTGCCGCATTTCCGCACCGTGCTGGACGCCGGAGTAATGAGCGTGATGAGCGCCTATAATCAGGTCAACGGCGAATATGCCGGCCAGAACGGCCATTTGCTCACCGATATCCTGCGCGGCGAATGGGGTTTTACCGGCTTTGTCCATTCGGACTGGGTGATGGGGCTGTACAAGCCTTATGCCGCCGCCGCGGGGCTCGACATCGAAAACCCCGAACCGCTGGTCTTTGGCGAAAGGCTGGTCGCCGCGGTGGAAAACGGCAGCATCGCGCCCCAGGTCATCGAAACCGCCTGCCGGCGGATATTGACCACGCTTTATCATTTCGCCTCCGCAGAGGACCCGTTGCCGGCCTACCCCGCCGATCTTGTCGCATCGCCTTCGCATGTCGCGCTGGCCTGCGAAGCCGCCGAAAAATCCGCCGTTCTGCTCGCCAACAACGGCGCGCTGCCGCTCGATCGCGGCCGCTTGCGGCGGCTCGCCGT
>JBILPK010000141.1:0-8822 GCA_044373875.1 Polymorphobacter sp.
ACCCTCCGCCGATCGTGTCTGCGATAATGACGTCCAGCGATGGCGCGACGATCTTCTGCCAGCCTTCGGCCGGGGTACCGGTTCGCACCGCGATGTTCCCCGAAAAATGTGGCGAATTGGGCTGACCGTCCAGCGGCACCGAAAAGCCCGAAAGAACAGATACATGCTGTTGAACATCAGCCAGCGCGGCCAGCTGAGGCGACAATTCGTAACCGGGACCGGCCTTTGTCGGTGCCCAACGATCCGGAATCACGCCCGTGCCCCAGAACCAGGTGCCGAAACGAACGGGGAGTCGGCCACCGCCCAGCGTGGCGGCGACCGCTTCCCCGTTACCATCGAGAAAACAGTCGAGGAATGGCAGCCCCAAAGTGACGACGCTGCTGCCCAGAATGCCGCGCAGCATAAAGCCTCGGCGGGTGGTGTTCAAAGTCATCCGAAACGTCCTCCAGCATGCGTGCCGGCCTGCGCCACGCGCGCCGTACGTTTCGTCGCGTTGTTGATCCGATAATAATCAGGGCTGGTCGCAATGGCCCGGATCAGGTCAGGCACGCGATATCCGCTCGCGGTGAACCGGGCGTTCAGCCTGCCCAGCATGCCGTCGTCCGAAGCGGTCAAACGCCGACCGACCGCATAGCGGAACGCCATCTCCACCAAACATGACTTGACCTTCGGATTGTCGTGAAGCGCCTGACCGAGCTGGACAGCACCATTGAACTTGACGCCATCAATTGCGCCCAGCGTATCGATCGGCGCGCCATTTTCTTGCGCACGGAACTGGCCAGCGCCGTCGAATTTCTCCAGCGCCAATCCCAGCGGATCCATGCGCTTGTGGCAACTGGCGCACTCCTCATCGTCCAGATGGGCCTGCAGGCGCTGGCGCGTTGTCAGATACAGGGGATTGCTGACGTCCTGCACGACGGTAAAATTCACATTGGCCGGCGGCGCTGGAACCTCTTCGCACAGCAGTATTTCCAGGATCGCCTTGCCACGCAGTGTCGGCGAACTGCGCCCTGGATGAGAATGTCCGGCGAGGAAGGCAATTTGCGTCAATACGCCGGCACGCGGATCGTCATCCTGAAACTGCACATTGGTCCACTCCTGCCGCCCCACTGGCGTTCGATAGAGCGGGCTCAGCATACCGTTGATTGGCATCTGACGGGTCGTCAGGATATCGCGGAAGTCACCGTTCTTGGCGATCAGCAGTTCGGTCAATGTCCGCAGCGTCTGCTCGCGCGCGTCGGCGGTCGCACTCGCGCGAAAGCCGGGATAGATCAGTCCATCCTTGGTAACGGTGTTGAGATCCTCGAGGCGGAGATAATCGTCGAAAAACGCTCGCGCTCCATCGACAAAACGCGGCGACTTCATGAGCCGGTCGGTTTGCGCGGCGAGCCCGGCGTCGCTCATCAGCGCGCCCGACTGCGCCGCCGCCAGAAGGTCACCATCCGGCGTGCTGTTCCACAGCAAATAGCTCAGCCGCGACGCCCGCGACCAGGAGTCCAGCGTCCGAGCACCCGGTTGCCTCGGATCGGCAATGTCGTTTTCGATCTGGAAGATAAACTCGATACCAGACAACATGCCTGCGAGGGCCGCGCCGACGCCCGTGTAGAAATCGCCGCCGAGCAGTGTTCGCGCTTTTTCGGCGTTCGCTACAGCAAGCGCAACCTCGCTCGGGCCGAGCGGCCGTCGATACAGGCGGAAGCCGATCCGCTTAAAGAAGGTGGTCGCGCAGGCGCGACCTTCCGGATCCGCATCTGTCGGCCCGCATCCAACCAAATTGCCGCGATGCGCTGGATCGACGATCTGCTCGGCGATTGACCGGGCCATCGCTTCATATTGCTCGAACCCGCCCGGTGTGACCGACACGGCGCTGGCGCCCGCTGCCAGCAGTCCCTGGACGCGCAGGTCGGGTTCGAACCGCCCTGCCACCCTGATATCATTTCCGAATATGTCGGCGATGCTGGCACGATATTGAGCTTCGGTCAGCCGGCGTAGCAACGGTGTAGATGCGGACGCTTCTGCCGATGGCGTCGTCACCTCTCCGTCCTGGGGTGCCGCGCCAAGGCACGCCAGGGATATGGCCAGCGCCGAAACGGCCTTCACACATCGCTCGAAGGGCTTTTTCACTTGCTCGCCATCTTCGCAGTTGCCGGCGGCTCGTGAACGACGAACGCAGGCACTGCCTTGAAGCGAAGGGCGACAGATATTGCGCTGTTGCGCCGTGTCTTGGGGTCTTTGTACCCGTCCGCGAGTGCCCTCAGCGATTTGATCTCGGCCGGGCAGGACAATAAATCGCTCCCGATCGTAGAGGTTTGCGCATAGGCATCCTCAAGACTGGCCAGCGTCTGATATCCGTAGAACCCGCCCGCGATGCCGCCACCGGGCTCTAGCGTCGCCTCGATCCGCGCACCCCGCAAGTCACGCGACGAGTCGATGATCGACTCCTGCATGCGCAGATTCACGTCGAAAACATCGGTCAACAACGTGCCGTTGACGATACGTCCCTGAACACTTGCAATATAGCGTGGATCAGACCGCGGCGCGAAACTCGCCCAGGCTAGCGCCTTCCCGACGGCATCGAGGTCAAGCGCCCGAGCGCTGGCATAGATATTGACGACGACCGTATCGTCGTTCTGATCATTATCGATGCCGGATATTTCGATCAGGGTCGGAATCTGACGCGATACGATGACGTTGTCACCGACTTTGGGATCGCCCAGCGAACGTGCGATATTGGCGCAGCCGACCGCCTGATACCAGGCATTGTCGACGCCCTTTTCGCCGTTGATCCCGACAAGATCGTCCTTGCTGACCTTACCATCCAGGTTGATGCCATAACCGACCTTGCCCAGATAGTTCTGATGACCGACGGCAAGTGCCGGAAAGTCATCCGGATTGGTGCACAGGTCATAAGCGAGGTGACGCTGCGGATAGGAACTGATCGCGCCCTTTCCGGCCGGGAAGCCGCTCATCGCCCGCCGCTCAACGATATTGTCTTTCGTCAGTGTATCGTCTGCGGGACCGCGCTTGAAGCCAAAGGTCTTTGCCATCAGCGCCCCCAAGGCGCGAGCCTTGTCGGAACCGGTATATTTGGCCTGCTCTTCGGGAGGTAGCGCATCCCGAAACGCCTGCAACGCGCTCTTGGGCATGGCCGGGCAAGATTGCTCATCGACTTCGACCGATGGCATGTAGATCTGCCCGACGACGAAACTGCGCGTTTCGGACGCGGCCGAACTGCTGGCGCCGACAACCATGCTGACGACCACAACAATCGCCGTCGACAGGTTATGGGCAACACCCACGTTCAAACCTTCCCCGATCTCGACGGTCGCGCTTCGCTGCGCTTTCGCGATGTGTGGCCGCCTTTTTTCGCTGCCTTGGCTTCGTCCATTACGCCGATGCGGGACCGTCCGCAAGATAGAAAGTTAGTCCTGACTTACAATGTTGGCCGGACGCGCCCTGGTGCGCTATTACCTGCCTCGAGATGCGGGTAGCCTGCCGTCTTGTCGAATGTCGGTGTGGATCGGCGCCGAAGCGGGACCCCGCGCTTACCCAGCACAAGTGCATAAAACTGTTTAGGGAAGCAGCTTTTGGCGGGGTTCCGATCGGCGCCGATCGGGACCCCTCAAACATTTATATTCCTAAATGATTATAGATGGTTAACTTGGATATCATGGGGTTCTACTTCGGCGCCTATCCTCAGCGTCCGGTTTCGGGGAGCGACCAATCATACCCGGATGACCGACTTTGGGTCTTCCAGACACGAAAGCCAGGTTTGCGAGCGCGCCAGCATCGCGAGAAGATGCCAGTGCGTAAAGCAGGCCAATGGATCATCGGCGTTGTGCCGATGAGGGCGGTGTCAAACCCGGCCATTGGTTATGCTGGTCCCTTTGGAGGCGGCAGCGGCCTTCGGCCACTGGGCACCTTGTTGGGGGCTGGAATCGCAATTCCGGACGTCTTCAAGTCGCTTCAAATGAGTTGGCCCGAGCGCAGGCGAACCAGCCTTGTTGGAATGACAGCGAATCGAGTGTTGGAATGCCGCATCTGGCTTCAGTGTAAGCCACTGATAGGAATGGTGGACGCACCAGGGTTCGAACCTGGGACCCGCTGATTAAGAGTCAGCTGCTCTACCGACTGAGCTATACGTCCATGCACGGCTTGGCGTGGAGGCGGGCTGTTAGCAGGGGGTTTCGGGCTTGTCCAGCGTCTTTGTCGCCGGGCAGGCGATTCAGGCGCGGGGCAGGGTGTTCTGACGGGCGATGCCCATGATCAGGCCGATCAGGATCAACACCGTCATCATCGCCGAACCGCCATAGCTGATCAGCGGCAGCGGGATGCCGACGACCGGTGCCAGGCCCATCACCATCATCATGTTGATGGCGAGGTAGAAGAACAGCGTCGACGTCAGTCCCAGTGCCAGCAGGCGCTGGAATTGCCCGCGCGCCTTCAACGCAACGCCGACTCCCCAGGCGAGCACGATGCCGAACCCGATGATGATGAACAGGCCGCCGAGCATGCCCCATTCTTCCGCCATGGTGGCGAAGATGAAATCGGTCTGCAGTTCGGGCAGATAATCGAGATGGCTCTGCGTGCCCTGCAGAAAACCCTTGCCGTTCAGCCCGCCCGAACCGATGGCGATTTTCGATTGGGTGATGTGATAGCCGGCGCCGCGCGGATCTGTGGCGGGATCGAGGAAGATCAGCACGCGCTTGCGCTGGTATTCGTGGAGCATCGACCAGGCGAGCGGCATGGCGGCAACCACTGCGACCGCCGCGGTGCCGAACAGCCACAGCCGCACCCCGGCGAGGAACATCACCACGACGCCGCCAAAGACGATCGACAGCGCCGTGCCGAGATCGGGTTGCAGCATGACCAGCGCCGCCGGTGCGCCGATCAGCGCCAGCGCCGGCAGCAGCGCATTGGGCCGCGTTTCGTAACCGCGTGGCAGGTAATGATAATAGCGCGCGAGGACGAGGACGATCGCCAGCTTCATGAATTCGGACGGTTGCAGCTGGATGATGCCGAGATCGAGCCAGCGCTGGCTGCCGCCGCCGACGCGGCCGAGCAGTTCCACCCCGACCAGCCCGACCAGCACGATGGCATAGATGCCCCAGGCGTATTTCATCAGCGTATCGGGGCTGACCAGCGCGATCAGCAGCGCCGCCGTGAGCAGGATGGCGAAGCGGATGCCGTGCTTGAGCGCCCAGGGCGTCAGCGCGCCACCGGCGGCCGAATAGAGGATGACCATGCCGAAGCCGGCGAGCGCCGCCACGACCAGCACGATGCCCCACGGCATGCGGGCGAGCTCGCGCAGCCAGGGACCGTTGAACATCAATCGTCCTGTGGCAGCGGGGCGGGAGCATCGGCGGGGCCGATATCGAAGGTCGGCGGCGTCGGCGCGTCGGTGCGCAGCCACGCCGGCATCAGCTTTGCCTCCTCCGCCTGCCGCGCCGCCAGGGCCTTGTCGCGCGCCTCGGCGGCGCGTTTTTCGGCAAGCGCCGCCTCGATCGGCCCCAGCGTCTTCAGCGCGCGGGCGGGATCGTAGAGGAAGGTCAGTACGTCACGCGCGATGGGGGCGGCATAGCGGCCGCCGGCGATGCCGTGTTCGATGATGACGCTGACGGCGTAGCGCGGCGCCTCGGTGGGGGCAAAGGCGACGAACAGCGCATGGTCGCGCTGCTTCCACGGCAGCGCCTCGTTGCGTTTCACCCCGGTGCGGCGTTCGGCGGCGGTGATGCGGCGGACCTGGGCTGTGCCGGTCTTGCCGGCGAAATGCACCCCGCCGATGGGGGAACGCGCGCCACGCGCCGTGCCGATGCCGGCGTTGACGACATCGAACATGCCTTGGCGCACCAGCGCGAGATGATCCTCGGGAATGCCGAGCGGGGCGAAGGCCGGCGGTGCGCTGCCTTCGGGCGCCGCGATCAGCCGCGGCATCACGGCATTGCCGCTGGCGATCCGCGCCGTCATCACCGCCAGTTGCAGCGGGTTGGCGATGAGATAGCCCTGGCCGATCGAGGTGTTGAGCGTTTCGCCGATCGTCCAGGCCTTGCCGTAGCGCTTCTGCTTCCACGCGGTCGACGGCACGATGCCGCTGGCCTGGCCGGGCAGCGGCAGTTCGTATTTCTGGCCGAGCCCGAGGCGGTGCGCCATGGCGGCGATGGCATCGATCCCGACCTGGCGGCCATATTGGTAGAAATACACGTCGCAGCTTTTGGGCAGGGCGCTGTGCATGTCGACAAAGCCATGGCCGCGCCGTGCATGGCAGTGCCAGGTGTTGTTGCCCAGCTTGTAGCGGCCGGTGCAGCTGACGCCCTGATCGGGCGTGATGCCGGCCTGGAGCGCGGCCAGCGCCGTCACCATCTTGAAGGTCGAGCCCGGCGGATACAGGCCCATCGCGCTCTTGTTGAGCAGCGGGTTGTGGTCGTCGGATTGCAGGTCCTTCCACAGCGCGGCGGGCACGCGGGTGGAGAAGATGTTGGGATCATAGGCCGGCATCGACACCATCGTCAGCACATCGCCGGTCAGGCAATCGATGACGATGACGCTGGCGCTGTTGTCGCCCAATCGGCGCGCGGTGAAATTCTGCAGGTCGCGGTCGATGGTCAGCCGCAGCGTATCGCCGGGCACATCGCCGCGCGTATCGAGTTCGCGCACCACCTTGCCGCGCGCCGTGACTTCTACCCGCTGTGCCCCGGCTGTGCCGCGCAGCGACTTGTCGGCACGGCGCTCAATCCCGTCCTTGCCGATGCGAAAGCCCGGGAAGATGAGCAGGGGATCCTTCTGTTCCTTGTACTGGGCGGGCGTCGGTGCGCCGACGTAGCCGAGCAGATGGGCGAAGTGATCGGCATCGGGATAGACCCGGCTGAAGGCGCGCACCGGGCGCAGGCCGGCGACATCGGCGACCTGGACATTGAGCGCGGCAAAGGCCGGCCAGTCGAGGTCGCGCGCCACTTCCACGGGCATATAGCTCGGCTGGATGGCGATATCGGCGCGAATGCGCAGCTCGTCTTCGAAGCTGAGCGGCAGCACCTTGGCGATCTGGGCGAGCACGGCATCGAGATCGCCGATCTGTTCGGGGATGAGTTCGAGGCGATAATCGGGGCGGTTGAGTGCCAGCGGCTTGCCGCTGCGATCGACGATCCAGCCACGGCGCGGCGGGATGAGGCGCAGCTGGACACGGTTTTCCTCCGACGCCAGCCGATATTGTTCGCCTTCGAAGATCGACAGGTACGCCAGCCGCGAGGCGAGGGTGACGCCGACCAGCCCCATGCCGCCGCCGAGCACCAGGGCGCGTCGGGTGAAGCTCTGTTCGCGCTCGCCCTCGGTCCTCACGGGGTGCCGCCGGGGCCGAAGGCGAGGCGCTGGACGCGCGCGCACAGGGCCACGACGAGCGGATAGGCGACCATGCTGGTCAGCGCCTGCCAGCCGAGCGGCAGCAGCGGCACCGGCCGGCCGGCCATGCCCATCAGCCCCCAGGTCGCGGTTTCGAAGGCGATGATGACGGCGGCGGCGACCGCCCAGTCAAAGCCATGGGCGTGGTGGCCATAGCGCGCCTCGAACAGGCGGACAAAGCCCGCGGTGGCGGCGAACAGCGTGGCGTTGACCCCCAGCGGCTGGGCGAACAGCAGGTCGGCGACCACGCCGAGCACAAAGGCGGCCCAGGGCGGCATGAGCCCGGGTTGAAAGGTCGCCCAGACGAAGATGCCGAGCAAGGCGACCTGCGGGAAAACCGGCACCGGCACCAGCAGCGGCGCGGTCATCGCCAGCACGAGCAGCAGCGTCGTCAAAAAGGGCACCGCCAGCCGCCAATGGCCCCACCAGTAGCGGCGGCGCTCGGCGGCGTTCATCAGGCGCCAGGGCGGGGCGGACCAGGCCATCAGTCGGTGCCTGCCATCATGGCAGCGGCGCCGGCGGTGCCGGTGCTGGGGTGCCGCCGCCGCTGCGCCGTGCCTCGATGGGCACCGGCGCGTCATAGCGCGGCAGCGGGGCTTCGCGCGGCATCGCCATGTACGCCGCTTCGATGCGGACATAGGCGGCACCGACCGGATGCGCGGCAGGGCGGACCTGCACGGGTTCCTGCGGGCCGATGATGGTGCCGACAGGCACGCCGGGCGGGAACACCCCGCCATCGCCCGAGGTGACCAACCTGTCGCCGGCGCGCAGCGGCAAGTCGGCGCCGACCTTGTCGCGCAGTTCGAGCGCCGGGCGGTTGGTGCCGACGACGAGTGCCGCCTGGCCGGTACGCACGATGATGACCGGGATGCGGCTGGCCGGATCGGTGAGTAGCAGCACCCGTGCCGAAATGCTGCCGGCTTCGATGGTGCGGCCGATGAGGCCATCGGTGCCGATGACCGGCAGACCGGGAGTGACGCCATCGCTTCGCCCGGCCGCGATCATCGCCGAGCGGACGACCGAGCCCGATGTCGCCGAGACGATGCGCGCCGTGCCGATAAGGGTGCGCGCCGGGTCGGCGACCTTGTCGAGGCGTTTCAGCGTGGCCAGCGCGCGGCGGTCGGCGGCGGCGCGTTGCAGTTCGGCGCGGGCGGCGGCGAGTTCGGCGGTCAGGCGCCGGTTGCGATCGACCGCGCCGAGGTAATTACCCACCCAGTCCGCGGCGCGGCCGACACCATCGAAGGGCGCGCGCACCACGCTCCACACCGGGGTGACAAGGTCGAGCATGACGCCGCGCATCCGTGCTGCGCCATCGGGGTTGACCCGCGCGACGACGACGAGCAGCAGCCCGGTGGCGATGACGGCACCCGACACGACTGCGCCGACGAGCGCTAGATTCTGCTCGCGTCGCATGGCGGTCGATCGCCGTG
>JBILPK010000142.1:0-8775 GCA_044373875.1 Polymorphobacter sp.
AGGAAAACCTTGCTGAAGCCGCCGACAAATTCGCTGCCGCCGGTGAAGGCCATCGAATAGCCATAGGTGACCCAGAGCAGGCAGACGATGGCGCAGATCATGAAGACCTGGGTGAGCACCGACAGCATGTTCTTGCTGCGGACAAGGCCGCCGTAGAACAGCGCCAGGCCCGGGATGGTCATCAGGAAGACCAGCACGGTCGCGGTGAGCATCCATGCCGTGTCGCCCTTGTCAGCGACGGGCGCAGCGGGCGCGGCGACAGCTTCGGCCACCGGGGCGGCAGCAGCGGCAACGGCATCGGCAACCGCCGGCGCGGCCGTGGCGGCGGCATCGGCCACCGCGGCCGCTTCCTGCGCGAACGCCGGGGCCGCGGCGAACAGCGCCAGCCAGGCGGCCCCCTTGGCCAGCGTCTTCAGATCGAAATTCATAAGTCCCCCTCCGGTCATGTCAGAGTGCGGTTTCGTTGGTTTCGCCGGTGCGGATGCGCACCGCCTGGCCGATATCGGCCACGAAGATCTTGCCATCGCCGATCGAGCCGGTGTGCGCTGCCTGCTGGATGGTTTCGACGACCTGCGCCGCCTGGGCATCCTCGACAACGACCTCGATCTTGATCTTGGGCACCATGTTGGTGGTATATTCGGCGCCGCGATAGATTTCGGTCTGGCCCTTCTGCCGGCCGAAACCCTTGACTTCGCTAACGGTCATCCCCTGGACGCCAGCGGTCGACAGCGCCTCGCGAACATCGTCAAGCTTGAATGGCTTGATGACTGCAATGACGAGTTTCATGGCCCCTCCCTGACGCGAACAGTCGCGTTGGAGATTGTCATGCACGGATCGTGCCAAATGCGGGCGCCCCTGTGCGACAGGTTGGTTACGCCGCGTTCACACCTGTGGCGCTGCCCGATTCAACGGCACGTCAGCGACAGTGTCGCGTTTTTGTGCAGCTGCTAAATGGGTCGCCCGCGATTCAGAGCAAGGCGGCAATCGCGGCCCAGTTTTCGGTCACCGCGGCTTCCCCGAGCGCGATCAGTTCATCGGCGCGAGTGAAATTGCGCACGTCGATATGGCCGATCGCCGGCGCCAGTTCGATATCGGGCGGATCGAGCGCCAGGCTTTGCCGCGCCAGATGCGCCATGACCAGCGACACCCCGGCGCGGCCAACGCGGAACGGTGTCATCACGCGCTTGTCGGGAGGCAGCGTCGCGGCGGCGCGGCGATGGTAATCCCCCTGCAGATTGACCGCCAGCACCGGCGCCTTCGACAGCGCGCGCACCGCCTTGACCGGCACCGGGGTCATCACCCCGCCATCGACAAGGATCATGCCATCGCGACGCACCGGCGGAAACACGCCGGGAATGGCGATCGAGGCGAGCACGGCATCGACCACCGGACCGCGGGTGATCGACACTTCGTTGCCGGTCACCAGGTCGGCGGCGACGATGGCGACCGGCAGGAACAGGTCCTGCAAGCGATCATGGCCGAAATGTTGGCGCAGCTGCCGTGTCACGGCGCGGCCGCCGAGCATCGAGCCGCGCCGCGGGTCGATATCGATGAAGCGCATGACCTGGCGCGCGGTCAGCGAACGGGCAATCTCGTCGAGGATATTGAGCCGATCGGCAGCGAGGCAGACCGCCGCGACCGCGCCGATCGAGGTGCCACTGACCGCGTCGATGGTTACGCCGCGTTCGTGCAGCGCGTGGAGCACGCCGATATGCGCCCAGCCGAGCCCGGCGCCGCCGCCAAGCGCCAGCGCGAGTTTCATGCCTGTTCGGCCAGCACGGCGCGGGCGGCGGCTTCGTCCTCGTCTAGAACCATCAGCCGCACCCCGGACAGGCCGCTGCCGATCAACGAGGCGATGCCCGTATCGAACAGCACGGCTTCGATCCCGGCGGCATCGAGGGTGGCGCGCTTCACTTCGGCCTCGACCGGCGAGAAGATGGTTTCGAGCGTCACAAGGCTCATGATGCTTTCATCCTGTCGCGGCGTTTGGACCAGATCCGCCAGCAGAGCGCGGCGTTGAACGCCAGCAGTATGGCAGCGCCCGCAAGCTGCGTGCCGCGATCGAGCCCGGGTGGATAGATCAGCGGCATGATGTAGTGATCGATAAAACCGCCGGCATAGCCCGGGCGCTGCGCCGCTTCGCGAAAGCCGTTCTCGATTGGCGTCAGCGGACAGATGCCGCCGACGATCATGATGCCCCCCGCCCAGGCCAGCGCCGGCAGGTGCAGAAGCGCCAGCCGATGCCAGCGCAACGCCAGCAGCCCGCCGAACACGGCAAACAGGATGAAGGCGAAATGCGCCACCACGACCAGCGCCGCCGCGACCGCCGGGTCGATGGCCATCAACTGTAGGGCAGCACGGTCGGCGGCCGCACCGGCAGGCCATCGATGCTGCGGTTGCGGTCGGCATATTTCTGCAGGCGTTCGGCGGGTTCCTCCTGGGCGTGGAACTTGCGCAGCGTGTGGCGTTCGGCTTTCAGCTCCATTTCGGGCACCGCCCAGCCGCACGAGCCCTGCGCCGATTCAACCGTCATGTCGAAAATCTGGCGAACGCCGCGCTCGATGGCGAAATGGCCGGCGAGCGCGGCAAAAGCGTCGTCCTGCGGCAATACCGGAACGGCGCGGCCATAAAGGCGATAGATCAGCGCCGGGCGATCGAAGGCGCAGAACATCACCGTGATGCGGCCATCGGCGAGCAGATGCGCGTTGGTTTCATTGCCCGAGCCACCATAATCGAGCCAGGCGACGTGGGTAGGCCCGATGACGCGAAAGGTGTCCATGCCCTTGGGGCTGAGGTTGATGCGCGCGCCCGGCGCTGCGGTCGCGACGAAGAATACCGGCTGGCGGGCGATGAAGGCGGCGTGCTTGGCATCGATATGATCGTAGAAATCCATGCTGCCCTCGCTCCTTCTTCCTTCTCCCCTCCCTTGCAGGGCGGGGAGAGGTTATGCCGCCGTGCCGCCGACCGTCAGCCCTTCGATCAGCATCGTCGGCTGCCCGACGCCGGCCGGCACGCTCTGGCCGCCCTTGCCGCAGATGCCGACGCCTTCATCGAGCGCAAAATCATTGCCGATCGCCTTGACCCGAGTCAGCACGTCGGGGCCATTGCCGATCAGCGTCGCGCCCTTGATCGGCGCGCCGAGCCGGCCATTCTCGATGCGATAGGCCTCGGTGCAGGTGAAGACGAACTTGCCGCTGGTGATGTCGACCTGGCCGCCGCCGAAGCTTTTGGCATAGATGCCCGACTTGGCGCTGCGCAGGATCTCGCCGGGGTCCTCGTTGCCGCCTTCCATGAAGGTGTTGGTCATGCGCGGCATCGGCGCATGGGCAAAGCTTTCGCGGCGCCCGTTGCCGGTGGCGGCGACCCCCATCAGCCGGGCGTTAAGCCGGTCCTGCATGTAACCCTTCAGGATGCCGTCCTCGATCAGCACGGTACGCTCGGTCGGGGTGCCCTCGTCATCGACGGTTAATGAGCCGCGGCGGTTGTCGATGCTGCCGTCGTCGACGACGGTGACGCCCTTGGCGGCGACGCGTTCCCCGATGCGGCCCGAAAAGGCGCTGGTGCCCTTGCGGTTGAAATCGCCCTCCAGGCCATGCCCGATGGCTTCGTGAAGCAGGATGCCCGGCCAGCCCGGCCCGAGCACAACGGTCATCTCGCCCGCCGGTGCCGCGACGGCATCGAGGTTGGTCAGCGCATTGGCGAGCGCGATATCGATGGCGCCGTTCCAGTTCTCGCTGGTGATCAGGCCGTCATAGAGGTAGCGCCCGCCGAGCCCGTGGAAGCCGGTTTCGCGGCGGCCATCCTTTTCGGCGACGATCTGGACGTTCAACCGCACCAGCGGCCGTACGTCGCGCACCCGGTGCCCGTCGGCGCGGATGATTTCGACGACGCTCCAGCTGCCGAGCAGGCTGGCGGACACCTGCACGACACGCGGATCGCGGGCGCGGGCGGCGGCGTCGATGGTCTGCATGAGCGCGACCTTGTCGGCAAAGCTGATGCCGTCGAGCGGGTTGGCATCGGTGTAGCGCCGGGCGTTGGTGCGCGGCGGCGCCAGCGCCATCGTGCCGCCATGACCGTCGCGGACGACGCGAATGGTGTCCGCAGCACGGCGGATCGCGGCGTCGCTCAATTCATTGGCATGGGCAAAGGCGGTCATCTCGCCCGCCACGCCGCGCAGGCCGAAGCCCTTTTGCGTGTCGAAGGTCGCCGCCTTCAACCGGCCATCGTCGAAGGCAAAGCTCTCGCTGACCGCATATTGCAGGTAGAGCTCGCCGTCGTCGCAGCCGTTGAGCGCGTCGGCGACGAGCCTTTCGGTGCGGCCGGGGTCGAGCCCGGTGTCGGTGTAGAAGATGGTGGCGGGGTCGAGATTGCTCATGCGACAGATATAGGGACGACACAGCGGCAAAGGAACCGGGCATGACGCGACAATTTACCCTCGCCGCCATCGGCCATGTCGAGGGCGGGCGCGGCCCGGCCGAAGATGACCAATGGGGTGCCAGCCGGGCGACGATCATTATCGATACCTTGCCCGCCGACGCGCTCGCCGGGCTCGACAGCTTCTCGCATTGCGAAGTCGTCTTCATCTTCGACCAATTACCGGAAAGCGGGATCACCACCGGCGCCCGCCACCCGCGCGGCAACCCCGATTGGCCGCTGGTCGGCATATTGGCGCAGCGCGGCCGCAACCGCCCCAACCGCATCGGCGTGTCGGTGTGCCGGGTGATAGCGGTCAGCGGCAACCGGCTGGACGTCGAAGGGCTCGATGCCATCGCCGGCACCCCGGTGCTCGATATCAAGCCGGTGCTGTCGGGCTTTCAAGCCCGCGGGACGATCCGCGAACCCGACTGGGCACGCGCGATCATGGCCGACTACTGGTAGCGCGTTACTGCGCGCAGGTCAGCCGCCAGACCTTGGCCGGGCGGTCGAATTCGATCTTCGAACAATTGTCGAGCATGTCACGGCCGATCAGGATCCACGGGTCGCGGCCCTTCTTGCGGTCGGCGGTCACGGTGATCGCGTCGGCATCGTCATCGGCGGTACTGGTACCGGCCTTGGCCCGCGCATCGAGCTCCTTCGCCTGGGCTTCGGTGATGCGCACCCCGGCGCGCGCCAGCGGCAGGCCGAGGAGGGTCGCGCCGGGCGTGGCGGTCATGCGTTCGAAGGGCAAGGCGACGCCGGGGAACGGCACCCAGAAGCCGACTCCGCCGGCGCGCTTGAGCAGCCCGGCGCTGACCAGCGCGGCGGCGGCGCGGGCGTTCATCACCGTGTCGGGCGAATTCAGTTCGAGCGCGACGCGGATGTTTTCACCGCCGATGCGCGCCTCCATCGCCACTTCATCCTTGTCCTTGCGCGGGATGGTATGGAGTTTCGCACCGGGCGCCTGCGCCCCGAAGGTCAACGTGATGCGGTCGGATTTCAGCGCCGACAGCGCCAGCACGCCATCGGCTTCGGGCGCGATGGTCTTGTTGACCCAGACGACGGGGGCCTTGCCCTTGGCAAGGCCGCGTGGCGTGATGTTGAGCAGGTTGAAGCGGAAGGTCGCCTCGCCGCCGGGGATCAGCGAATTCTTGAAGGTCCGCTTGCCGATCAGCGGAAACGCCTTCAGCTTCGCGCGTTCCGCCGGCGCGGGGTTGAGAATCATCGCCAGGTCAAAGCTCAGCGCCAGCCGGATATCGAGATCGACGTCCTTGATCTTCACCGGCATGTGCGGCTGGGTACCCGGCGCGACGGACAGATTGACCGGCGGCGGTGGCGGCGACGCTGCCTGGCCGGCGCTTGCCAGCAACAGCGCAACAAAAGCGGCGCTGACCTTCAACGCCAGGACCTTCAACGCTTGTCCGCCGAGCCACCGGCGAGGATGAAGCGGCGGTCACAATAGCCGCAGTCGGCAAAGCCATCGCTGCCGATCTGCAACCAGACGCGCGGGTGGCCATCGCCGCCGCGTTCATCACCGTCGCAAAAGACGCGCGCCGCATCGGTGACAAAGACTTCGGGGGGCGGGTTCTTGTCCATGGCCGCTGTCTACCAAGACCGGGCGCGCAAGTCACGCCGCGCCGGCCCTGCAACTGGCCGCGCTGTTAGCAACTTGAAATTGTACTATTTTTGCAACGGTGCCGTCACATGTTTGCGTCATCGCCCCCTGACGCACTGCGCTTTGCCGCACTGCACCATGTCTTGCTTAACCCGGGGAACCACCATGCGCGCCGTCTGTCTTGCCACCACTGCCCTGTTCGCGCTCGCCGCAGCGCCCCTTGCCGCTGCCGAACTCGCCGCCGCCGAAGCGGCAATCGCCGATACCGGCAACGATCTCGCCGAAATCATCGTCACCGCGCAAAAGTCCGAACAGAAGATCGCCGATGTGCCGATCACGCTGACCGCCTATTCGGGCAAGACGTTGCGTGAGCTTGGCGTCACCCAGTTCGACCAGCTCGCCGCCTTCGTCCCCGGCCTCAACGTCCAGGAACAGAGCCCCAACAACCCCGGTTTCGTCATCCGCGGTGTCACCTCGGATTCGGGCTCGTCGCAGGGCGCCCCGGCGGTGACCGTCTATCTCAACGGCGTCGATGTCAGCCGTTCGCGCGGCTCGTATTTCGACCTGTATGATCTGGAGCGCATCGAAGTCGTCAAGGGCCCGCAGGCGACGCTGTTCGGCACCGCCGCCGCCGTCGGCGCGGTCAGCATCATCACGGCGCGGCCCCGGCCCGGCCTGTCGGCCGAATTGCGCGGCGCCTATGGCAATTTCAACCAGCGCAAGGTCGATGGCTTCCTCAACTGGGGCAATGATGTCTTTGCCGCGCGGCTCGCCTTTGCCGTCAAGCTGCGCGACGGCGTCGTTGAAAACATCGCCGGTAGCCCAGGCTCGCAGACCCCGGGCGGCCCGCGCATCGATGATCTCAACGGCCAGGGCCAATATGGCGGCCGCCTGTCGCTGCGCTTCACCCCGAGCGAGGTGTTCAGCCTCGATCTCGTCGGCACCTATGATGGCCAGCGCGCACCGGGCACCGCCTTCAAATCGGGCACCTTCGCCCCGACCGGCGGCACCACCTCGCCGTTCACCTTTGCCGAAGCCGCAGGGTCACCGGTCAGCGCTGCGGTGCTCGGCGGCGACCAGCCCGAATTGACGCGCAACGTCTACGACGTCAACGCGACGGCGAAGATCGATCCGGAAGGCCCGTTCAGCTTCACCTTCGTTACCGGCTATCGCCAATTCGATTCGAACGAAGTCTTCGATGCCGATGGCACCCAGGCCTGGTATCTCGAATTCGCCGAAGACGCGCGCGGCAAGCAGTTCAGCGCCGAAGCCCGGGTGAACTATGATTCGCCCAAGTTCCGCGCCTTTGGCGGCGTCAATTTCTTCCGCGAGGACGGCTCGCAGCGCGTGCCCTTCTCCACCGAGGAAGGCACCTATCTGCAATGCGCGGCGCGGCTGGTGCCGGGCCTGCCCTGCATCAACAGCGCCGGCGTGGTGACGGCGGCGCAGGCGACGGCGTTGCTCACCGGCGGCGCGGCGCGAGTGCTGCCCTATAGTTCCGAATTCAAGAACAGCGCCGATCTGCGCAACCTGTCGCTGTTCGCCGATGCGGCCTGGATCCCGGTGCCGCAGCTCGAAATCACCGCCGGCGGCCGCGTGCTGTGGGAAAGCCGCACCAGCTATTTCTTCACCCGCGCGCCGAATTCGGTGATCAGTCGCGCACCGCTGCTGCCGCAGATCGATACCAATGGCCAGACCTTCGGCGCCAGCGGTGACAACACCGCCTTCCTGCCGCGCGCCAACATCCTGTTCCGCGCCAGCGACAAGGTGAACCTGTACCTGACCTGGTCGAAGGGCCGCCGCTCGCCGGTGGTCCAGCTCGGCGCCACCCGCGTCGGCGGCGTGCCGGTGCCGCTGCGCACCGATGTCGCGGCCGAAAAGATCACCAACTACGAAGCCGGCATCAAGGGCGCCTTCGGCCCGGTCAACGTCAGCGTCGGCGCCTATTACATGAAGTACAACAACTTCCAGGTGACGATCGTCACCCCGGGCGCACCCAACCGCACCGAAAGCGCCGGCAGCGCCAGCAACTATGGCGTCGAAGCCGAACTGAGCGCCCGGGTATCGAAGAACCTCAGCCTGTTCGCCAATGGCGCCTATATCAGCGCCACGGTCGACAAGGATGATCGCTACCCGGCGTTTTCGGGCGATCGCTTCCGCCTGCAATCGGAATGGCAGGGCGCCGCCGGCGGCACCCTCTCCCTGCCGCTCGGCGACAGCTTCGAACTGTTCATGACGCCGACCGTCACCCATCGATCGGGGGTGTTCTTCGAACTCCCCAACAATCCGGTCACGTCGCAAGGCCCGGTGACGCTCGTCAACATGCGCGCCGGGGTGCAGGACCCCAACGGCAAGTGGCAGTTGCTCGGTTATGCCACCAACCTCGGCGGCAAGGACTATGTCCTCGATGCCGGGAATACCGGGGGTGCCTTCGGGATCCCGACGTTCATTCGCGGCTTGCCGCGGCTGTACGGGGTGGAAGCGGTCGTGCGGTTCTAGTCGCAGCGCCGCGAGCGCGTAGCGAAACGCTACGCGCCGACGGGCGCAAGACCGGCCAGCGAGGCGGACAGCCTTGCTGGCCGATCTCGTCTGACGTCGGCATGGGCTTTGCCCATGCTCCTGCTTGCGTCCTCTGCCCCGCCGCACACCATGCCACCCTTGCCCCCTCCCCGCTGCGCGCCTATTCCCAAGACCATGACCCAGGCCGCCATCTCGCTGCGATCGCTCACCAAGACCTATGCCGG
>JBILPK010000308.1:0-3073 GCA_044373875.1 Polymorphobacter sp.
ATCGAACTGAACGGTGACTCCATGCGGCGCCACACCAGCCCCGAAGCCGCTTGACCACGCCGGAAATCAAATGCGATTAGGCAATCGCGATCTGGCTTCGCCCGGCCGGGATTAAATCGGAATGGTGGCCGGCATCAGGTCGGAATGGGTGGCCGGCATCGTCGGAATCCGCAGCAGGGACGCCACGATCCGTTCGCCCGTCGTTGTCTCCCAGCGTTCGCGGCGATAACGCGTCACCGCCACGCCGATCTGCAAATCCTGGACAAGCACATCTTCGTAGCCCCGGAACCGTGATCCGGGTGGCGGCGCCGCCTTGAGCTTCACTTCCGACGTTACCGACAATCTGTCGCGCAAGGATCCCCGGCCGCGCCTGCGACCCTTCTTGCCCACAGACTTCGATGTCGCCTGCTCCATTCCCGATGGCTTCACCTTGAACTTCGGCCGCGGGGGAAGCCCCTTCAACCGCGCAATCTCATCCTTCAGCGCGGCAATCTCGGCATCCTTCAACGCCAACATCGCTGCGTGCTGATCGGCGGCGTCCTGGAGGGCACTGACCTGCGCAACCAGCGCCGAAACCACACGCCGCAAATCCGCAAGCGGCAGGTCAGCAACCGGGTCTGAGCCAGAAGGAGTCACCGGCAGTGTGAATCACACCCAGACCAATCTGGGAAGACCCCACGCACGGGAATCTGCCCCGGTTACCTTATCGAACGGCCCGACCCTTTTCGCATTAATTGCAATATGGGAGTGCTCCAATGGAAAAGCGAGTACAGTTTCGTTAGGTTTATGCATGATCTCCTTTCCCGTCTCTGTCATACGTGTCAGGCATCTGACCCCACAAAATGTGCGCGTAAATAGATCCCGGGCGACTCACTAAGCCCGCAATACTGGACTTCGAACCGGAGACAATTCGCTGTACCGCAATTGCCATTAGATTCCGGCTAGCTGCAGTAATTTCTCTTGTAGCCAGATAATGAAATACCCAGCTTTGCAAAATAATCAACGCGAAGAAAAACGCACTAAGCTCTACGGACTGGTGTCTATTTTCCACGTGCCCGGAAAATACGTATAGAAGTACATTGCCGAAGCAAAACGTAAATAGACTTGCCTTACCAATAAAACATATGCCATCTGCCCATCGATGTTCTAGGACATCAAAAACCCAAACGCAAAACAGCACAAAAATCACTACTGACGTGAGGCCCAGGGAGTACCAAAACGGGTGGTTTTCGTTTCTCAACTGCATGTTCGCGATGCCAGTTATTGTAGAGCCAGATGCCGCCCAACTCAACAAAGCCGCTGTCGATCCAACCGCGAGTATGAATAAACCGCCGACCCAAGCTGCGCTCGACCGCCTGATGCGAGCATCTTTCGAAAAAAGCCCCACTATACCGTAGCCGATTATCATTCCGCAAACGACGAAGGTCATCCCGTGTAGAAAGGAAGGCCCGCCAACATGTGCTGATTCACTGCCGTATAGAAAGCCGAGCAAGAATTTCCCGTACTCGGCGTGGACGGCGGGGATATGTTTGATAAGCGGGTAAGCCGCGTGCACCGCGATCGCAAATATAAGTAAAGAGAGTAAACCAAATCGTACCCTTATTTTTATTAACAGCGGAGCGATCAGGAGGGCCAGAGCGTAGAATTTTAGGATGTCAGTAAACGGGGAAACGCCGTCTAATAAAGCAGATCGAATAGCAAATAGCAGACTGTACTTTCCTGTTAACACAAGCGCTGCGAGCGAGATTACGTACAACAAATAACATTGCACTGCTCGGTTTAAGAGTTGCCTTGATGCCCCCTCGGCATCGCCTCTTACAAACCGTGGACGATAAGCAATCTCTAGCATCGCGCCAAAGAGAGTTATGAAAACCGGCGGTGCCATCTGTATTATGCAACGCACCCCAGCCGATGGAATTCCTGTAAATCGCTGGAGCTGAAAGGCAATCATCGTATGGCTCAACATCGCTGCAAGGATCGCCGCAGAGCGGCAGATATCGATCCCGCGGATGCGGCGCGATTTAATCGGGTCGGTTGAGGACATCCACGTATACTGCAGCATGATCCTAGAAATAGCAATGTCACAAGCTTGAACATATTGCTATCGAGTCCCTTGAAAAATAGTAAAGATGGCTGAGATTATTTAATCTTGGGGTGATTCTACGACAGCCAGCGGCACGGATTTTGGTATGGTAGTTTTGCGAAACAACAACCAAAATCCGGAGCCGCCAGCATGTCGCTTGGTCAGTTTCTATTATCCAACCGGGTTCATCGTTGAGACGATCATTGTAATCGACATTGCATGAATGAGATAGCCGCAGGTGTCGGTGAGGATATGGCGCTTGCGGCCCTTGATCTTCTTGCCGGCGTCATAGCTCCGCACGCCGCCGCTCTCGGTGGTCTTGACGCTCTGGCTGTCGATGACGCCCGCACTCGGGCTGGCCTCGCGCCCCTCGGACTCGCGGACCGCTTTCAACAGATTATGGTTGATCTTCGGCCAGACGCCGCGGTCTCGCCATGCGTAAAAGTAGCGCTGCACAGTGGTTGCCGGCGGAAAGCCCGGCGGCAGCATCCGCCAAGGCAGGCCACCGCGCAGCAGATAAAGCATTGCATCGACGATCCGCCGCATCGGCCATTCGCGTCGACGCCCAAAAGGTGATGCCGGGGGCAAAAACGGCTCCAGCAACGCCCATTCCGCATCCGTCAAATCACTTGGCAAGCCAGGTCCCTTGCGGGCATGTTGTGCCCGGGTGGTGTCAGTCCACATCGTATGTCCTTCGAGTTGTTCGCAAAACCCGCAGAACCAAATATGTGCCAGCGCGTCAAGAGCAACCGACTGATATCATCCAACTTAATTTCGGGTCAGACACTAAGCTCGACTTTGTACGTTTAGCCCCAATACTGTTCACTTAAGGCAATCGTTGCTATAGCTGTATCCGGTGCTAGACATCGGGAGGCATTGGCGTGGCACGGACAGTCGCAGAACTTCCTTCGGGTCCCCGGATCACGGATCACATCAGCCTTGGTGTGATTGCGCGTACATTTCCGTTGAGCGCGGTTCGTGCAGCGCTGG
>JBILPK010000175.1:0-7170 GCA_044373875.1 Polymorphobacter sp.
ATCTATGTCGCCGGCAACGAAGATCAGCATCTCTGCGGCTTTGCGAACCTGCTTCTTCGTGTCAGGCGACCAACCGTCCACACCTGAATTGAACTCGATGCACAATTCCAGCGCCGCCGACAAAGGCAACCCTTGCGACTTCTTTGTTTCCGGCGTTGTGGACGCATCATGCGGCACAGAACCAGTGTCGCCGCGGTCGGGCCAATTGCCCAATGGCGTGTCGGTCTCGGCACTTATGTCGATGAATGGCGCGTCGAGCCGATTCCCCTGCTGTATATCAAGTTCGTCATTGGCCGCGCGGCAGGCGTCGCGATAGCCCTCGAAGATCGCCATCCGTGCCATACCGCGAATGCCGTTGTGCGGCTCGAACCGTTGCTGCCGTAAGAGAGCGTCGACAGTTGACTGCTTGACCGCCGGTTGGCCATTTTCATGCTGTTCGATGACGATGATGAGGCGTTGCAGCCGCTCTGGCGACCAGCCTTTGGCGAGCAGGGCATGCTGGACTTCGTCAGGCAGCCCGGGACTGCCACGTGTATCAAGCATCAGTTGATAGTAGTCCGCATATGCGGAGTTGATCTGCCTCTGGAGTTTTGGCCCGCCTTCCGCATTATACTGCATCTCGATGCAGGCCGCGAGCCGCTCCTGATATGCCTTGGCTGCAATCACCTTCAGAATGGAGTGGTCTGGTCGCTCGTCTGGTTCACGAAGGGACTCATTGATCATGTTCTCAACGCTTTCGGACCCTGCCAACAGGAAGGCGCCTCGGCGTTGCGCCACCCTCCGGTCGGATGTTTTCAAGCTCAATCTGATATCATACCGCTCGGATTGGTACAAATAGAGAACGTATCGCCACCAAAAAACTGTGCCGCGGCGGTAGATGAAAGAAGACGCCATTCCCGTGCCCTCGGGTAAGCGGGGGCAAGGTGTGGCACAAAATGTTGCACAGTTTATGGCACACTTGATTCCCGACGTTTGGTCAACGTCAACGAAATCAATGGTTTATTGGACGATGGTCGGGGAGACAAGATTCGAACTTGCGACCCTCTGGTCCCAAACCAGATGCGCTACCAGGCTGCGCCACTCCCCGAACCGGCCTTTCCCCTAGGGCAAGCAGTGTAGGAGCACAACCCCGCAGTCGCGTCGATGCGGCGCCGGCGCTATCCACTTGGCGATTACTGGACAGCAAATCCGGTCGCGGCGGCGTTGCGACACTAGCGTCACCGGGATCATTCTTGAGGAGCGGGCCGTGCACAGACGCCAGTTGTTGACCGGGAGCGCCGGGCTTGTCGGGCTCGGGTCGCTTTTACCGATGCTCTCGGCGTCGCAGACGGCCATGGCGGCACCCTTGGCCGGCGCGGCAGGTGGCGGCTTCAACCCCGGCGATCCGATGCAGAATGCCGAAGTGCTGGCGCGGATGAACC
Source organism: Polymorphobacter sp. (assembly GCA_044373875.1). GTDB lineage: Bacteria > Pseudomonadota > Alphaproteobacteria > Sphingomonadales > Sphingomonadaceae > Sandarakinorhabdus. Next base: position 1,422 of record JBILPK010000175.1, read on the forward strand.
TCGGCATCGGGCCCGACACCAATTACGGCTGGTTCAAGGGCCGGGTATTTGCCGTGGTCGGCGATGACCAGGTAATCCAGCCCTTGTTCGATCTCGAAGGATTTGGCGCCAACCGGATGATTTCGCTGGGCAATGCCCGCTATCAGAGCCTGCATCGCGAAGTCGGCTATTACAAGGACCTGCGCAGCGGCGCGATCCTCGAAAGCTGGAAGAACCCGTTCACCGACGAAACGGTCAAGGTTTCGCACATCCACAACGACCCGGTGAATTCGATCATCGGGCCTACGATCGAGGCGAAACTGGGCGAAGGCCAGGTCACCAGCTTCCCGCTTGCCCTGCCCTGGACGATGATGGGCGATCTCGCGATGACGAGCTTCGATGTCAACACGCGCTGGAAGAACGTCCTCGATCCCAAGGAATGGCCGCGCGAGAGCGCCGGCGGCGAATATGTCCGCGTCTCGGAATATCTGCAATTCTATGCCCAGCGCGCCGATCTCGACAATTGGCGCTCGCTCGAGCGCATCCCGACGCACGGCGCCTGGCAGCGGCTTGGCACATGGCTGCCGTGGATGCTGATGGGCAATCGCCCGGGGCATCTGTTTTACCGCAGCCATACTAAATCACTGGCGTCGACCGCCGAATTGCCGGCCGACATCCGCGCCTATACGGAAAAGAATTTCCCGATCTATCTCGAAGCGCCGGCGAAATGGACGGCGCCCAATGTCACCAGCTTCGAAGTCTATAAACTGGAGAATAAGCCGCAGCCGGCGAAGCCGTAACGCAAGTCAGCCGGGCCGGAAATCGGCGGCAGCGCTCTGGTAGTAAAGCTGCGTCAGATAGGTGATCGCCGCGTCGGGGGTCTCGCTCCAGCCGGTGAGTTTCCAGCCCATGGTCGTGCGGCGCAGCATAGCGAGGACATTGTTGCTGCCGCCCATCGCCTTGCCGCGATGGTGGAAATCCATGCCATTGGCGAGCCGGGCGTCATCGGCAAAGCGGATGTCCCACGCCATCGGGAAGGTCGCCATGCGGATGTCGGGGGCGATGACGATATGCTGCATGGCGCCGAGCCGCAGCCGGATGGCGGCGTGCAACCCCTCGTTCTGCAGCCAATAGGCTGTGACGCGCGCGAAATCGGTGTAGAATTCGCGCACTTCCTCGGCCTTGTAGAAAGCGAAGTGCGCCGCGTCCCAATGCGCCGGCAACGCATCGGCGCGGTTGAGAAACCAGGCATCGGCATAGGCGGTCAGCGCCGCGGCGATTGCTGCTTCATCATCAACCATGCTTCACCTGCCAGTCCGGGTAGCGCCCCAGCGTCAGCAGCAGCGCGGCGCCCAGGCCGAACAACCCCATCGCCAGCTTGAGCATCAGGTCATAGCTGCCGGTCGCATCGCGGATGGCGCCATAGAGCACCGGCGACAGCGCCGAAAAGATGCCGAACGGCATGTAGAGCCAGCCATAGATGCGGCCATATTGCTTCATGCCGAAATAGCGCGAGGCGAGATAGGCGACGACATCGGATTCGGCGCCGGCGGCAAAGCCGAGCATGAAGCCGGCGACCATCACCATGGTGAGCGTCGTCCCCGACGTCAGCAGGATCGCGGCGGCAAAGATCGGCATGGCGAGTACCGGAAAGGCGATGCCGGGCGCCCAGAAACGATCGAACAGCAACCCGATGATCACCCGCCCCGACAGGATGCCGAGCGCGACGACGCTCATCACCGACACGGCGGTGCCTTGCGGGAAACCCTTGAGCATGACGATCTGCACCATATGGATATGCGCCCCGCCATAGGCGAGCGCGACCAGCGCGATCGAGGCGAACAGCACCCAGAAACGATAGCCGTGCATCGCCTCCCCCAGCGTCATGCCGGCAAGGTTGCCGCTGGCATCGGCGATCTGCGCCGGGCGTTCGGCGGCGCCCGGCTCGCGGAACGCCGCCAGCGTGATCGGCAGCGCCACCAGCAGCGGCAGCAGCGCGATGAGCGGAAACACATAGCGCCAGCCGAGCCGGCTTTCGATCAGGTTGCTGAGCTGCGGCACCACCAGCCCGGCGATGCTGGTGCCGAGCAGCAGGATACCCAGCGCCAGGCCACGGTGGCGATAGAACCACATGTTGATCGCGCGGCTCCAGGTGACCGGCGTCGAGCCGATGCCGACGAGCCCGACAAGCAGCCACAGCGCGTAGAAGCCCGGCAACCAGTCCGGGATGAAGAACAGCAGCGCAAAGCTCAGCCCGAATGCCGCCAGCGACGAGATCGCCACGCGCCGCACGCCATAACGATCGGCGAGGCCACCGAATACCGGCGCCAGCAGCGCGCCGGTGATGCCATAGAGCGTAATGCCCAAGCTGATCGCCACGAACGACCAGCCGAATTCATTGTGGATCGGCCCGATGACCACCGGCAGCACGTTGAACGGCAGCGGCGACGATCCGCAGGTCACCCCGACCAGCCCGGCGAGCAGCGGTTTCCAGCCACGGGCGAATTCCGAACGCTCTGCCATCATCATCCCTTGCCAGTGCCTCGCGATGGTTGGAGCCTATTGCCGCCGGCCATCGCCCGATCTTGCGCCGCCTATCCGCTTGATGGACAAGTGGCGGGAACATTCGGCAATCGCGAGCAGATTGTGGCGCTCAGAAGCGGCAGCTCGGAAGGATCGACCATGGCGACACAGACCAACTGGCCATCGAACAGCGACACGGGCGCCCTCGCCGCGCAGTTCGCCGCCATCGTCGGCGCCGCGCATGTCCGCAGCGACGACGTCACCCGCGCGCTCCACAGCGAGGATGTCTTTGCCGCCAGCCCGCACAAGGTCGCCCTCGTCGTCGCGCCGCAATCGACGCAGCAACTCGCCGAGGTGATGGCCGCTGCCAATGCCGCCGGCGTGTCGGTGGCGCCGCGCGGCGCGGGGATGAGCTACACCGGCGGCTATCTTCCGGCATCCGACCACAGCATCAGCCTCGACCTGACCGCGATGGACCGCATTATCGCGATCAGCGCCGATGACATGACGGTGACAGTGGAGGCCGGCTGCACCTGGGCGGCACTCAACGCGGCCTTGGCGGCACAGGGGCTGCGCACGCCGTTCTGGGGGCCGATGTCGGGCATCTATTCGACCATCGGCGGCGGAGTCTCGCAGCTCAACGCCATGTTCGGCGCCGGCCATCACGGTACGTCGAGCGAAAGCGTGATCGCGCTGACCGTCGTCCTCGCCGATGGCCGCGTATTGCGCACCGGCGCGCGCGGTCCCGATGGCGACACGCCCTTTTACCGCCATTTCGGCCCCGACCTCGCCGGATTGTTCTGCGGCGATTGCGGCACGCTCGGCATCAAGGCCGAAATCACCCTGCGGCTGATGCGGGCGCCGGCGCACGAGGCCTGCGCGTCCTTTTCGTTCAAATCGGGGCGCGACCTGCTGCTCGCCATGGCCGAAATGGCGCGCGCCGGCATTGCCTGCGAAATGTGCGCCTTCGACCCCGGGCTTACGAAGGTCCGCATGAAGCGCATGTCGCTGATGAGCGATGTGAAAACGCTGGGCGCGGTCATCGGCAAGGAAAAGTCGGTCGGCAAGGGCCTGATGGCGGCAGCCAAGATCGCGCTCGGCGGCCGCAACTTCATCGAGTCGACCGATTATCCGCTCCACGTCATCGCCGAGGGCCGCTCGGCCGCCGGGGTTGCCGAGGATATCGACGCCGCCCGCGCCATCGCGAAGCGTTTCGACGGCAGCGAGATCGAGAACAGCATCGCCAAGGTCATCCGCGCCATGCCGTTCCCGCCGCCCAATTCGATGCTGGGGCCGGAAGGCGAAAGCTGGGCGCCGGTGCACGGCTATGTCTCGCTGTCGAACGCCCCGGCCTTTCATGCCGCGATCGATGCGCTGTTCGCCGAAATGGCCGAGGAATTCACCGCGCACGGCATCTACACCGGCTATCTGTTCACCTCGCTGTCGACCAACGCCCTGCTCATCGAGCCGGTGTTCTACTGGCCCAGCGGCTATCGCCCGGTCCATGCCGCGATGATCGAGCCGGCGCATCTGGCGGGCCTGCCGCAGCTGCCCGACAATCCGGCAGCGACCGCGGTCGTCAAGCGCGCCCGGCAGCGGGTGATGGAGATCGTCGCCGGCTTTGGCGGCGGGCATTTCCAGATCGGCCGCGCCTACCCCTATCGCGCCAGCCGCGATGCCGCGTCGCAGGCGCTGCTCGATGTGGTCAAGGCTTTTGTCGACGAGGATGGCCAGTTGAACCCGGGGGGCCTGGGCTTCCCGCAATGACGCAAACCTATCGGGCGATCCGGCTCGAACGCTTCGCGCAAAGCTTTCGCGCTGCCGCCGATATCGTCGCCGTGCCGCTCACTCGCCCCGGCCCCGGCGAGATCCGGGTGCGCAACCGGCTATGCGGCGTCAACGGCATCTTCGATACCCAGATCGCCCGCAACGCCGTCGATTATGTGCCGGTGAAACCGCCGAGCTTCACCGGGGTGGAGGCCATCGGCATCGTCGATGCGGTCGGTACCGGCGTCACCGATTTCGCGGTCGGCGATGCGGCGGTGACGGTGCGCTTTCCCGGCGGCTATCGCGAGGCCAATGTCGGGCCGGCGGCCAATTTCGCGCACGTGCCCGTAGCGACGCGCGACTGGCTGGCGCTCGCCTCGACCGGCGTGTCGGCGCTGCTGGCGCTCGAACATATCGGCGCGGTCAAGGATGGCGAAACCGTCGCGATCTCGGCCGCCGCCGGGGGCCTGGGGCATTTCCTCGTGCAGATCGCCTTGGCGCGCGGCTGCCGCGTCGTGGCGGTCTGCGGCGGGCCGGAAAAGGCGGCGTTCGTGCGCGGCCTCGGCGCCCATCGCGTCATCGACCATCGCAACGAAGACGTTACCGCCGTGCTGGCTGCCGAATTTCCCGCCGGTATCGATGTCGCGATCGACAGCGTCAGCGGACCGATCTTCGATGCCTTCCTCGCCAACATGGCGCGCCACGGCCGCCTCGTCGTCGCCGGCACCGCTACCGATCTCGACGGCAAGCCCGAGCTGGTGACGGCCCCGCGCATTGTCCACAGCATCTATTACAAGGGCGTTTCGGTGCGCGGTTTCATGAACGGCCTGCTCACCGAGCACTGGCCGGCGGCGCGGGCGCGGGTGTTCGACCTCCATCGGTCTGGCCACCTTGCGGTCACCGCCGATGCGGCGCGCTTCACCGGGCTCGAAGGCGTTTATGACGCGGTCGAACGCTTGCTGTCGGGCCAGTCGATGGGCAAGGTCATGGTCGAAATCTGTGCAGGCGATGGGGAGTAAGTGATGACGGAAGCGGTGAAAAAACGCGGCGTGCGCGAAGTCATGCCGATCCTCGCGAGCAACGAAGGCGTGTGGGAAGGCATCTACCGCTATTACGACGCCAAGACCGGGCAGATGACCGACGAGCACAAATCGCGGCTGCTCTGCCGGCTGGTCGATGAGGGTGAAAGCGAGCGCTATTACCAGACCAACCATTATTACTGGGCCGACGGCCGCCACGAGATCCGCGAATTTCCGGCCGAATACAAGGACGGCCGCATCTGGTGGGACAATGACCTGATCAAGGGCTGGGCGGCGCACATGCAGCCCGATGATTTCAACCGCTCGACCTGCCTCAACTGGACCCGCCACAACGAGCCAGGCATCTATCTGTATGAAATGATCCAGAACAGCGACGACCGCCAGAACCGCGCCCGCACCTGGCAATGGTTCCGCGACGGCATCTGCTTCCAGCGCACCCT
>JBILPK010000309.1:0-3048 GCA_044373875.1 Polymorphobacter sp.
GCCTTGGCGCAGGCAACCCTTCTTTCGTCGGGTCGTTACATCTTGATGTGGCTGTCGGCGCGAAACGGTGCGGACCCCGATAATGGGGCCGGCCAGGACAAAAGGGAGGCGTGGTTCGTGTCATCGGCGGCGATTTCGACAAACCATTCCCCGCTGCAAGCGCACGCCGCCACGATCAGGGCACCCGGCTGGACGACTCAGCGCAGCGACGACAGCGATACCGCTGCCTGGGCGCGGGTGCGCGCCGCGCTGGCCCGCGAAACCGGTGATCGCAATTTCGATACCTGGCTGGCCCCGCTGGCGTTGCTGTCGTGTGACGGCGATCGGGTGACGCTGGCCGCGCCCTCGGCGTTCCTCGCCGATTGGGTGGCAGGCAATTTCGCCGACAAACTGCGCCAGCATTGGGCGATCCAGCGCCCCGGCAGCCGCCAGGTAGTCGTGTCGGTGCAACAGGGCACCGCGCCGCCGCTGGCGCCGCCGGTGCTGATCGTGCCCCCCGTCGCTACCGCGATCAGCCTGCCCGTCGAAGCGCGCTACAGTTTCGACAATTTCATCGTCGGCAAATCGAACGAGCTTGCCTACAACGCCGCACAGGCCGTCGCCGAGCCGGGGCCGGTGGGGTTCAACCCGCTGTTCCTCCACGGCACCACCGGGCTGGGCAAGACCCACCTCATGCACGCCATCGGCAATGCCTTCCTGGCGCGCCAGCCCGATGCCAAGGTCGCCTATATGTCGGCCGAAAAGTTCATGGTCGAATTTCTCGCCGCGCTGCGCGCCAAGGACACGATCGCCTTCAAGCAGCGGCTGCGCTCGGTCGACCTGCTGATGATCGACGATGTCCAGTTCATCGCCGGCAAGGAATCGACCCAGGAAGAATTCTTCCACACGATGAACGAGATCATCAGTGCCGGGAAGCGGCTGGTGATCACCGCCGATCGCAGCCCGCAGAACCTTGAAGGCATCCAGGAACGCATTCTCAGCCGCATGGCGTGGGGCCTGGTCGCCGACATCAATCCCGCCGATTATGAACTGCGGCTCAACATCCTCCATGCCAAGCTGGGCACCATGACCCAGAATGTCACGGTGCCCGCCGAAGTCATCGAATTCCTGGCGCGCAAGATCACCGCGAACGTGCGCGAGCTTGAAGGTGCGCTCAACCGGGTGGTGGCCTATGCGGCGCTGGTCAACCAGCCGGTGACGCTCGAATTCACCCGCGAAACGCTTGCCGACCTGTTGCGCGCCCATGAAAAGAAGCTGACCATCGACGAGATCCAGCGCAAGGTCGCCGATTATTACGCGCTCAAGATGGCCGACCTGTTGTCGGCGCGCCGCGCCCGCGAAGTCGCGCGGCCGCGGCAGGTGGCGATGTATCTGGCCAAGAAGCTGACGCCGCGCTCGCTGCCCGAAATCGGGCGGCGCTTCGGTGGCCGCGACCACACGACGGTGATGCACGCGGTCAAGCGCATCGAGGAGCTGCGCGCCGCCGACAGCGAACTCAACAACGACGTCGTGCACCTGACTCGACTGTTGGACGCATAGAAAGGGGTGCAGGGGGTCACCCCCTGCCCGCCGGAGGCCCTTCCTTCTCTCGGCCCCCCGCGCTAACCCGGTCCCGTGACCACCACCACCCGCGGCATTTTCTGGATGATGATCTCGAGCATTGCCTTTGCGTCGATGTGGGTGATGATTCGTTTTGCCTCGCACGATGTCCATGCCTTCGTCATCGTGTTCTTTCGCAATCTGTTCGGCACGCTTGTGCTGGTGCCGATGATGCTGCGCAACAAGGGGTTGATGAAGATCGGTCGCCTGAAGGCCAATCTGCGACGCGCGACATCTGGGTTCATCGCCACCACCGGCACCTTTTATGCCGTGTCGCATGCGCCGCTGGCGACGGCGCTGAGCATCAATTACACGGCGCCTCTGTTCGCCACCGTGGCGGCCGTGCTGTTCCTGGGCGAAAAGATCCATGCGCGGCGGGTGGCAGCGCTGATTGCCGGTTTTGCCGGCATGCTGATCGTCGTGCGGCCCGGCGCGCTGCCGCTGACGCCGGGGGTGCTGGCGGCGATGGTATCGGCGGTATCGACGGCGTTCTCGATCATCGCGATCCGGCAGTTGGTGGCGTCGGACGACAGCCGCTCGGTCGCCGCCTGGACCTTCATCCTGATGACGCCGCCCAGCCTTGTGCTGGCAGTGCTGTACTGGACGCCGCCGCCGCTGGCGCTGTGGCCGTTGCTGTTCGTCATCGGCTGTGTCGCGGCGGTCGGGCAATTGGCGATGAACCGCGCCTTTGCGCTGGCGGAGGCGTCGGCGGTGCTGCCCTATGATTTCGTGCGCTTCGGGCTGGTGACGGTGTTCGGCATCACGATTTTCAATGAACGGCTCGATGCGATGACGATCCTGGGCGGCATCGTCATTTTCGGCGCCACCGTCTATCTGGCGGTGCGTGAGCGGCAAGTGGCGCGGGCGGCGACGACCCTGCCACTCTAAAGCAGTTGCGCAGGGCTGCGCGGCTTATCATAACGCCCGTGATCATTTGGGGAGTCACATCATGAAACTTGCAGGTTGTTCGGCTGTCGTCACCGGCGGCGCATCGGGTCTGGGCGAAGCCACCGCCCGCGCGTTGGCGGCAGAGGGCGTCAAGGTCGCGATTTTCGACATGAACGCAGAAAAGGGTGAAAAGGTCGCCGCGGACATCGGCGGCGTATTCTGCCACGTCAACGTCACCAGCGACGAATCGGTCGATGCCGGCTTCGCCAAGGCGCGCGCCGCGATCGGCCAGGAACGCATCCTGATCAACTGCGCCGGCACCGGCAACGCCATCAAGACCGCCAGCCGCGCCAAGGAAACCGGCGAGATCAAGCATTTCCCGCTCGATCTGTTCAACATGCTGGTCCAGATCAACCTCGTCGGCACCTTCCGCTGCATCGCCAAATCGGCAGCGGGCATGATGACGCTCGAGCCGATGGAAGACGGCGAGCGCGGTGCCATCGTCAACACGGCGTCGGTGGCCGCCGAAGACGGCCAGATGGGCCAGGCGGCATACAGCGC
>JBILPK010000143.1:0-8690 GCA_044373875.1 Polymorphobacter sp.
CGTAGAGGACATTGCCGACATCGAAAACGACCGCACGCGGTCGCGAGGCGGTCGTTTTCATAATGCAACCATCTTGTAGCCTTCCCGTGTTCGGGAGGGCCGAATCACTCAGCCCTGGCGGGCCTTGAAGCGACGGTTGGTCTTGTTGATGACATAGGTGCGGCCATGACGGCGCACGACCTGGCAGTCGCGATGGCGATTCTTCAGCGACTTGAGGGAGTTGCGAACCTTCATGGGAAAACTTTCGAATCTTTTCGGCTGGAACAAGAGCGCGCTCGCTAAGGAAAGCCACCAGCAAAGTCAACGAAATTGCACTGCGCGGGCCCAGCCAGCCTGCCGAGTGTTGCGCCACAGGCGCACTCATGCAACCTCGCGGCCGGCAAACAGGTGCGTCAGTTCCCGGTCGCACCCCCCGTGGAGTAACCGTCATGCGTTCGATACGTCTTGCATCCGTGGCGCTCGGCCTGGCCGTTGCCGGCTGTGCCACCCAGCCCGCCACCGAAGTCACCCGCTTCCACCTCGGCCAACCGATCCCCAGCGATTCGATCGCCCTGGTGCCGGTGCCTGGCGGTGATGCCAACAGCCTGGAATTCCGCAGCCAGGCCGCCGTCGTGGCGCGCGACCTCGATGCCGTTGGCCTGCACCCGGCGACCGATGCCCGTTCCGGCTATGTCGGCACGCTGAAGATCGAACAGTCGACCCGCATCGGCCCGCCCAAGGCTTCGCCCTTCAGCATCGGCATCGGCGGCGGCACCGGCGGCTTTGGCGGCGGTGTTTCCGTGCCCGTCGGCGCGCCGCGCACCGGCGAGGTGCGCACCAATTTCCTGTCGCTGCAGATCCGCCGCCGCTCCGATGCGTCGATGGTCTGGGAAGGCCGCGCCGTGCAGGATATCGCCGCCGATGCCCCGGCCTCGGCGCTCACCGCCGCACTGCCGGCGCTGTCCAAGGCGCTGTTCAGCAATTTCCCGGGCCCAAGCGGCGAAACCGTCAAGGTGAAGACCACCAAATGATCAGCATCAGCGCCGCCTTCGATTCGGGCAATATCAGCGTTCGCCGCTGCGCCGGGCCGAACGATATCGAGCTCGCCATCGTCCGCGACCATCTGTCGGACTTCTACCAATGGTTCCACTTCCGGCTGAGCGGCGCGAAGGGCCAGCGTTGCAGCCTGCGCATCGTCAATATGGCGGGCAGCGCCTATCCCGGCGGCTGGCCGGGCTATCGCGCCGTCGTGTCGGGCGATCGCGAGGTCTGGACGCGCGCCGACACGCATTATGATGCCGCTGCCGGCAACGGCACGCTGACAATCGACCTGACGCCCGACAGCGATACGATGTGGATCGCCTATTTCGCGCCCTATTCGATGGAGCGGCACCATGATCTGGTGGCGCGCATCGCCGGCGCCCCCGGGGTTTCAGCCGATGTGCTCGGCCACAGCCTCGATGGCCAGGCGATCGACCGGCTGCGCATTGGCACCGGGCCGTTGCAGGCCTGGCTTTATGCCCGCCAGCATCCGGGCGAAAGCATGGCCGAATGGTGGATGGAAGGCGCGCTGGAACGGCTGGTAGATGCCAGCGACCCGGTGGCGCGCGTGCTGCGCGCGGCAATGACCTTCCACATTATCCCCAACATGAACCCCGACGGGTCGCGGCGCGGGCATCTGCGCACCAACGCCGCCGGGGTGAACCTCAACCGCGAATGGGCGGCGCCCTCGGCGGAACGATCCCCCGAAGTGCTGTGCGTGCTGGCGGCGATGACGCAAAGCGGCGTCGATTTCGCCATGGACGTGCACGGAGACGAAGCCATCCCGCAGGTCTTCATCGCCGGCTTCGAAGGCATTCCGTCGATCACCGAAAAACAGCTCGGGCTGCTCGGCGACTACAAGGCGCGGCTGGCGCGGCTGACCGCCGATTTCCAGACCCGCATCGGCTATCCGGCGGCAGCGCCGGGCAAGGCCAATCTGACGATGAGCACCAATGCCGTTGCCGAACGCTTCGGCTGCCTCGCCATGACGCTGGAAATGCCGTTCAAGGACAATGACGACTTGCCCGATCCGGTCGCCGGCTGGTCGCCGGGCCGCAGCAAGGCGCTGGGGCGCGATTGCCTCGCGGCGCTCGCCGAAATCGCCGGCAATCTGCGATAATTGGGCAATCTTGCCGGCGCGGATCGATTAGGAACCGGCAATCATTCGTCGATGGAGACCCGCATGACCCGCCACCCTGTCCTGATCGCGCTTGCCGTTGCCGGTCTTGCCGCAGCGAGCCCTGCCAGCGCCGGCCCCAAAGCGAGCGCGTCGGCCGACAGCACGGTCAACCTGACGCAATATAACAGCTTTGCCTTCGCCAGCCCGCTCGGCACCGACCAGAACGGATATCAGAGCATCGTCTCGCAAAGCCTGAAGTCGGCGACCCGGGCGCAGCTCGAAGCGCGCGGGCTGCGCTATGACGAAGCCGCCCCGCAACTGGTGGTCAATTTCAACGCCCGGCTCGACGACAAGATGAAGGTATCGACGACATCGGTGCCGACGATGTCGATGGGAGTGGGCATGGGCCGCGGCTATTATGGCTATCGCTCCGGTATGTACGCACCCTGGCCGCTGTACCAGGACCAGACGACGGTCAGCCAGTACAAGGAAGGCACGCTCAACATCGATATCGTCGACCAGGCGCGCAAGCAGCTGGTGTGGGAGGCCGTGGTCACCGACACCATCACCCAGAAAAAGCGCGACAGGATCGATGCCACTATCGCCGACTATGTCGCGGCGGCGTTCAAGAAGTATCCGGTGAAGGCGTCCAAGGCGAAATAGGCCGCCAGCCTCGCTCTTTTGCCTGTTCCCCGCAGCGCCGAATCGGCTATCACTTGACGTAAACGTAAAGCCACCGAGCCGGGAGCGTCGACGCCATGACCTATGAACATATTCTTTTCAGTGAAGCCGATGGCGTCGCGACGCTGACCATCAACCGCCCGGCGCAGCTCAACGCCCTGCACCTCGGCGTCATCAGCGAAATGATCAACGCCGTCGACCGCGTGCGCGACGAAGGCACCGCGCGGGTGCTGGTGCTGACCGGCACTGGCCGCGCCTTTTGCAGCGGCGCCGATCTGGCGGGCGGCGGTGCGACGGGCGGCGGCGGCGGCGGCCCGGTTGACGCCGGCAAGGGGCTGGAGACGCATTTCAACCCGCTGCTCGAACGGCTGTTCGCGCTGCCGGTACCGGTGATCACCGCGATCAACGGCATCGCCGCCGGCGCCGGCTGTTCCTATGCGCTCGCCGGCGACATCGTCGTCGCGGCGAAAAGCGCCTATTTCCTCCAGGCCTTCGTCAACATCGGGCTGGTTCCCGATGTCGGTTCGACGTGGATGCTGCCGCGCCTTGTCGGCAAGGCACGCGCCCAGGCGATGATGATGCTGGGCGAAAAGATCCCGGCCGAAACCGCCGCCGATTGGGGCATGATCTACAAGGCTGTCGATGATGCCGATTTCGCCGACACGGTGGCGGCGATTGCCCGCAAGATGGCCAATGGCCCGACGCTGTCGTACCGGCTGATCCGCCAGGGCATCCGCGACAGCCTCGACAAAACGCTGACCGAAGCCCTGATGGTCGAGCGCCGCAACCAGCTCCACGCCGGCCGCAGCGCCGATTTCGCCGAAGGCGTGACGGCGTTCCTGCAAAAGCGCCCGGCGGCCTTCAAGGGCAATTGAGCGGGTCAGCTCCCTCCCCGCTGACGCGAAGGCGTTAACTGGTCGACGCGAAGGCGTCGTCTAGATGACGCGAAGGCGTCGCCTAGAGGCTGCGGGGAGGGCGGCTTGCGCGAGCGGGGTGGCGGGCAGCAGCGTATCGGCATCCTTGATGATGGCGCGGCCCTGGCAGGAAATCCGCCGCTGCGATCAATCCATCACCAGCACCGGTTTCACCACCCGCCCTGCACGCATGTCGGCGACCGCCTGGTTGATCGCGCTGAAGGGATAGGTGGTGACCAGCCGGTCGTGCGGGAAGCGCCCGGCGCGGTGGCGCTCGATGAGTTCGGGGATGAAACGTTGCGGGTCGGCATCGCCCTCGACCGCGCCGCGAATCGCCTTGCCGCCGAGCAGCAGGTTGGGATTGATGCTGACTTCGGTGCCCGGCGGGGTGACGGCAAGCACCGCCAATTGCCCGCGCGAAGCCAGCGATTCGGTGCCGGCGCGGATGATCGCGGCAATGCCGGTCGTATCGACAATGAAATCGACACCATTGGGCAGGATGGCGCGCAGGTCGGCGGCGAGATGCGCCGGATCGGACAAAATGCCGTGGCTCGCGCCCAACTGCATCGCGAGGTCGATGCGGTCCTGGTTGATGTCGACCGCGATCACCGGGCTGCAGCCGCTGTCGACCGCGGCCATCAGCGCTGCCAGCCCGACGCTGCCCGTGCCGAACACGGCGAGCGACTGGCCGGCCTTGGGCGCCAGGCTGTTGTAGACGGTGCCGGCGCCGGTCTGCATGCCGCAGCCAAAGGGCGCCGCCAGCGCGAAATCGAGATCGGCCGGAATCTTCACGGTGTTGCGGGCATATGCGATGGCGTGGGTGGCAAAGCTCGATTGCCCAAAAAAGCCGCCATAGATCGCACCGTCGGCGCCCTGCATCGGCACCCGGCCGTCCGCCAACAGCCCGGCATAGTTGAGCAGCATGAAATCGCTGCAATATTGCGGATGATCATCGGCGCAATTGCCGCAATGGCCGCAGCTGGCATAGCTGAGCACGACATGGTCGCCGCGTTCGACATTGGTGACGCCGTCGCCGACCGCGAGCACGACGCCGGCGCCTTCATGGCCGAGCACCTGCGGCAGCGGCAGCCCCTGTTCGTAATTCTGCACCCCGACATCGGTGTGGCAGATGCCGCAGGCCCGGATCTCGACGAGCACCTGCCCCGGGCCGGGCGCCGCCAGCGTCACCGCCTCGATCGCATAGGGGGTGCCGCGCGCGCGCAGTACCGCGGCGGTGGCGGCGGTCGGCTGGCAGGCGGCGGTATTTTCGGCCTCGGCGGTGGCGGCGGTAATGGCGGCATTGGCGGCAATAACGGCAGCATTCGCGGCGATGACGGCGGCATTCATGGCACTCTCCCAAGCTTTTGCAGCCAAGCTAGCGCGTCCGCCACGGCGCGTCACGCGATGCTGTCGCTGCCTCCCGGCTTGACCCTGTCGGCGCGCCCGTTCAAACACGCGACATGGACACCATCGACCCTGCGCAACTGAGTTTCGAAGCGGCCCTCAAGCAGCTCGAAACCATCGTCCACCGCCTCGAAAGCGGTGACGCGAGCCTGGAAGATTCGATCAATCTCTATACCCAGGGCCAGGCGCTGAAGGCGCATTGCGAAAAGAAACTCGCCGATGCCACGGCGCGGATCGAGGCCATCCAGCAGAATGACGCCGGCGACGCCATCGGCACCCGCCCCTTTGACCCCGCCGCGGCCCCCGCCAGCCGCCCGGAATGACCCAGGAAGCCGCCACCGTGCACGTGTCATCGACCAGCCTGAAACCCGCGCTCGATGCCATCGGCAAGGCCATGGACCAGCGATTCGACCGGTTGCTGCCGGTGCCGGACGACAGCAGGGCGCAATTGTTCAATGCCATGCGCCATGCCGCCATCGGTGGGGGCAAGCGAATGCGGCCGCTGCTCGTCATCGCTGCGTGCGACCTGTTCCATGTCGATCGCGAACGCGCGCTCCGGGTCGCGCTCGCCATCGAATGCATCCATGTCTACAGCCTCATCCACGACGACATGCCGTGCATGGATGACGACGACATGCGCCGCGGCAAGCCGACGGTGCACAAGGCCTTCGACGAAGCGACCGCTGTGCTGGCGGGTGATTGCCTGCACGCGCTGGCCTTTGAAATCCTCGCCGATCCCGCGACGCATGAAGACCCGTTCGCGCGCTGCGAGCTCGTCACCGAACTGGCGGTTTCGTCGGGCCCGTCGGGCATGGGCGGCGGCCAGATGATGGACCTGGTGGCCGAACACGAGCTTTACGACCTCAATGGTGTCACCCGGTTGCAGGCGCTGAAGACCGGTGCGCTGATCGGTTTCTGCCTTGAAGCCGGGGCGATCATGGGCCGCATTCCCGAAGCACAGCGCACGCCGCTGCGCGGCTATGCGCGTGATCTCGGGCTGGCCTTCCAGATTGCCGATGATCTGCTCGATGTCGAAGGCTCGGCCGAAGTGGCCGGCAAGGCGGTGGGCAAGGATGCCGCCGCCGGCAAGGCGACATTCGTATCGCTGATGGGCGTCGAACAGGCGCGCACCCAGGCGACGATGCTGATCGACCAGGCCATCGCACACCTGCACGGTTTCGGCGAGGAAGCCGATCTGTTGCGCGCCATCGCGCGCTTCGCCATCGAACGCGATCGCTAGGAGAGCCGCATGCGCATCGGCGTTTACCCCGGCACCTTCGACCCGCTGACGCTGGGACACATGGACATCATCCGGCGCGGCGCGCGGCTGGTCGACCGGCTGGTCATCGGCGTCGCCACCAACCCGTCGAAATCGCCGATGTTCACCCTTGCCGAGCGCAAGGCGCAGGTGAAGCGCGAATGCGAAGGCATTGCCGGCGTCGACGTCGTCGAATTCGATGAATTGCTGATGACCTTTGCCGACCGGCTAGGCGCCACCATCATCGTGCGCGGGCTGCGCGGTGCCGGCGATTTCGAGTATGAGTTCCAGATGACCGGCATGAACCGCGCGCTCAACGACGATATCGAACAGGTGTTCCTGATGGCCGATGTCGCGTTGCAGCCGATCGCATCGAAACTGGTCAAGGAAATCGCGGTTTACGGGGGGGATATCCGCAAGTTCGTGACGCCGCGGGTCGCCGCGGACGTTGTCGCCAGGGTCGCCGAAACCGACCGCAGAGGATCATGATGTCATATCTGTCGCGTTTTGCGTTTGTCGCCATCGTCGCGCTTGGCCTGTCGGGCGGGGTGCATGCGCAGGGCGGCCCCTCCAAGGCCGACATGAAAGCGCCGCCGGTACTGCCCAAGATGGGCCCGGCGCCGACGCTGCCGGGATCGCTGGCGACCATCGACGAAGAAAATGTGCTGGTGCTCGACCTGTCGACCGGTGGCCGGGTGCGGATCGTCATGCGCCCCGATGCGGCGCCCAAGCATGTCGAACGTATCAAGGCGCTGGCACGCGAGGGCTTTTACGACGGCACGGTCTTCCACCGCGTCATCGAAGGCTTCATGGCGCAGGGCGGTGATCCGACGGGTACCGGCCAGGGCGGATCCAAGCTCCCCGATCTTGCCGCCGAATTCAACGATTTGCCGCACGTTCGCGGCGCGGTGTCGATGGCGCGCGCCCAAGGCCTCGATTCGGCCAACAGCCAGTTCTTCATCGTCTTCCAGCCGGTGATGAAGCTCGATCGCACCTATACCGTCTGGGGCCGGGTGATCAGCGGCATGGAATTCGTCGATGCCATCGCCAAGGGCGAGCCGCCGGAAAATCCGTCGCGCATCGTCAAGGCCTCGATCGCTGCCGACAAGGTGCCACCGCCGGCGCCGGCCTCGCCAATCCCGGCAGAGGCGCTGGCCCCGCCCGCCTTGCCGGTCGCAGTGCCGGTGGTGACACCGGTCGCGAAAGTGCCAACGGCGAAACCCCCGGCGAAGACCAAGCCCAAGGCCAAGGGCTGACCGCTGTGCCGGGTGCCATTGCGGCGCGTCGCCGGGCGCCGGTTGCCACCATCCTTGTCACCCTGTCGTTGCTGCTGTCGGCCTGCGGCGGCGGTGGCAGCGCGCCACCAACCAGTGGCGTCACGCCGTCGCCGACGCCGACCCCCAGCACCGCCGGCACCTGTTCCCTGCGCTCGCGCCAGGATTGGGCGGCGGCGCAGCTGCGCGAATTCTACCTGTTCCCCGAAACCTTGCCGGCAACGCTCGACCCGGCGTTCTTCACGAGCGTTTCAGCCTATATCGACGCGCTGACCGCCACGGCGCGGGCGCAGGGGCGTGACCGCTTCTTCACCTTCATCACCTCGATCGCCGAAGAAAACGCCTTCATCAATTCAGGCCAGACCGCAGCGTTCGGCATCCGCCTGCAGACCGACAGCGTCGCGCGCCGGGTATTCATCGCCGATGCCTATGAAAATGCCCCGGCCTTTGCCGCCGGGCTCGATCGCGGCACCGAAATCCTCGCCATCGGCACCTCGGCGGCCGATCTGCGCAGCGTCGATGCGATCATCGCGGCGGAGGGTTCGGGCGGCATCAGCACCGCCTTCGGCCCGTCGACCGCCGGGGTGACCCGCACGGTGCGGATCACCGATGCCGGCGGCACGCGTGTCGTCAGCATGACCAAGGCTGATTTCGCCATCCAGCCGGTCAGCCCGCGTTTCGGCACCCGCATCATCGATGATGGCGGCAAGCGCGTTGGCTATGTCAATCTGCGCACCTTCATCTCGACCGCCGATCCGCAATTGCGCGACGCCTTTGCCACTTTCAAGGCGCAGGGCATCCGCGAAGTCATCGTCGATTTCCGCTACAATGGTGGTGGGCTGGTTTTGACCGCCGAATTGATGGGTGACCTGCTGGGGGACAACCGCCTCGCATCCGACGTCTACAGTTTCACGACCTTCCGCCCCGAAAAATCATCGAACAATGCGACGAAATTCTTCAACCGCCAGGCGCAATCGATCGCGCCGCTGCGCCTTGCCTTCATCGGCACCGCCGCCTCG